>CATLFX010000001.1 GCA_949935795.1 uncultured Oscillospiraceae bacterium
AGCCTTTCGGCTCTACGGGAGTGAACAGAACTTATCCCTGCTGTCCTACAGCTATTGTATCACGGGTATCTCTAAGCCTGCTGATACTGAAAACCTATTAACTTGAAACTTATTATACGAGGAGTGATTGTAAATGCTCAAGCTTGACCTGTCCAATCTGGAAGGTGTGGTCTCCCAGGACCAGATCAACGCCATGGCCCCCGAGGTGGAGGCCGCCCACGCCAAGCTCTACGATCCCGCCGCCCCCGGCTCCGATTTTGTGGGCTGGGTGCGCCTGCCCGAGAACTATGACAAGGATGAGCTCGACCGCATCCAGAAGGCCGCCGCCCAGATCCGCAAGGATTCCCAGGTGCTGGTGGTCATCGGCATCGGCGGCTCCTATCTGGGGGCCCGGGCGGCGCTGGAGGTGTTCCCCTCCGACGGTCCGGAGATCTGCTTTGTGGGCTGCTCCCTCAGCCCCAACCAGCTGGAGGCGGTCATCCACAAGCTGGACGACCGGGACTGGTCCATCAACGTGATCTCCAAGTCCGGCGGCACCACCGAGCCCGCCGTGGCCTTCCGGGTGTTCCGGGACCTGCTGGTGAAGCAGTACGGCGAGGACGCGGACAAGCGCATCTACGCCACCACCGACAAGGCCCGGGGGGCCCTCAAGACCCTGGCCGATTCCAACGGCTGGGAGACGTTTGTGGTGCCCGACGACGTAGGCGGCCGGTTCTCCGTGCTGTCTGCCGTGGGCCTGCTGCCCATCGCCGTGGCTGGCACTGACATCGGCGCGCTGATGGCCGGCGCCCGGGACGCCATGAACGCCTTTGACAAGCGGGATATGTCCAACCCGGTGTGGCAGTATGTGGCGGCCCGGAACCTGCTGTACCGCGCGGGCAAGAAGATCGAGCTGTTCTGCTCCTATGAGCCCTCCTATTCCTTCGTGGGCGAGTGGCTGAAGCAGCTGTTTGGCGAGTCCGAGGGCAAGGACGGCAAGGGCATTTTCCCGGCCTCCGCTCAGTTCACCACCGACCTGCACTCTCTGGGGCAGTATATTCAGGACGGCGAGCGGCACCTGTTTGAAACGGTCATCTATGTGGACGACACCGGCTGTGACATCGCCATTCCCTACAGCGACGACAACGGGGACAACCTGAACTATCTGGCGGGCAAGCCCCTGAGCTTTGTCCGGGAGATGGCTTTCAAGGGCACCCTGGCCGCCCACAAGGACGGCGGCGCGCCCTCCATGGTGCTCCGCCTGGACAAGATGGACGTTCACGCCCTGGGCGAGCTGTTCTATTTCTTCGAGTTGTCCTGCGGCATCAGCGGCCACGTGCTGGGGGTCAACCCCTTCAACCAGCCCGGCGTGGAGGCCTACAAGAAGAACATGTTCGCCCTGCTGGGCCGTCCCTGACCTACTTTTTCTTGAAAGAAAAAGTAGGCAAAAAGAACTTTGGCTCGCTGACCGCCAAGGTGGTTTCGTTTTGGATTTCTACTCGGCGACGGGAAGTCTGCCTGATGGACACGGCTATTTCTTGAAAGAAAAAGTAGGCAAAAAGAACTTTAGCTCGCTGACCGCCAGGGTGGTTTCGTTTTGGATTTCTGCCCGGCGACGGGGAGCTTGGTTGACGGACGCACCCGTCCGACAGCTGTTGTTTGCAAAAAATCCGGCCCGTCCTCTCAGAGGGCGGGCCGGTGCTTTTGATTTGCGGGTTCTCAATACTCCCGCCGGAGCTGGTCCTCGGACACGCCATAGGTCTCCAGAAACTCCCGCAGGTCGGCGTGGTCGCGGATCAGCATGATGTCGTAAAATTTTCCTGTAGTCTCGTCCTTAAAGCCCGCCGTCTGCTCTCCGGTGCAGATGCTGGTGCGGAGCACCGGCGTTTTTCCCGTTTTGTCAAAGGTGGAGACGGCCTTTTTGCGGTGGAAAAACATGGATTTCTCTCCTTCCAAGCCCCTGAGATTGGATAAATTTTTTAAAGGGCGCTTAAAAAGCGTGAAACAGGCTTGAAAACAGCCGGCCCTTTGAGGTAAGATGGGTTTATCAATGATACCGGGAAAGGGCGGCGGCACATGAACAAGGAATTTCTCAAAAAGATATTCTTCCAATCCCTGACGGGCTTTCTCTCTCTGGCGCTGGCGATTCTGCTGTTTTTCTGCATTCAGCGGCTGGACCAGCTGCGAAGCGGCTTCCACTGGCTGATGGGGGTGCTTACGCCTTTCATCTACGGTGGGGTGATGGCCTATCTGTTGAAAACTCCTTGTAATTTTTTAGACGGTGTTTTCCGGGAGGTTTTGCCGGAGCGCCTGAAAAAGCGGGCCAGCATATTCAGCGTCGTCGCTGTCATGGTCATCAGCGCCCTGGTGATCTACCTGCTGCTCAGCATGGTCATCCCGGAGATGGTGGAGAGCATCATCGCCCTGGCCGCCGTAGTCCCGCCCAAGGCTCAGGAGTTCGCTCAGTGGGTGCTGGGTCACCTGGAGGGCAATGAGATGCTCCAGGGGTACGCCAACGAGGCCTTTGCCAGTGTGGAGAGCTGGCTGCGCAACTGGGCCAATACCGACCTGCTGACCACCATGCGGGGGATGATGGACGGGGTGGTGAGCACGGTGGGCTCTGTGATTACCGTACTGAAAAATATCGTTCTGGGGATCATCATCTGCGTCTATCTGCTGCTGGCCCGGGAGAAGTTCGCCAAACACGGCAAGGCCCTGGTATACGCCGCCTTCAAGCCGGAGCGGGCGGAGTCCCTGCTCAAGGAGTTTTCCTTCATCGACAGTACATTTGTGGGCTTTTTCGGCGGAAAGATTCTGGACAGCGCCATCGTGGGGCTGATCTGCTACGTGTTCTGCCTGATCATGACCTTTGTAGCGGGCTTCCAGAATGCGGTGCTCATCAGCGTGATCATCGGCGTCACCAACGTGATTCCCTACTTTGGGCCCTTTATCGGCGCGGCGCCGGCCGCTTTGCTGATTCTGATCTCCAGCCCCCGGAACTGCCTGATTTTCCTGATTTTCATCGTTATTTTACAGCAATTTGACGGCAACGTGCTGGGGCCAAAGCTGCTGGCCGGGAGCGTGGGGCTCACCGGATTCTGGGTCCTGTTCGCCATCACTCTGTTTGAGGGCCTGTTTGGTTTTGTGGGCATCCTGGCGGGGGTGCCGGTGTTTGCCGTCATCTATGACCTGATCCGCCGGTGGGTGGTGGCTGGTCTGAAGAAGCACGATAAACTGGATGTGCTGCAATAGATTGGAAAAGGCGGACGGCCTGGGGCCGTCCGCCTTTTGGCGCTCAGCGGGTGTAGCTGGGGCTGTGCTGGCCCTTGAGCTTGAACCGCTTGGTCTGGTCCTCCAGCACGTGGACCTGCTCGAACAGCTCGGAGCTGACGGCGGCGGACTCCTCGCTGCTGGCGGAGTTGGTCTGTACTACGGAGGAGATCTGCCCGATGCCCTCGGACACCTGGGACAGGGACTCGGCCTCCTGGTGGATGGCGTCGGTGATGGTCCCGATGGCCTTGTTGGACTCCACCACCAGCGCCAGCGCTTTCTTCAGGGAAGCGGATACCTCGCCCACGATCTGGGTGCCCCGGTGGGTGGCCTGGATGGAGTTCTCAATGAGGCCCTTGGTGGCCTTGGCGGCCTCGTCGGACTTGGAGGCAAGGCTGCGCACCTCGTCGGCCACCACGGCGAAGCCCTTGCCCGCGGCCCCGGCCCGGGCGGCCTCCACGGCGGCGTTCAGGGCCAGAATGTTGGTCTGGAAGGCGATGTCCTCGATGGTGGAGATGATCTTGCCGATCTGCTGAGAGGCGTCGGAGATATCCGCCATGGCGGACACCATCTGCTCCATCTGCTCGCTGCTCAGTGACACCTGCTGGCTGGTAAGCTTGGCGCTGTCCTGGGCGGCGGCGGCGGCCTGGGCGTTGCGCCCGGCGCTCTTGGACAAGTCGTCCACGGTGGCATACAGCTCCTGCACCGCGCTGGCCTGTTCCGTGGCCCCCTGGGCCAGGGCCTGGGCCCCGCTGGACAGCTGCTCGGCGTGGCCGGAGACCCGCTGCTCCGCCTGGACGATGTTGCCCATGGCGTCGGACAGGGCCACGGTGAAGCTGTTCATAGCCTCCTCAATGGTGCTGAAGTCGCCAATGTACCGGGTGGAGGTGTGTACGTCAAAGTTGCCCTGAGCCAGCTCTCCCATCACCCGGTCGATGTCCTCGATGTAGGTGCGGATGAGGCCCACGGAGTCCTCCAGGGTCTGGGCCAACTGGCCCAGCTCGTTTTTGGAGGTGTACTCCAGATCCAGCGACAGGTTGCCCTCCTGGAGCGGTTTTGCCTTATTGGTGATGAGCAGCAGGGGCTGGATGACATTGCGCATCACGAACACCACCAGGCTGATGAGGGCCACAAGGTTGAGCACCAGGCAGATGATGGTGAGGGTGTGCATGAGAGCGACGGTGGAGCTCATGCGCTGGGCGCACTCGGTGCTCAGCTGGGTGCCCCGGGCCACCACCTGGTCCAGCAGGCCCACCAGGGTGGCCAGGTTGGCCTGGATGGTCTCCTGATTATACTGCTGGGCCCGGTCGTGGCTGTTGCTGTACATTTCCAGCGCGGTGCCCGCAGAGGCGTGAAGCTCCTTGTGCAGCGGCTCGATCTCCGCGCGCAGGCGGTTGATCTCCTCGTCCTCCAGTTCCAGATCGCTGTACAGCCACTTGCCCAGCACACAGCCGGTGTGGTCCATGCTGCCGGTGAACTCGGTGCCGACGTAAAGGGCGTTGCTCAGGTTGACCGACCACTTGTAGTGGGCCACCTCCGCCTTTTGGGCGTTGTCCAGCAGGGCGTTGGCCTGGGCGCTGGCGGCCTGGGTGCTCTCAATGCGCAGGATATTCATGGTGGTCACGCAGCTGAATAGGATCACAGCGACGATGGCGCAGATCACCCGAATGTTGACAGATCTCTTGATACTTGTACCCATGATACATGGTCCCCCTTCGTGGTTTTTCTGAGAGATTGATAGAAAGCGTGTCGGTATCATCCATCACCTCATTGCAGGCGGCGCCCGCCGCAGGCCGTCGTCGTCAACAGGGCGCCATAGATTTCCGCCCATGGCGGAAAACGGAAGCAGTAGCACTATTATATGATAAGAACGGGATAAATGCAAGAGTAACCCGCTCCGGCGGGGCGGGAAGTTTTTCCGGCCGGTCCTGAGGTTGCGCCAGGAGGGGAATATATGGTATACTTTTCCTGTTATGCAGGGAAAAGAGAGGAGGAGAGGCTGTGTACGAGCTGATCCCGCTGCCCCTGTCCGCCGGAATTCTGGCCCAGTACGGCGGGGCGGAGGGCCTGCGGAAAGAGCTGGCCGCCCTGGGCTGTCAGGGGGTGGAGGCCATCTGGGCGGGGGAGCCCGTCCCGGAGGAATTTCCCCGGTCGCTGGCGGTGGGCTGGCACCTCACCTTTTTCACCGACTGGCTGGACCTCTACCGGGAGGACAGGGCCATGCTGGAGGAGAAATACGGCACCCTGGAGGAGGCCCGGCGCTTCTACGGCGGGCTGGGGGCGGACTATGTGCTGGAGGTCTACCGGGCGGACCTGGAGCGGGCCCGGGCCATGGGGGCAAAATACGTGGTGTTCCACGTGTCCGACGTGTCCATTGAGGAGGGCTACACCTATCGCTGGCGGCACACCGCGGAGGAGGTCATTGATACGGCTGCGGAGGTGGTCAACACCCTGTTCCAGGGGGCGGAGGGCGGGCCGGACCTTCTGCTGGAGAACCTGTGGTGGCCGGGGCTGACCATGACGGACCCGGCCCTCACCGGGCGTCTGCTGGACCGGGTGGATTACCCGAAAAAGGGGCTCATGCTGGACACCGGCCACCTGATGAACGCCAACCGGGACCTGACCACGCAAAAAGAGGGGGTGGACTACATCCACCGGATGCTGGACGCCCACGGGAGCCTGTGCCGGTACATCCGGGGGCTCCACTTTCACCAGTCCCTCAGCGGGGCCTACGTGAGGGACCACACCGGCGCCGTGCCCTCCGGCCTGCCCCGGGACAGCGTGGAGCAGTACGGCGTCAACTACCGCCACATCCAGAAGATCGACCGGCACCAGCCCTGGACCGTGCCGGAGGCGGCGTCCATTGTGGAGCGGCTTCAGCCGGATTACCTCACCCACGAGCTGGCGGCGGACAGCCCGGCTGCCCGGCGGGAGGCCACCCTGCGGCAGAGACGGGAGCTGGGCGGCTCTTGACGGTTTCTTCATCCTGGAGTATACTATTGTATAATTGGCGGTATACCGCGCGTTTTGCGCCTGGGAGGGGACGGGATTCGTCCCGGGCGGACAAAATCCGGGGGCTTCGCCGCCCAGACTATCACAACGAGGTGCAGCTATGGCAAGGTCCACTCCGAAACAGCAGTACGGCAACGACTCCATCTCCGCCCTGAAGGGGGCGGACCGGGTGCGCAAGCGCCCCGGCGTCATCTTTGGCTCCGACGGGCTGGAGGGCTGTGAGCACGCCGTGTTTGAGATCCTCTCCAACGCCATCGACGAGGCCCGGGAGGGCCACGGCGACCTGATCACCGTCACCCGGTACGAGGATCGGTCCATCGAGGTGGAGGACTTTGGCCGGGGCTGCCCGGTGGACTGGAACGAGGCGGAGGGCCGCTACAACTGGGAGCTGGTGTTCTGCGAGCTGTACGCCGGGGGCAAGTACAAGGAGGGCGGCGGGGACAACTACGAGTACTCCCTGGGCCTCAACGGCCTGGGCTCCTGCGCCACCCAGTACGCCAGCGAGTATTTCGACGCCACCATCTACCGGGACGGGTTCAAATACACCCTCCACTTTGAAAAGGGCGAGATTGTGGGAGAGATGGGCAAGGAGCCCGCCGACCGAAAAAAGACCGGCTCCAAATTCCGCTGGAAGCCCGATCTGGAGGTGTTCACCGACATCGACATCCCGGTGGACTATTACACCGACGTGATGAAGCGCCAGGCGGTGGTCAACGCCGGGGTGACCTTCCGCTTCCGCAATCAGGCCGGCGGGAAATTTGAGACCACCGATTTCCGCTACGAGAACGGCCTCATCGACTATGTCACCGAGCTGGCGGGGGAGGATTTCCTCACCGTCCCGGTGTTCTGGCAGGCGGAGCGCCGGGGCCGGGACCGGGCGGACAAGGCGGAATACAAGGTGAAGCTGTCGGTGTCCTTCTGCTTCTCCAACCGGGTGCAGGTGGTGGAACACTACCACAACTCCTCCTGGCTGGAGCACGGCGGCTCGCCGGAAAAGGCCATGCGGCTGGCCTTTGTGTCCGCCATCGACGGCTGGCTCAAGCAGAACAATAAATATCAAAAAAACGAGGCCAAGGTGACCTGGGCGGACATTCAGGACTGCCTGGTGCTGGTGAGCAGCAACTTCTCCACCCAGACCAGCTACGAGAACCAGACCAAAAAGTCCATCACCAACAAGTTTGTCCAGGAGACCATGACCGAGTTCCTCCGTTCCCAGCTGGAGGTCTATTTCATCGAGAACCCCATGGACGCGGAGAAGATCGCCGGGCAGGTGCTGGTGAACAAGCGCTCCCGGGAGACGGCGGAAAAGACCCGCCTGGGCATCAAGAAGAAGCTGTCCGGCTCAGTGGACATCTCCAACCGGGTGCAGAAGTTTGTGGACTGCCGCACCAAGGACGTGGAGAAGCGGGAGCTCTACATCGTGGAGGGCGACTCCGCCATGGGGGCGGTGAAGCTGAGCCGGGACGCGGAGTTCCAGGGCATCATGCCCGTGCGGGGCAAGATTCTCAACTGCCTCAAGGCGGACTACGCCCGCATTTTCAAAAGCGAGATCATCACCGACCTTTTGAAGGTGATGGGCTGCGGGGTGGAGGTCAAGGATAAGCACGTGAAGGACCTGAACGCCTTCGACCTGGACAATCTCCGCTGGAACAAAATCGTCATCTGCACCGACGGCGACGAGGACGGCTTTCAGATCCGCACCCTGATCCTGGCCATGCTGTACCGCCTCACCCCAACCCTGATCGAGAAGGGCTACGTCTACATCGCCGAGTCCCCCCTGTACGAGATCACCTGCAAGGAAAAGACCTGGTTTGCCTACTCCGACAAGGAGCGCAACGACATTGTGGCCTCCCTGGAGGGCAAGAAGTTCGACGTGCAGCGCTCCAAGGGGCTGGGCGAGAACGAGCCGGACATGATGTGGCTGACCACCATGAGCCCGGACACCCGGCGGCTCATCAAGGTGATGCCGGAGGACGTGGAGCGCACCGCCCAGATTTTTGAGATGTTCCTGGGCAACGACCTCCAGGCCCGGAAGGACCACATCGCCGACAGCGGGTATAAGTATTTGGATATGGCGGATATCTCTTAATTTTGCCTCCGGCGGTCCGCTTTTTCTTTGTGCAGAAAAAGCGGGGCAAAAAGAAACTTTTACACTTCTTCATAGGAAAGGCGGTGGTCTGCGCCAATGTATATCATCTTCGCCGCAGCTCTGGCCTGCCTGCTGGGCCGACTGATTTGGAAGGAGCTGGGCCGTTCCGCCTTGTCCCGCCCGGTCCGCGCCGGACTGACGGCGCTGGGTGTAGTGGTGAGCGCTGCGCTGGTCCTTTGGGGAGGTGTCTGCCTCTCCATCTACCTGTTCCAGTGGAACGACCCCATCACCTGGTGACCATGTACCCCACACCGCGGGGCGGTGTAAAGATAAAAGCAGCTTTATTTGTGTGAAAAGGAGGAACCAATCATGAAAAAACTGACAGCGATTCTATTGTCTCTGACTCTGGCGCTGTCGCTGACAGTCCCAGCCCTGGCGGCTCCGGCCCCCGACGCGGCCCCCGCGGACGGCGCCTACACGGTGGACGGCGAGGCCGTGCCCGTCTACAAGCCCGGAGATGCCATCCCCATCAGCGCTATTCCCATCAGCGACATGCTGAACGAAATGTTCCCTGATTCTGCCGGGTCCATCGGCGTCATCGGCGGCGCGGACGGCCCCACGTCCATCCTCACCAGCGGCCCCCTGGGGAGCTTCAACTGGGACGGCCTTGATCTGGAGGGACTGGACCCGGACAGCGCCGACTGGAGTGAGCTGGAGAAACAGCTTCAGGAGGTGCAGCAGCAGCTCATCGACGGCCAGAAGCAGGCCCTGGGCGGCGTGCCCGGCCAGGTGGGCGTGATGGTCAACGGCGTGTACGTCAAGTTCCCCGACGCTGCCCCCGAGGTGGCGGACGGCCGCACCATGACCCCTGTCCGCGCCCTGGTGGAAGCCCTGGGCGGCGAGGTGGACTACGAGTTTGCGGACCAGAAAGACTCTGTGCGGCTCTTCATCGACGAGTATACAATCAACTTCACCATTGGCGGCACCACCGCAGTACGGCATACCCGCGGCACCGATACCGGCGAAGCTGATAAGACCATCGAGATGGACTGCGCCCCCTACATCAAGGGCGGACGCACCTACGTCCCCGTGCGCTTCATCGCCGAGGCCCTGGGCTACGACGTGGGCTGGGACAGCGCTTACCAGACCGCCGTCCTGCTGGACCGGGAGGCCTTGACCGCCCAGATCGACGAGAACTTCACCATCCTCAACAAGGTGCAGGCCAACAAGGGCCCCGCCCTGGAGGAGGGGAAAAACTACGTCGCCGACGTGAAGGAGAACTTCACCATTACTCTCTTTGACACCCTCAACGAGAACAAGACCTACAAGGCCGACCTCACCGGTAAGCAGATTTTCAACGCGGACGCCGCCAGCGCCCAGCTGTCCCTGAAGCTGTCCGACAACGCGCTGGACGATCTGGAGAAGCTGCTCACCGAGCAGTACGGGGCCGACTTCGAGGAGAACGCCATCCTGTTCCGCGCCATGGCGGAGGGACTGGACGACATAGAGGTCATCCTGACCCGGGAGGGCGCCGCCTGGTTCCGGGCCGCGGCGCTGGATGAGCTGGCGGGCAAGGACAACGTGTGGCTGGGCCAGGACCTGGGCGCGGAGTGGGGCGAGCTGGCCTTCACCAGCGCGGGGGATACTACCATCGGCTCCGCCCTGACGGCCATGCTGGACAAGAACTCCGTGACCAGCGTTGTGTCGCTGTCCTCCATGACGGGGATGCTGAGCAGCCTCTTCGGCGACGGCAAGTTCACCACCTCCGGCGGCGTGTCCACCCTGACCATCGGCGTGGACGACCTGTTTGACATTTACAAAGATATGGGCCTGAGCGAAGAGGACATGGCGGAGGCCAAAGCCGCCTTCAAGGAGTATGAGATCGTCATGAAGGTGGACGGCAAGGGCGGCACCACCATGACCTGCGTGATGGAGACCGCGGCCCAGACCGGCGTGCCCGGCATGAAGATCACCATGGACGTGGAGCAGGCCGATGGAAACGTCACCATGGACATGAATTTCCACATCGCCAACATGGGCGAGATAAAGGTGGAGGTCACCCAGACTCAGAAGGCCACCGCCGACAAGCCCATGACCGAGCCCCCCGAGGGGTCCACTGTGGTGGAGTCCATCGAGCCCCTGGCGTCCTGAGCGAAACGCGGAGAAACGGACCGGGCACTCCGGCCGTTTCGCGGCGTGACAACCGCCCCGCGCCCCACAGGGCGCGGGGTGGTATTCCAATGTAAGGATTGATTTGATTGGCTAAGAAGAAAGCCCCTGACCAGAAGGGCCCCAAAAAAGTGAACAACCCCAACGTCATGGGCCTGCGGGCCCAGGTGCTGGAGCAGCCCATCACCGAGACGCTGGAGCTCAACTATATGCCCTACGCCATGTCCGTCATCGTCTCCCGGGCCATCCCGGAGATCGACGGTTTCAAGCCCTCCCACCGGAAGCTGCTGTACACCATGTACGACATGGGCCTGCTCACCAAGCCCCGGACCAAGTCGGCCAATGTGGTGGGGGCCACCATGAAGCTGAACCCCCACGGGGACGCCGCCATCTACGACACCATGGTGCGTCTCAGCCGGGGGTACGGGGCCCTGCTGCACCCCCTGGTAGACTCCAAGGGCAACTTCGGCAAGGTGTACTCCCGGGACATGGCCTGGGCGGCTTCCCGGTACACCGAGGTGCGGCTGGACCCCATCTGTCAGGAGCTGTTCCGGGACATCGACCAGGACGCGGTGGACTTTGTCCCCAACTACGACGGCAAGCTGACGGAGCCCACCCTGCTGCCCACCACCTTTCCCAACGTGCTGGTGGCGGCCAACCAGGGCATCGCCGTGGGCATGGCCTCCAACCTGTGCGGGTTCAACCTGGGGGAGGTGTGCGACGCCGCCATCGCCTATCTCAAGGACCCCAACGTGGACCTGCTGGGCATTTTAAAGGCCCCGGACTTCTCCACCGGGGGGCAGCTGCTGTACGACGGGGCGGCCCTGGCGGAGATTTACCGCACGGGCCGGGGGCCTCTCAAGCTGCGGGCCAAGTGGCGGCACGTCAAAGAGGACAACGTGCTGGAGATCTATGAGATTCCCTACTCCACCACAGTGGAGGCCATCCTGGACAAGGTGGCCGAGCTGGTGAAGGCGGGGAAGATCAAGGAGATCTCCGACATGCGGGACGAGACCGACCTGAACGGCCTGAAGCTGGCCATCGACCTGAAGCGGGGCGCGGACCCGGAGAAGCTGATGGCCCGGCTGTATCAGACGACCCCCCTCCAGGACACCTTCTCCTGCAACTTCAACATCCTCATCGCCGGAATGCCCAAGGTGATGGGGGTGGGGGAGATTCTGGAGGAGTGGACCGGCTGGCGGATGGACGGGGTGCGGCGGCGGACCTATCACATCTGCCAGAAGAAGGAGGAGAAGCTCCACCTTCTGAAAGGTTTGAAGCGCATCCTGCTGGACATCGACAAGGCGATCCGCATCATCCGGGAGACGGAGGAGGAGGCCGAGGTGGTGCCCAACCTCATCATCGGCTTCGGCATCGACCAGGTTCAGGCGGAGTACGTGGCGGATATCAAGCTGCGCAACATCAACAAGGAGTATATCCTCAAGCGGGTGGGGGAGACGGCCCAGCTGGAGACGGAGATCGCCGATTTGAAGGACATCATCGGCTCCGCCCAGCGGATCAAGGCCATCATCACCGACGAGCTGAAAAACGTGAAAAAGAAGTACGCCGTCCCCCGGCGCACGGAGATCGTCTACGAGTACCAGCAGGCGGCGGAGGTTCAGGCCGCCGCTGAGGAGGAGATTCCCGCCTATCCGGTGAATGTGTTCATCTCGAAAGAGGGATACTTTAAGAAGATCACGCCTCAGTCCCTGCGCATGAGCTCTGAGCAGAAGTATAAGGAAGGGGACGGGGCGTTCCTCCAGTGGGAGGGCTCCAACCGGGACGAGCTGCTGGTGTTCACCGACAAACAGCAGTGCTACAAGACCCGGCTGTCCGACTTCGACGACGCTAAGGCCAGCGTGCTGGGGGACTACCTGCCCACCAAGCTGGGCATGGACTCGGAGGAGAAGTTTGTCTGGGCCTGCGCTCCCGGGGACTACTCCGCCCACCTGCTGTTTTTCTTTGACAACGGCAAGGCGGCCCGGGTGGAGCTGTCCGCCTACCAGACCCAGACCCGGCGGAAGAAGCTCACCGGGGCCTACTGCGACAAGTTCCCTCTGGTGTCCGCCTGCCTGCTGGCGGAGGACCAGGAGATGGCGGTGGGGTCCAGCGACGGGCGGTGCGTGGTGTTCCACACCGCGTCCCTCACCCCCAAGACCACCCGGAGCACCCAGGGCGTGGGGGTGATGGCGGTGAAGGCCAGGCATCATGTGGAGTGGGCAAAGCCGCTGAGCGCCACCCACATCGTCAACGCCGCCCGCTACCGGGCCCGGTCCCTCCCCGCCGCCGGGGCGCTCCTCAGGGAGGAGGACCGGGGGGAGGAGCAGATGAGCATTTTGTAACGTTTGCCTCCGGCGGCCCGCTTTTTCTTTGAAAAGAAAAAGGAGAAGCGCGGAGCCGTCGTGAGCAGCGCGGATGGAACGGAGCGAGGGCAAAAGCCCAGCCACCGCGTGGCGGGGGCGGGTTTTGCCCGAGTCGGAGCGAAGCCGCGCGTCGCGAACAGGTGAAGCGTGACAACATGAACCGCAATTAAAGGAGGACGTCTGCCGTGTCCCATCTGAAAAAGACCCTGCTTCCTGTTTTGATTATCACCGCGGCCTCCGCCATTTACGCGCTGGGTTTCGTGTGGTGCTACGCCCCCAACGGCATCGCCTTCGGCGGCATTACCGGCGTGGCTCAGATCATCAATTACCTGATCCCGGCCCTGCCCATCGGCGTTACCGTCATCGCGCTGAACGTCCCGCTGTTTATCCTGGGGTGGAAGCTCATCGGCGGGCGGCTGCTGGTGTCGTCGCTGTACGCCATGGCGGTGTCCTCGGTGTTTATCGACGTGCTCACCCCCCTGCGGGAGTGGGAGCCCATGGAGCCGCTGCTGGCCTGCATCTTCGGCGGGCTGTCGCTGGGGCTGTCTTTGGGGCTGATTTTCCTGCAGGGGGCCACCACCGGCGGCACCGACCTGCTGGCCCGGCTTTTAAAGCTGAAGCTGGCCTGGCTGCCCATGGGGAAGCTGCTGATGGGCATTGACCTGGCGGTGATCGTGGCGGTGTCGGTGGCGTTCCGGACGCTGTACGCCGCCTTGTACGGCCTGGTGGCCCTGTATATCTCCACCATCGTCATGGACGGGGTGCTCTACGGCATGGACACCGCCAAGGTGGCCTATATCATCAGCGACAAGAACAAGGAGATCTCCGACGCCATTGTCAAGGACCTGGACCGGGGCGTTACCATCCTCCATGGCCAGGGGGCGTATACCGGGGCGGATAAAAACGTGCTGATGTGCGCCTTCAAGCAGCGGGAGATCGCCGAGATCAAGGCCACCATCAAGGACATCGACCCCGTGGCCTTCGTCATTGTGTGCGACGCCCACGAAGTGCTGGGAGAGGGCTTCCGGGACTACAAGAAAGATGACCTGTGAGAGAAGCGCGGAGAAGCGGACAGTGAGGGAGCTTGGACTGAAGCGAAGGCAAAAAACCAAGATTTGCGGAGCAAATCTGTATTTTGCCTGAGTCGGAGGGAAAGCGACCGAACGTCCTGGCCGCTTCGCAGCGTGACAAGGAGGTGTCCTGTGAAAAAGCGGATATTGGCCCTGATTCTGTGCGCGGCGCTACCGCTCAGCGGCTGCGCCGCCATGCTGGAGCGGGGCCACGAGACGGTCTCCACCCATGTGGATTACGCCGTCACTGAGGAGGAGTCCGTCCTCCGGGCGGAGAGCTACCAGGGGCTGGTAAACGCCATGCTCTATTTTGTCAGCGACCACCGCCCAGGGGGAGCCATCCGGCTGTACAACTACACCGGAGACGTGGAGGCCGATTTGGCCAACGCCCGGGACGAGGTGCTGTACGACGACCCCCTGGGGGCTTTTTCCGTGCGCTCCTTGACCTACGACGCCACCCGCGTGCTCACCTACTACGAGGTGGAGCTGCGGATCGCCTACTCCCGGTCCGCCCAGGAGACGGCGGGCCTGCGGGAGGTCAGGGGTCTGGCCGGCGTGCGGCAGGAGCTGAAGCGGCTGGTCACCGGCCAGGAGGACTCCGCCGCCTTTCTGGCCTCCTACTTCTCTGGCGACCAGGAGCTGGCGGAGCACCTGCTGGATCTGGCCTGTGCCAGTTTTCCGGCTCTGTACCGCCACCATGACATCGGCAGGACCTCCATTCGGCTGTACCCGGAGACGGGCACCCGCCGGATCATTGAGGTAAAGGTGGGCTGGAGCCAGAGCGCCGAGGCGGTGGCGGAGGAGGAGCAGGGCTACGCCCAGCAGCTGGAGACCACCGCCGCGGCCCTGCTGGAGGCGGCGCCTCCCGCTGGGGAGGGATACACCGTGGAGGAGCTGGCGGCCATTGTCCGGGCCGCCTCCGGGCCCTACACGCCGGACGGCACCAACCTGGCGCTGGACGCGCTGTCCGGCGAGCCGGCCTCTGACTTCGGCCTGCTCATGGCCATGGAGTACCTGTGCCAGCAGTGCGCCATTGAGGTAGAGCCGGTGCGGGGCTCGGCGGGGCTGTGGCTCATCGCGGCCACCGACGATGGATACCGCCATCTGCTGCCCCAGAGTCTGCGTCCTGAGGAGGAGGGCAGGGAGCTGGAGGAGGGGGAGGAGCCTCCCTTCCGGCTGTACACTGACCAGGAGCTGACCGGGCTGGGGTACGAGTGGCCGGAGGCGCTCCACCCTGTCTGTGAGGACTACGGAAGCGCGGAGCCGTCGTGAGCAGCGCGGATGGACTGGAGCGAGGGGAAAAGCCCAGCCGCCGCGCAGCGGGGGCGGGTTTTGCCCAAGCCGGAAGGAAGCCGCGCGTCGCGAACAGGCGCAGCGTGACCGCGTCGTCACAAGCTCCATATCCCTCGCTTCCAGCTGCGCTGGAAGCTCGCTCATTACGTTGCTCCTCCTTCCCCCACAAAGCCAAAGGGCGGCTTTGCGGGGTCCCCTGTTTGACCGACGGTGCTGGTACGGTGCTGAAATTGGTACGATTGCCAGTTGCTTTTCCCGGGAAAAACGGATATAATAGGTGGACCCTGGGCGTACCCGGGGCCCACCTATTTACATTTACGAGGAGTGACAGACATGGCAGAAGAGCTGAACGCATCCATGAGCCAGAACTTTATCCACGACTTTATCGACGAGGACATCGCTCAGGGCGGGCAGTACCAGGGCATGACTGTCCACACCCGTTTCCCGCCCGAGCCCAACGGCTACCTCCACATCGGCCACTGCAAGGCGCTGACCATCGACTTCGGCACGGCGGAGAAGTACGGCGGCATGTGCAACCTGCGCATGGACGACACCAACCCCTCCAAGGAGGACGTGGAGTACGTGGAGGCCATTCAGGAGGACATCCACTGGCTGGGCTTCGACTGGGGGGGCCGGTTCTACTACGCCTCCGACTACTTCCCCCAGATGTACGAGTACGCGGTGGAGCTCATCAAGAAGGGGCTGGCCTACGTGTGCGAGCTGTCCCCGGAGGAGTTCAAGGAGCACCGGGGCACCATCGGCGTACCCGCCACCTCTCCCTGGCGGGACCGGCCCATGGAGGAGTCTTTGGACCTCTTTGAGCGGATGAAAAACGGGGAGTTCCCCAACGGGAAATACACCCTCCGGGCCAAGATCGACCTGGCCTCGGGCAACTTCAACATGCGTGACCCGGTGATCTACCGCATCAACCACGCCCACCACCACCGCCAGGGGGACAAGTGGTGCATCTACCCCATGTACGACTTCGCCCACCCCATTGAGGACGCCCTGGAGGGCATCACCCACTCCCTGTGCTCCCTGGAGTTTGAGAACCACCGGCCCCTGTACGACTGGGTGGCCAACAACGTCTCCATCCCCTGCCACAAGCCCCGCCAGATTGAGTTCGCCCGGCTGGGCATCGACCATACCGTCATGTCCAAGCGCAAGCTGCGCCAGCTGGTGGAGGAGGGCCGGGTGTCCGGCTGGGACGACCCCCGCATGCCCACCCTGTGCGGCCTGCGCCGCCGGGGCTACACCCCCAAAGCCATCCGCAATTTCTGCGACCGGGTGGGGGTGACCAAGTCGGCCAACACCATTGAGTACGCCTTTCTAGAGTACTGTCTCCGGGAGGACCTGAACGAGACGGCACAGAGGGCGATGGCGGTGCTGCGGCCGGTGAAGCTGGTCATCACCAACTACCCCGCGGGGCAGTCGGAGACCTTCGAGGTGGAGAACAACCCCCTGCGCCCCGAGGAGGGCACTCACACCGTCACCTTCTCCCGGGAGCTGTGGATCGAGGGAGAGGATTTCCTGCCTGAGCCGGTGCCCAAGTACAAGCGCCTGTACCCCAACGGCCCGGAGTGCCGCCTGAAGGGGGCCTATCTCATCAAGTGCGTGGGCTACGAGACGGACGATCAGGGGAACGTCATTGAGATTGCCGCCGAGTACGACCCTGAGTCCAAGGGGGGCAACCCCGCCGACGGGCGGAAGGTGAAGGGGGCCACCATCCACTGGGTGGATGCCGCCACCGCCGTGGACGCGGAGGTGCGGCTGTACGACAACCTGTTCTCCGACCCGGAGCCGGACGCGGCGGGCAAGGACTTTCTGGAGTGCCTGAACCCGAACTCTCTGGAGGTGCTCACCGGGTGCAAGGTGGAGGCGGGGCTGGCGGAGGCCCAGCCCTCGGACCGGTTCCAGTTCATGCGCCAGGGCTATTTCTGCGCCGACAGCAAGGATTCCAAGCCCGGCCACCTGGTGTTCAACCGCTCGGTGAGCCTGAAGGACAGTTTCAAGCCGCAATAAGAACGAAAAGGGGGGCCGCACCATGGTTATGGGGCTTCACCATGTGTCGATGAAGTGCGGAACGCCGGAGGACCTTGAGCGGGCGGTGGAGTTTTACTGCGGCGTTTTGGGGTTGGCGGTGAAGCGCCAATGGCCGGAAGGTGTGATGCTGGATACCGGGAACGGGCTGATCGAGATTTTCAGCAATGGAGAAGGTGAGTATAGAAAAGGCGCGGTGCGGCACTTTGCGCTGGCGGTGGATGACGTGGATTGGGCCGCCCAGGCGGTGGAGCGGGCGGGATACCGGGTTTTTCTCGGGCCAAAGGATATCGTGATAGACTCAGCGCCGCCCTGCCCGGCCAGGATCACCTTTTGCGTTGGCCCCCTAGGCGAGGAGATCGAATTGTTCCAGGAGATGTGAAAACATAGTAAATAGATGAAAAGCCCGGGCGGATTCACCTCCGCCCGGGCTTTTGTTATTCCTTTTCCCGGCTCTTCCTGTACCAGTCCAGCCGGTCGTCGTACTTCCGCCCGGACAGGCGGAAGTAGAGTTCAATACCTGCGGTGATGGCCACAAAGATGACCACAAAGATGACCCCGAACAGCACCCAGGCCCCGAGCTGGTCCGTGGGGAACCAGCCGAAGCCCACCGCGAAGGCGGTGAGGACGGCCCCGAAGGGCACCGCGAACACCACGAGCCGCCAGCCGTAGGCCAGCTTTTTAAAGAGCAGGTCGGAAAAGGCCGCCAGCTGCATGGTCCCCGCCGCGACGCTCACCACCAGCAGGGAGAACAGGTGGGGCAGGGAGGCTCCCTCCTGCTTGAACACGAACAGAAAGAACAGATAGAAACACATGGCGGCGGTGTAGCACAGGGCCGTCCGCTCTTTGATGGACACGACGATCTGGAAAAACTTTTTCATACCCGGCACTCCTTTCACAAGCCCAGCTTTGCCTTGATGGCGGGGACATACTGGCGGTTGGCCATCACCACCTCGCCGTTGGACAGGGTGAGCCTCATCCGGCCCCCGAAGTCCGGGCGCAGGGAGCGCACCTGGGCGAAGTTCACGATGGCCGATTTGCCCACCCGGACAAAATCCCGGCCCGCCAGCTGCTCCTCCAGCTCGTACAGCCGCAGGCGGGTCTGATATACCCCGTCCGCCGTGTACAGGAAGGTGCCACGGTCCACGGTGTCGATATACAGCACCTCAGCCCCGTCCAGAATGCAGGTCTCCCCGTCCTTTTCCCCGGTGAGCCGGGCGTCGGACAGCCGCAGCAGCTCGATGAGCCGGGCCGTCCTCTCGTCCAGCCGGGGACAGCGGATGATGACCTCGGGCTGGTCCAGCCCGGGCCGCTCCTCCACGGTCACTTTCACGGGCCTCACTCCTTTCGCGATCGCATCCTGAGCATACACGATGGAGTTCCCCTTTGCAAGGGGAGGAAGCGCGACCTGCGCCTGGGAGCGCCTATCTGTGCTGTTTTCGGTACTCTAAAGGGCTGACGCCCTCCGCCCGGCGGAAGCTCTGGGAGAAGTAGCTCAGGGAGGAGAAGCCCAGGATCTGGGCGATCTGGGACAGGGAGTGATCGGTCTCTGCCAGCAGGAACCGGCTCTCCTGGATGCGCCGGGAGATCAGGTAGTTGATGGGGGAGATGTTGAACTCCCGGCGGAAGGTGTGGGAAAGGTAGTACTTGTTGATGTGGGCCAGCCCCGCCAGCTGGTCCAGGGTCAGGTTTTCCTTGAAGTGGTTGTCGATATAGCGGCGGACCAGGCTGCATTCCCGGCTGGACCCGGCGGCGGGGGCGTCGGACAGGGCGAAATCCCCCCGGCGGCTCAGCCGCAGCAGGATCACCTCCAGAAGCCGCTGGCAGATCTCGTCGCACCCCGCCCGGGGCTCCCTGCTCTCCTGGGTCAGAATGCGCAGGCATCCGGCCACAGCGTCCTCCACCGCCTGGTTCAGCAGGGTGTAGCCCCCGGTGCCGGCGATGGTCTCCAGCCCCTCCACCCCCATCACCACGTACTCCATGGGGCTGCCGTTCTGGCTGGTCTCGGTGTGGGGCACCCCGGCGTTCACCGCCACCATGTCGTGGACGCCCACGGGGAAACGCTCCTCCCGGATGAGAAAATCCCCCCGGCCGCCGGTGATGAAAAACAGCTCCGCGCAGGTGTGGGAGTGGAGCTGAGAGGTCCACTCCTGGCTGTAATGGGTGTAGGTCACATAGCGCAGCCGGGGCCGGCCCCGCTCCGTGCCCCGTTCCGGGGCGCGGTCCGCCTCCGCCAGGATATATTGATGGGTGCTCATGGGGGCCCTCCTTTCGGCGCAAGATTACAAAAAAGGATTTTGACTTGTCAATATTTATTATAACTTTTTTTAGGGGATTGTGCAACTCTCCAGCCTGAATTTTACAGATTGGATTGAATGCGGTGGAAAGATGACCGAGAGTGAAAACGATCCCATTAAAAATTATGGATTTTGCTGAAAATAGAGGGGGGACAATGTTGGCCTATGTGGCAAAATGCGAAAAAGACAAGAAATATAAAAACTGGAGCAACAATCGGATTGTCAACGGGGACGGAAGCGTTTAGTCTTATAGATGTAAGGGCGGGAAGGATTCCCGCCGCACCCGAGTACATATTTTGAAATGGAGGAAATGAAATGAAAAAGATCCTGAGCGTTCTCCTGGCCTCCGTCATGGTTCTGGCCATGCTGGCCGGCTGCAGCAGCACCGGCGGCAATGAGAGCAAGGCCCCCGAGAACAACACCCCCGCCGGCACCGAGGAGTCCAAGGCTCCCGAGGGCGGCGATCAGCAGTCCGACGGCAAGACCATCACCATGTGGTCCATGTGGTCCTCCGGCGAGCCCCAGGCCAACGTCATCGAGGAGGCCGCCGCGGCCTACGAGGCCAAGACCGGCGTCAAGGTCAACATCGAGTTCAAGGGCCGCGACGTGAACAAGGTGCTGTCCGCCTCCCTGGAAGCCAAGGAGGACATCGACATCATCGAGGACGACTACAAGCGCATCGGCACCGTGTACAACAAGTTCACCTACGACCTGACCGACATGGCCAAGGCCGCCAACTACGACAGCTTCAGCTACAAGTGCCTCAACGACCAGTCCATCGAGTGGGCCGGTTACCTGAACGCCATCGCCGAGCAGCCCCAGGTGGGCGGCATCTTCTACGACAAGGACGCCTTTGAGACCGCCGGCATCACCGCCGAGCCCAAGACCTGGGCCGAGTTCCTGGATGTGTGCCAGAAGCTGAAGGACGCGGGCATCGCCCCCATCGCCCAGGACTCCGCCTACTGCGACTTCGCCTTCTATCACCAGCTGGTCCGCCACCTGGGTGAGGAGAAGATCGAGGAGCTGGATATGAACGGCGGCTGGAGCGGCACCGCCGCCGAGCAGGCTGCCGACGAGATCATCGACCTGATCAACAAGGGCTACTTCGTGGACGGCGCTCCCGACGAGTTCCCCTCCAGCGAGAATAAGATCGGCTTCGGCCAGGCCGCCATGATCGTGTGCGCCAACTACGTTACCGCCGAGGTGAACAACAACACCGGCACCCAGGTCAATTGGGGCCTGTTCAACTACCCCGCCGTGGACGGCGGCGCGGACAACGCCTCCGCTTACGCCGGCGCCAACTCCCTGGCCATCACCAGCTACAGCGAGAATCCCCAGGAGGCCTTTGACTTCATCATCTTCCTGACCACCGGCGAGTGGGACCAGAAGATGGCTGACACCGCCGCCCAGATCCCCGCCGACAGCCGCAATAAGGCTCCCGCCGTGCTCAATGGCACCGTGGAGACCCTGCTGGCCGCCGACAAGCCCATGACCTGGTGCGCGGGCATCAGCGCCAACGCCGACGTGAAGGACGCCATCAAGTCCCTGTGCGTGGAGCTGTTCGAGGGCAAGTACGCCACCGGCGCCGACTTCTGCGCCGCCCTGGACGCCCTGTACAAGTAATCTGTTTCAAACCGTCGCGCTGGCAGGCGGCGCCACCTCGGCGCCGCCTGCTTTTCCTATCTCAGTCAAGAAAGGAGAGAGCATACCCATGCGCAAAAACAAAGCGATGATCTTTTGGTTTTGTCTGCCCACCCTGCTGTCCCTGGTCATCATGTTCGTCTACCCGGTGTGCCGCACGGTGATCATGAGCTTTTTCCAGGTTGAGAGCGTCACCGCCACGGTGTCCGAGTGGAGCTTCAACGGCCTGGGCAACTACTTCAAGATCTTCGGCAGCGCCAGCTTCATAACCTCCATGCGCAACATGCTGCTGATCTGGCTGGTGGGCGGCGTGTTCACCCTGGCCATCGCCATGCTGATGGCGGTGGTGGTGACCAGCGGCATCCGGGGCAAGAAGTTCTTCCGGGCCGCCATCTACATGCCCAACATCATCAGCGCCGTGGCCCTGGCCACCATGTGGATTCAGTACATCTTCCAGTATGATTACGGACTGCTCAACGAGATCGTCCAGCTCTTCGGCGGTGAGAAGGTCAAGTGGCTGGGCACCGACCTGAAGTTCTGGGCCATGACCGGCTCCTTCATCTTCGGCAGCGTGGGCTATTACATGCTCATCTACATCAGCGGCATCGAGGGCATTCCCCAGGACCTGTACGAGGCCGCCACCATCGACGGCGCGGGCAAGGGCCGCCAGTTCTTCGACATCACCCTGCCCCTGCTCAAGGGGGTCATCAAGACCTCCATCACCTTCTGGAGCATTAACGCCACCACCTTCTTCCTGTGGTCCAAGATGTTCTCCCCCATCGACACCGAGTCGTCCACCATCGTGCCGGTCATCTACCTGTACGACATGGTGTTCGGCGGAAAGGGCATCACCACCCGGGACGCGGGAGCGGGCGCCGCCGTGGGCGTGGTGCTGACGCTGATTATCATCGCGGTCTATCTGGTCACGGAGCGGCTGTTCCGGGGCAGCGACCTGGAATACTGAGAGAGGAGGCTGCGACATGAAAAAAATCAATTGGAAAAAGGAGCTCCGGCTTCTGCCCGGCTATCTCATCGTATTTATCTGGGTGCTGTTCACCGCTGTGATGCTGTTCTGGATTCTGGGGGCCAGCCTGTCCACCTCCCGTGAAATCTACCGGGGTGAGATCTTCCAGTTTGCCAGCGGCTTCCACTGGTCCAACTACGCCGACGCCTGGAACGCCCAGAACGTGTCCGTGTTCTTCGGCAACTCCCTGCTCTACTCCGTCATCTCCTGCGTGGGGGTGCTGGCCATCTCCGCCCCGGCGGCCTACGTGCTCTCCCGCTGGGAGTTCACCGGCGGCAAGGCCCTGCGCATCGGCCTGGTCATCGCCATGAGCGTGCCCGTCATCATGGTCATCATGCCCATCTACTCCCTGTCCGCCCAGTGGGGCATCAAGGGACGGATACTGCTGGTGGTCCTTTACATTATGCTCCGGGTGCCGTATACTACCATTTACCTGCTGGACTTTTTCTCCACCCTGTCCCGCACCTATGAGGAGGCGGCCTATCTGGACGGATGCAGCGGGCCCAACACCTTCCTGAAGATCATGCTGCCCCTGGTCCAGCCCGCCATTGTCACCGTGACCATCTTCAACTTCATGTCCGTGTGGAACGAGTTCTTCATGGCCTTGATCTTCACCTCCAGCGAGTCCATGGCCCCCGTGGGCGTGGGACTGCTGAACATCATCAACTCCATGAAGTACACCGGCAACGTGGGCGGCATGTTCGCGGCGGTCATCATCGTGTTCCTGCCCACCTTCCTGCTGTACATCTTCATGTCTGAAAAGATCATCGCCGGCGTGACGGGCGGCGGCGTCAAGGGTTGATTCTTTAGAGCTTTGATCCGCTGCCAAAGCTGTGCTATCTTTCCGCTTCCCCACGGCGGCGGCACTGGAAGCGGTATGAGAGGGGAACACTTTCCATTATGGCAGATACAATCAACACAGGCCGGGTCACCATCCCCACCGACGTGGACGTGGTGCCCGAGACATTGGAGCTTCTCAAGCGCTGGGGGGCGGACGCCATCCGGGACTGCGACGGCACCGATTACCCCGAGGAGCTGAAGGGAGTGGACGCCAAGGTCTACTCCACCTACTACACCACCCGGAAGGACAACGCCTGGGCCAAAGCCAACCCGGACGAGGTCCAGCAGTGCTACATCATGACCGGCTTTCACACCGCGGCGGGGGGCCCCCTGTCCATCCCTCTGATGCAGGGCATCAGCACCGAGCTGATGCAGGTGAACGCCCGGGACGACGTCAAGCGCTGGTGGGAGGTGGTGGACCGCACCACAGGAGAGCCCATCCCGCCGGAGGCGTGGAAGTACGACGGGGAGACGGGCTGCGTGGTGGTCGGCGCCCCGGAGGAATTCCACGACTATACGGTGAGCTTTCTGGCCTACCTGATCTGGGACCCGGTGCATATGTACAACGCGGTCACCAACGGCTGGAAGGACTTTGAGCACCAGATCACCTTCGACGTGCGCCAGCCCAAGACCCGCAAATTCACCATGGACCGGCTGCGGAAATTCATCGCCGATCATCCCTATGTGAACGTCATCCGCTACACCACCTTTTTCCACCAGTTTACCCTGGTGTTCGACGAGCTGAAGCGGGAGAAGTATGTGGACTGGTACGGCTATTCCGCCTCGGTGTCCCCCTATATCCTGGAGAAGTTTGAAAAAGAGGCGGGCTACCCCTTCCGGCCCGAGTTCATCATTGACCAGGGCTACTACAACAACCAGTACCGGGTCCCCTCCAAGGAGTACAAGGACTTCATGGCCTTCCAGCGCCGGGAGGTGGCCGCTTTGGCCCGCGAGATGGTGGACATCACCCACGAGCTGGGCAAGGAGGCCATGATGTTCCTGGGGGACCACTGGATCGGTACCGAGCCTTACATGGACGAGTTCAAATCCATCGGGCTGGACGCGGTGGTGGGTTCTGTCGGCAACGGCTCCACCCTGCGCCTCATCTCCGATATCCCAGGGGTGAGGTACACCGAGGGCCGGTTCCTGCCCTATTTCTTCCCGGACACCTTCCACGAGGGGGGAGACCCCGTCCGGGAGGCCAAGGAGAACTGGGTCACCGCCCGCCGGGCCATCCTGCGCAAGCCCATCGACCGCATCGGCTACGGCGGCTACCTCAAGCTGGCCTGCCAGTTTCCCGAGTTCATCGACTATGTGGAGAGCGTGTGCCGCGAGTTCCGGGAGCTGTACGGCAACATCAAGGGGACTACGCCCTACTGCGTCAAGACGGTGGCCGTCCTCAACAGCTGGGGCCGGGCCCGGTCCTGGGGCTGCCACATGGTCCACCACGCCCTGTATCAGAAGCAGAACTACTCCTATGCCGGGGTGATCGAGGCCCTGTCCGGCGCGCCCTACGACGTGCGCTTCCTCAGCTTTGACGAGGTGAAGGCGGACCCCCATGCGCTGGACGGGGTGGACGTGCTCATCAACGTGGGAGACGGGGACACCGCCCACACCGGCGGGGCCGTCTGGGAGGACCCGGCGGTATCGGCGGCGGTCAAGCGGTTTGTCTACCAGGGCGGCGGCCTCATCGGTGTGGGCGAGCCCGCCGGCCACCAGTACCAGGGCCGCTACCTCCAGCTGGCCGGGGTGCTGGGGGTGGAGAAGGAGACAGGCTTCACCCTGAATTACGACAAGTACAACTGGGAGGAGCACCCGGACCACTTTATCCTGGCGGACTGCCGGGGAGAGGTAGACTTCGGCGAGGGCAAGAAGAGCATGTACGCCCTGCCGGGGGCCCAGGTCCTGATTCAGCGGGACAAGGAGGTCCAGCTGGCGGTCAACGAGTACGGCCGGGGCCGGGCGGTGTACATCTCCGGCCTGCCCTACTCCTTCGCCAACAGCCGCCTGCTCCACCGGGCGGTGCTGTGGTCCGCCCACAGCGAGGACCAGCTGAACCTGTGGCTGTCTGCCAACTGCAATGTGGACGTCCACGCCTACGTGAAGAACGGGAAGTTCTGCGTGGTCAACAACACCTATGAGCCCCAGTCCACCACGGTGTACCGGGGAGACGGGTCCAGCTTCCCCCTGGAGCTGGCCGCCAACGAAATCCGTTGGTACGAGATCTGACAAAGCGAGTACCGGCCGGGCCCTGACGGGTCCGGCCGGTTTCTATCTCAGGAGTCACAGCGGCCTTGGCCGGGGAGAAAACCCGCGCCGCCGGACACATGGAAGGATCTTCCTTCGGCATCCGAAACTGCGCCCCCCAGGAACGAATTTGATTGACAGGCCGGGGGACTTACCGTATAATGAAGTGGTCAGTGAGATTATGGAAGGAGAGAACAGAATGAAGCAGTTTTACGGCATGAGCCGGCGGGGCAGCCTGGATGAGGCGCTTCAAGGGCTCTATCAACCGCAGTTCATTATGCTGTTTTCGAATAAAGACCAGTTTGAGGACCATGTTGCGGAGCTGGAGAAGCGTTTCCCCGGCGTGCCCAGCATCGGCTGCATCGGCATGAGCTATCAGCTGAGCGTGGCGGAGAACGGCGTGGGCGTGGTGGCCTTCTGCGACGGGGTCACCGCCGCCGCCGACGTGCTGGAGCATGTGTCCACCATGCCGGTGAAGTACATACAGCGCCTGGAGCGGGATATGAAAACGGTGGGCGGGTCCGAGCGGGACACGGTGTGCATCGACTTCTGCGCCGGAAACGACGCCTGCGTGCTCACCACCATCTACACGGCCCTGCGCAAGCGGGGCATCTCCCTGATGGGGGGCACCGGCGACCAGGGCCGGGTGTCCGCCAACGGGCGGGTCTATGAGGACGCGGTGGCCTACGGCCTGGTCCGCAACCAGCACGGCCGGATCAAGACCTATAAGGAGAACATCTACCACCAGCTGGGGGACTACCGTTTTGTGGCCTCCGGCACCGACCGGCCCAACTACATCCTGGGGGCGCTGAACGGCAAGAGCGCCAAGCAGGTATACAAGGATATCCTCCATGTCACCGACGAGGAGATTCTCACCCGGACCTTCCAAAATCCCTTCGGCAAGCTCAACGGGGACGACACCTGCATCATCTCCATCAAGGAGGTCCAGGGCAATTCCCTGGCCTGCTTCCGGCAGGTGAACGACTCCGACGTGCTCCTGCTGCTGGAGCTGGGGGATTACCGGGCCATCGTCCAGGACACCATCCGCCAGATCTGCATGGACTTCCCCCGGCGGTCCGCCATTTTCTCGGTGAACTGCCTGTTCCGCTATAAGCTGTTCTCTGAGCAGGGCTATATGCAGGACTACCTGCGGGATATGTCGGCTTTGGGGAATCACGCGGGCTTTGTGGGCTACGGGGAGCACTACAACAACCGGTTTGTCAACCAGTCCATGACCTGCGTGGTCTTTGAATAAAGGAGGGGTCGGCCATGCTGTTGAAGAAAAGGGACCAGCGCGCCCGGGAGGCACAGGAGCAAAAGAGCCTGTACCCGGTGCTCCACGTGGCGGGCAGCCTGAAGGAGTATCAGAAGGAGCTGGTGAAAAAAGAGGTGGCCTCCCTGTGGGAGCTGGGCCAGGTGGGCAACTCCTTCTCCGATGTGCTGCGGGAGGGGGACCAGTTCCAGGCCAAGCTCCAGGAGCTGGGGGAGTCCTTCTCCAGCATCAGCCAGACGGCGGAGCAGTTCAGCCAGGTCCGGGATGAGATCGGCCAGTCGGTGGAGCAGGCCCGGAGTCAGATGGGAGACCTGGGGCAGGTGTCCGGGGAGGTGCAGAAGTCCTTCGACACCATGACGGAGACCTTTACCCATCTGGAGTCTGCCATCCGGGGCATCCAGCAGTCCATGGGCAAGATCGTGTCCATCGCGGAGCAGACCAACATCCTGGCCATCAACGCCTCCATTGAGGCGGCCCGGGCCGGGCAGGAGGGCCGGGGCTTCGCGGTGGTGGCCACCCAGGTCAAGACGCTGGCGGAGGAGATCAAGGCGCTGGCGGGCGAGGTGGACAGCGGCGTCAACGACGTGGAGGTCCGGGCGGGAGAGCTGAGCCAGAGCATCTCCACCGCGGAGCAGACCCTGGCCCAGAGCACCTCCATCGTGGGGGCGACCGAGGGGAGCTTTGAGAAGATCAACGCCGCAGCGGAGGGCGCCGTGGCCGTTCAGGGCGGCATAGCCGGAGTCATTCAGTCCTCCCTGGGGGAGCTGCAGACGCTGTGCCAGTTCTTTGACGGCATCAAAGGCCGCTACCAGGAGGTGGTCAAGCATATTGACTCGGCCAGCCGCCTGGGCACCACCAAGAGCGCCATGTTCGAGGATATGGACAACATGATCTCCCAGATTCCGCCCCTGATCAGCGATCTGGAGTCCGGGAATTGAGAGCCTGTATCACAGGAAACCAGCGGATCCGTCCGGCTTGGAGCTTTCCGAGCCGGACGGGTCTTTTGCGCCTGTGAGAAAAGAGAATAGAAATGTCCTGATTTGAGCAGAATAGGGGGTATTCCAGGGAAAGGAGCCCGCTATGGCAGCGTTAGAATTTCACACGCCGGCGTCCACCGTCCGCATTCACGACGACTGGGTGGAGCCGGTCACCGACAGCCGCATCTCCGAGCTGAGCCGTATCGTGTCGGCGTCCTACCGCCGGAGAGCGCAAGCTGAGCCGGGCGGGGCTGCGGCCGCCTTCCGGGCGGCTGGCAAGGGGCGGGAGGTGTAGCTTTTTGTCGATTCTTGGGAAAATAAATTGAAATTCTGAAACCGCGGCCGTATAATAAATGGAGGAATCCATGGAGCAGTACGTCAAATATCTCCGAAAATCCCGGTTTGACCGGGACTACGCCGAGCTGAGCGTGGAGGAGACGCTGAAGCGGCACGAGGCCATCCTGGACAAGCTGGCGGCGGACCGGGGCTATCCCGTGGTCAAGACCTACTACGAGGTGGTGTCCGGCGAGTCCATCGCGGCCCGGCCGGAGATCCAGAAGTTGCTGGAGGAGGTGGGTGCGGGACTGTACGCCGGTGTGCTGGTGGTGGACCTGGAGCGCCTGGCCAGAGGCAACGGGGCGGACCAGGCATACATCAGCCAGGTCTTTCAGTTTTCCGGCACCAAGATCATCACCCCCCTCAAGGTATACGACCCCAGCAACGAGTTCGACGAGGAGTATTTTGAGTTCGGCCTGTTCATGAGCAGGCGGGAGTACAAGACCATCAACCGCCGCCTGATCCGGGGGCGGGAGAGCTCGGCGTCCGAGGGGAAGTACATCAGCAGCATCGCCCCTTACGGGTACAACAAGGTGAAGCTGCCCCATGAGAAGGGGTTTACCCTGGAGCCCCACCCGGAGGAGGCCCCGGTGGTCCAAAAGATATTCTCCCTGTTCCTGGACCAGGCCGGGACTAAAGTCATCGCCAATTACCTCAACGACCATGGCGTTCCCACCAGGCACGGCGGCCTGTGGACCTATTCCACCATCTCCAACATCCTCACCAACCCCGTCTACATGGGGAAGATACGCCGGGGCTGGAGGCAGCAGATCAAGCGGATGGAGCGGGGGCAGGTGGTCAAGCGCTGCAAGCAGCACAAAAACGTGGAGGACTACCGCCTGTTTGACGGCCTTCACCCCGCCCTGATCTCAGAGGAGCAGTTCGCCCGCGCCCAGGAGATCCGGGCCGGCCGCCAGCCCAGCGCCAGGGTGCGGGACGAGTTTGTCCTGCAAAACGCCTTTGCCGGTCTGCTTTACTGCGGCGTCTGCGGAAAGCGGGTGGGGCGCACCACCCAGTCGGCCCGGCGGGGGGGCGGCCCACGGCTGAAATGCGTCAATATGCGGGCCTGCCGCAACGCCAGCGCGGACTACGGCGTGGTGGAACGGGAGATCATCGCGGCCCTCCGCGCCTGGCTGGAGGGCTACCGGGTGCGGATCGAGACCACCGGCTTTGCCCAGGAGATCGCGGAGCAGAAGACCCTCCAGGCCCAGCACGGCGCGGAGCTGGCCAGGCTGGAGCGGCAGCTGGACAACGCCTTCGACCTGGTGGAGCAGGGGGCGTACACCCTGGAGGTGTTTCAGGCCCGGCGGGAGAAGCTGAACGCTGCCATTGCCCAGGAGAAAGCGCGGCGGGACCGCGCCCAGGCGGCGGTGGAGCGGCTGGAGTCCGCCCAGTCCTGCCAGTCGCGGCTGGTCCCCCAGACCGAGCAGCTGCTGGAGAGCTACGATCAGATGACAAATCAGGAGCGAAACGAGCTGTTGAAGTCCATTTTGAAGCGAATTGAGTATAAAAAAGGAGACGACGGGAGGATCGAGATCGACCTGTACCCCAGGCTTCCCCAGCTTTAGGCCCTCTGCCGGTATCATGGACCCACACATGTTCTGGTGGATGATCCCACCAGCGGCTACGGCATCTATGTGGGGCGTATGCTCCAGCAGTGTGATAACACACAGTAATTTTCTGAATTTGTGATTCCAAAGCCTGGCCGCGCCCCTTTTTCGACAGCAGATGTCGAAGAAAACTTTGGTAAAATGTGGAAAACTATCTTGCCATCTGGGGGAATCTGTGGTATTTTAAGAGCATACCAAATATTGGTAAAACTGACCGTTAATCCACAGGTCATGGGACCGGAAAGGAATAGGAGCATGAGCGATAAGAAGAAGATTGTGTTGGCGGACGCGTCGGAGGAATTTCGTCAAATGCTGGCTGATATGATCCAGGAGGAGGCCGACCTGACCGTATGCGCCCAGACGGACGGCGGGGAAGGGCTGCTGGATCTGGTGGCCGTCCACAAGCCGGATGTGGTCATCATGGATCTGATGCTGGCCGGGACGGACGGGCTGGATGTGCTGGAGGAGCTGAACGAGATGGGGGACAAGCGGCCCTGCACCCTGGTGCTGTCCTCCTTCAACAACCCTTCCATCGCCGGGCAGGTGGTCCAGCGGGGCGGCGATTACTGCATGCTCAAGCCCTGCCGGTTACAGTCGGTGATCGACCGGGCCAGGGAGCTGGCGTCGGGACGGTCCGGGGCGCAGATCAAGGAGGAGACCGATTCCCGGGAGCTGGAGCGGCAGGTCACCGCCATCATCCACGAGATCGGTGTGCCCGCCCACATCAAGGGCTACCAGTACCTGCGGGAAGCCATTGGCCTGGCGGTGGAGGACATGGACATCATCAACGCCGTGACCAAGGTATTGTATCCCACGGTGGCCAAGAAATTCAACACCACCTCCAGCCGGGTGGAGCGGGCCATCCGCCACGCCATCGAGGTGGCCTGGGACCGGGGGGACCTGGAGACCCTGCAAAAATATTTCGGCTACACCGTGTCCAACGCCAAGGGCAAGCCCACCAACAGTGAATTTATCGCCATGATCGCCGACTTCCTCTCCCTGGGCGGAGCCGCCCCGGCGTGAGCAAAAATAAAAAGAGGGCTGCGCCGTCCGGCACAGCCCTCTCCCATTTGACTCAAAGCCGGAATTCGTACTCCAGCTTGTCTACGGTCCAGTCCTTGATGACCTCGGCGTAGTAGGCGCACTCCTTCCGGCACACCGCCACATCCAGGTTGCGGTAGTTGCCGCACTCGTAGGGGCTCTGCCCCGGCATCTCCTTGTCCCAGGCGGCGGCCTCCACGAAGGTGCGCTTCAGCAGCCCCACAACGCCGTCCAGAGGCAGCTTGGCCTCGTCGAACAGCACATAGAACCCGGTCTGGCAGCCCATAGGGCCGAAGTAGACCACCGCGTCCTTCTCGGGGCTGTTGCGCAGGATGGTGGCCACAATGTGCTCCAGGGAGTGTAGGGCGGAATTGCTGAGCAGGTCGTCGGTGTTGGGCCGGCGGAAGCGCAGGTCCAAGGTGACCACCGTGCCGTCCCGGCGGGACAGGTACATCCCCGGCTGGAGCCGGGTGTGGTCGATGGAAAAACTGGCGATTCGTTCCATTTTCGTCACTCCTTTATGTCCATGGCCGCCGCCAGGGCCCGGTTCAGGGTATCCACGGCGGCGGGCAGATTGGCCTGGTACTCCTCGTATTGGGATGGGTGGAACAGGTGGTCGGACACCACCCGGAGGCAGCGGAAGGGTACGCCGTTTCGCAGGCACACCTGAGCGGCGGCTGCTGCTTCCATGTCGCACACCAGGGCCCCGAAATGGTCCCGGATGCGGGCGGCCCGGTCCAGGTCCCGGCCGAACCAGTCCCCGCTGGCGGCCACGCCGGGGACGGCCTCAAATCCGGCGGCGGTAAGCCGCTCCAGCGTCTCCTCCGGTTTGGCGCAGGGCAGCTCGACCTGCTCCAGCACGGGGACCAGCCCGGTTGGATCACCGAACACGTCCAGGTCGTGCTGGACGCAGTGGGTGACGGCCACGGCGGTTCCGGCGGGCAGGTCCCGGAAGCAGCCGGACACCCCGGCGTTCCAGATCTCCTCCGGGGTGAAGCGGTCAATGAGATACTGGGCGGCCAGGGCGGCGTTCACCTTGCCCACCCCGCATACGCACACGATGAGATCCCCCGGCAGGCGGCGCAGGGTCAGCCCCGGGCCGTTTTCCACCGAATCGCCCCCACGGAAGGGCGGGGCGGTCTCCTTGTGCATGGCGAAAATAACCGCTCTCATGGCTCAGTGCTTGGCGGACAGCAGGCTGGCCCGCACATCCCACAGCTTCTGGGACAGATCCACGTAGTAGTTGTGTGGGTACTCGAACCGCTTCACCTCGTCCCACAGGCTGTCCACCTCCCGCTGGCAGTGGGCGCGGGACTGCTGGATGGTGGGGATGTCGTACACCAGCCTGCCGTCCTTGAAAATGGGCACCAGCAGGGAGCGGACGGTGTAGTCCGCCACAGTCTTGCGCTTCCAGGTGGCCTCCGGGTCGAACAGCTCCAGGGGCTGGGAGAAGTCGGGCTGTTCGTCGTGGACGCAGATATAATCGGCCATGGCCTTGCCGGTGGCGTTCTCAAACAGGCGGTACACCTTCTTGAAGTGGGGCAGGGTGACTTTTGCGGCGTTCTCACTGATCTTGATTTTTGGGACGACCGTGCCGTCTGCCTCCTCGATGGCGGCCAGCTTGTACACTCCGCCGAACACCGGCTCGCTCTTGGAGGTGATGAGCCGCTCGCCCACGCCGAAGGCGTCGATCCTAGCCCCCTGGGTGAGCAGGTCCCGGATGATATACTCGTCCAGGGAGTTGGAGGCCACGATTTTAATGCCGGGCAGGCCGGCGTTGTCCAGCATCATCCGGGCCTGCTTGGACAGGTAGGTCAGGTCGCCGGAGTCGATGCGGATGCCGCCGGAGGTGATGCCCAGCTCCCGGAACACCTTGATGGCGTTGGGCACGCCGGAGTGGAGCACGTTGTAGGTGTCCACCAGCAGGGTGGCCGCTTTGGGGTAGACCTGGCAGTAAGTCTTGAAGGCGGTGTACTCGTCGGGGAACATCTGCACCCAGGAGTGGGCCATGGTGCCAGTAGCGGGGGTGCCGTACAGCTCGTCGGCCATGGCGCAGGCGGTGCCGCCTGCCCCGGCGATATAGCTGGCCCGGGCCCCCAGCACGGCGCCGTCCGCCCCCTGGGCCCGGCGGGAGCCGAACTCGGACACCGGGCGGCCCCCGGCGGCCCGGACGATGCGGTTGGACTTGGTGGCGATGAGGGACTGGTGGTTCAGGGCCAGCAGAATATAGGTCTCCACAAATTGGGCCTGGATGGCGGGGGCCCGGACGGTGAGAATGGGCTCCCGGGGGAAGATGGGGGTGCCCTCGGGGACGGCCCAGATGTCGCCGGTGAAGTGAAAATCCTTCAGATACTCCAGAAACTCCGGGGAAAAGCAGCCCTTGCCCCGGAGGTATTCGATGTCCTCCTCGTCAAAATGCAGATCCTGGATATAGCGGATGACCTGCTCCAGCCCCGCCGCGATGGCGAAGCCGCCCCCGTCGGGGACGCTGCGGAAGAACACGTCGAAATAGCAGATGCGGTCCTTCAGCCCGGTCTGGAAGTAGCCGTTGCCCATGGTCAGCTCGTAAAAGTCGGTGAGCATGGTATAGTTCATGTCGCGTTTCATGGGGAAAATCCCTCCCTGTCGATGGTAGCTCATATTATATGCTGTCTTGACAGCAAATGCAATCCCCAAACTGCTTTAAAATGGGCGGAGCGGCCGGTCTGCGCCGCCGCCGGGAGGGAGAAACCGTCCCATGTTTTGGGAACGCGTTTTTCCCGGAGGGATTTTTTGAAAATAGAGTTGATAAATTTTCCGCGGCGTGATAAAATAACTGCGGCTTGCGAGCGCCCCGGCGCAAAGTAAGGCCGCGCTAGTTGGGGAGATAGCGGTGCCCTGTACCTGCAACCCGCTACAGCAGGGATGAATTCCGGCCCCCGGAGGCAGACTGTGCCGTCTGCCCCATATAAGCAGCGATGATGGATCGGTCCCGCGCAACGGCCACCCGTGAACCGTGTCAGGCGGGGAACCGAGCAGCACTAAGCGGACCTGGGCGTGTGCCGCGGGCCCGCCGATCCTGAGCCGGCTGTATGGGTAACGGGCATATCCTGTCCTTCAAAGGCCGGTGCGCGGTCTTACCTTACGCCGGTGCGCGGCGATAGGCGCAGCGTTACAACAGCGCTGCGCATTTCTTTTTATTGAGGTGAAGCCCATGTACCAGGCTCTATACCGCAAGTGGCGTTCCAAAACCTTTGACCAGGTGGTGGGCCAGGACCATGTCACCCAGACCTTGAAGCGTCAGGTGGCCACCGGGCGGCTGTCCCACGCTTACCTGTTCACCGGTACACGGGGGACGGGCAAAACCTCCTGCGCCAAGCTGCTGGCCCGGGCGGTGAACTGCGAGAACCCCCAGGACGGCAACCCCTGCAACGCGTGTCCCGCCTGCCAGGGCATCCTGAACGGGTCCATTCTGGACGTGCTGGAGCTGGACGCCGCCTCCAACAACGGGGTGGACGACATCCGGGCCATTCTGGACGAGGCGGTGTACACCCCCGCCACGGTGAAAAAACGGGTGTATATCATCGACGAGGTTCACATGCTGTCCAATCAGGCGTTCAACGCCCTTTTGCAGATTTTGGAGGAGCCGCCGGAGCACCTGATGTTCATTCTCGCCACCACCGAGGTCCACAAGGTGCTGGCCACCATCAAAAGCCGGTGCCAGCAGTTTGCGTTCAAGCGCATCCACCCCAGCCAGATCGCCGCCCACCTGCTCCACATATCCCAGGAGGAGGGCATCGGCCTCACCGACGGCGGCGCGGCCCTCATCGCCCGGCTGGCCGACGGCGGCATGCGGGACGCCTTATCCCTGCTGGACCAGTGCGCCGGGGGCGGGGGAGAGGTGGATGAGAGCCGGGTGCTGTCCTGCCTGGGGCTGGCGGGCAACCTGGAGGCCGCCGCTCTGTTGGAGAACGCCGCCGACGGGGACCTTGCCGCCGCTCTGGAGCGGCTGGACGGCCTCTACGCCAACGGCAAGGAGATGACGGCCCTGGCGGGGGAGCTGTCTGCCCTGGTCCGGGACCTGCTGGTGCGCAAGACCGCGCCCAAGACCGGGGCCGCCCTGATGACCGGCGGCTTTGACGGGGAGACGCTGAAAAAGCTGTCCGCCCGGTTTGACACCGCCCGGCTGGCCCAGATGCTCAACCGCCTCCAGCGCACAGCGGCGGACCTGGCCCGGTCCGCCAACCGCCGGACCGATATGGAGCTGTGCCTGGCCGCTCTGTGCGACCCGGCTTTGGACCCCTCCCCGGCGGGGCTGGCCGCCCGGGTGGCCCGGCTGGAGCAGGGGGGCGCTGTCCCCGTACCGGAGGGCCGCCAAGGGGCCGTCCCGGAGCGGACGCCGCCTCCTGCCCCCAGGCGGGAGCCGCCGTCTCAGGAGAAGGCCGTTCCCTGGGAGGAGCCGCCTCTTCGGGAAGAGGTCCCTTGGGAGGAGCCCCCGCTCCCGGAGGAGCCGCCCCCGCGGGATCTGGACGCGCCCCCCTGGGACGAGCCTGAGCCCGCCCCCAGGGCCCGCCCGCCCAAGACAGAGCCCAGCCCCCGGCCCGAGCCGGAAGCGGTCCCCGAGTCCCCGCCTCCGGCGGAAGAGTCCCCCGCTCCTGCGGCAGACGCCCCGGGCTGGCCGGGGTGGCCCGCCTTCCGGGACCAGCTCAAGGGAATCCTGCCGGTGAGCGATTACAGCTTCATCAGCAGCTCCGCCATGGCGGAGGGGCGCTTTGACGGGAAAAGGCTCACCCTGTGGGTGGCCAATGAGTTTTTACAGCAACAGCTCAGCCGCCCGGACATTGCCCGGCCTATGGCGCGGCTGTGCCAAACCCTCACCGGCGCGGCCCAGCCGGTGGACGTCCGGGTGGGCCAGGCCCCGCCCGAGGACGCGCCGCCGCCCGCCGCGGGAGCCGTCGACCCCTTGGAGGCGTTTTTGGGCCAGGGCGGGAGCAATATCATCGTTGAGTAAACCGGGAAAACCGGGGAGAGGAGGGGCAGCGGAATGAGCGAGCTTTCGCCGCGGCGGAAGCGAGGGATATGAAGCTTGCCCCGACGACATAAGGAGGCAGACAAATGGCGAAAGGATTTAACAGCCGCGGTATGGGCGGCATGGGCGGAAATATGAACAATATGATCCGCCAGGCGCAGAAGATGCAGCAGGACATGCTCAAGGCCCAGGAGGAGTTGGAGAACAAGACCTATGAGGCCGCCGCCGGGGGCGGCGTGGTGTCCGCCACCGTGTCCGGCAAAAAGGAGCTGGTGTCCGTGGCCATCGACCCGGAGGCGGTGGACCCGGAGGACGTGGAGATGCTCCAGGACCTGATCGTGGCCGCCGTCAACGAGGCGCTGCGCAAGGCCAATGACGACGCCGCCAGCCAGATGTCCAAGCTGACGGGCGGGTTAAACCTCCCGTTCTGAATCCATGGAGATGCACAACAGCACCCTGGGCTACCTGGAAAACGCCCAAGGCGAATATTTGATGCTCCACCGGGTAAAGAAAAAGGTGGACGTGAACAAGGACAAGTGGATCGGAGTGGGCGGCCATTTTGAGGACGGCGAGAGCCCCGACGAGTGTTTTTGTCGGGAGGTGCTGGAGGAGACCGGCCTGACCCTCACCAGCTTCCGGTTTCGGGGTGTGGTCACCTTCCTCAACGAGGGCTGGGACGGGGAGTATATGTACCTGTTCACCGCCGCGGGCTGGACGGGCGAGCTGGCCCGCGACTGTGATGAGGGCGAGCTGGCCTGGGTGCCCAAGGAGAAGGTGCCGGAGCTGCCCATCTGGGAGGGGGACAAAATTTTCCTCCGGCTGCTGGCCCAGGACGCGCCCCCCTTCCTGCTCACCCTGGAATACCGAAATGACAGGCTGGTCCGGGCCGTGCTGAATGGGAGCGCTGAGCCGTTGTGAGCAGCGCGGATGGAACGGAGCGAGGGGCGCTGTGTGCCGGTGGCACATGTCCAGCGCCGACCGAGCCGAAGGCGAGACTTGAGCGATGGGGCCGCAGGCCCCAGAGACCAGCCCGAGTCGGAGCGAAGCCGCGCGCCGCGAACAGGCGAAGCGTGATAACGTTATAAAGGAGCAGGTATGCTATGAAATTTTCCGAGATGCCCTATGAGCGCCCCAGCCTGGAGGCGGTGAAGGCTCAGCTGTCTGAGTTCACCGCCCGCCTGAAGGGGGCGGAAAGCTACGGCGAGGCCAAGGCCGTCTTCCTGGAGAAGGAGGAGGCCGAGCGCCATGTGGATACCCTGGCCACCCTGGCCCAGGTGCGCAACACCATCGACACCCGGGACCAGTTCTACGACGGCGAGATCAGCTTCTGGGACGCCGCCATCCCCCAGCTCCAGGAGTGTGAGCAGGCGTGGAACATGGCCATGCTGGAGTCCCCCTTCCGGAAGGATTTCGAGGCGGAGTACGGCAATCTCATGTTCCTCAACACCGAGATCGCCCTCAAGACCTTCGCCCCGGAGCTGGTTCCCCTGCTGGAAAAGGAGAACAACCTGACCCAGGCCTATCAGAAGCTCATCGCCTCGGCCCAGGTCCCCTTTGAGGGCAAGACCTACACCCTGTCCCAGATGGGCCCCTTCCAGTCCGACGCGGACGACGCCCGCCGCCTGGCGGCGTGGAAGGCGGTGGGAAGCTGGTTCAAGGAGAACCAGCCCGAGCTTGACCGCATCTACGACGAGCTCACCCATCTGCGGGACGAGATGGGCCGCAGGCTGGGCTATGAGGGCTATACCCAGCTGGGCTACTACCGCATGAAGCGCAACTGCTACGCCAAAGAGGATGTGGAGAAATTCCGGGCCGCCGTGCGCAAGCACCTGGTGCCCCTGGCAGACCAAATTTTCCGGGAGCAGGCCAGGCGCATCGGTGTGGAGTACCCCCTGAGCTACGCCGACAACGCCCTCAAATTCCGCTCCGGCAACCCCCGGCCCCAGGGCACGGCGGAGGACATCCTGGCCCAGGGCATGAAGTTTTACGGCGAGCTGTCCCCGGAGACGGGGGAGTTCTTCCGCACCATGCTGGACGGCGAGCTGATGGACGTGCTGTCCACCGAGGGCAAGGCGGGGGGAGGCTACTGCACCTCCATCCCGGACTACAAGGTGCCCTTCATCTTCGCCAACTTCAACGGCACCCAAGGGGACGTGGAGGTGGTCACCCACGAGGCGGGCCACGCCTTCGCCTGCTGGATGAACCGGGACCGGGTGCCCGCCAGCTACGTCTGGCCCGGCATGGAGGCCTGCGAGGTCCACTCCATGTCCATGGAGTTCATGGCCTGGCCCTGGGCGGAGGGCTTCTTTGGCCCGGACACCAAAAAGTTCCTGTACAGCCACCTGTCCGGGGCGCTGACCTTCATCCCCTACGGTACGCTGGTGGACCACTTCCAGCACGAGGTGTACGCCCGCCCGGACATGACGCCCGCCCAGCGCCACGCCAAGTGGAAGGAGCTCCAGCAGGTCTATATGCCCTGGGTGAAGCTGGACGGGGACATCCCCTTCTTCTCCGAGGGGGAGGCGTGGCAGCGCCAGAGCCACATCTATTGCTCCCCCTTCTATTATATCGACTACTGCCTGGCCCAGACGGTGGCCCTGGAGTTCTGGGCGCTGCTGCAAAAGGACAAAAAGGCGGCCTGGGAGAAGTATATGGCCTATACCCGCCAGGGGGGCAGCCGCACCTTCACCGAGCTGCTGAAAAACGCCGGGCTGGACAGCCCCTTTGACGAGAAGTGCCTGCGCACGGTGTGCGAGGCCGCCGGCGCCTGGCTGGCCGGCGAGGGCGGGCAGGGGATCGAGGGGTGATCCCCGCTCCAAACCCTGGCTGGTCCGCAGAAGAAGAGCCCTCCCCAAGCCTGGGGAGGGCTCTCTTTTCAGCTGTTTTGATCTGCCACGTCTGTCACGGTAAGCACGCCGTCCCTGACGGTGAAGCGCACCTCCAGCCCGGCAAAGCCGAAGCCGTACACCCGCCGGGGGTCGTCCTGGTAGGAGGGCCGGGGGTCCTGGGCCAGCACCCCCAGCAGCGCCGCCCGGCGGTCCGGCGGCACCCGGTCCAGCAGGTCCTGGGGGAAGTCTACGGCCAGCGCCCCCGCCGGGGCCGTCCCGGCGAAGCCCCCCACCGCCTCGGGGCGGCAGTCGGCGTAGGGGACGTAGGGCTTGACGTCCAAAATGGGGGTGCCGTCCACCAGGTCAGCCCCGGACACGTGGAGCACCGGGCCCTCGGTTGTGTCCAGCTCCACCCCCTCCAGCCCCACGCAGGACAGGCCGATGGGGTTGGGCCGGAAGGGGGAGCGGGTGGCGAACACCCCCATGCGCTGGTTGCCGCCCAGCCGGGGCGGCCGGACGGTGGGCGACCAGCCCTCCCGGCGGTTCTGGGAGAACTCCCAGATGAGCCACAGGTGGGAGAAGCCCTCGATGCCCCGCAGGGCCTCAGGGACCCGGTAGGGGGGCTCGAACACCACCGCCGCCCGCAGCTCCTCCACCAGCCCCGCCTGCCTGGGCACACCGAACTTGGTGGCGAAGTCGGAGCGGATATGGGCGATGGGCTCCATCAGTCCACGTTGGGGCTGGCCCGCATGGCCAGGATGGTTTTGCCGATGAGCTCGTCCAGCTCCCAGCCCAGCATGGCCGCGCCCTGCTCGATGACCTCCCGGGAGCAGCCGGCGGCGAACTTTTTGTCCTTAAACTTCTTTTTCACCGACTTGACCTCCAGGTCGGACACGCTTTTGGAGGGCCGCATGAGGGCCGCCGCGCCGATGAGGCCGGTGAGCTCGTCCACGGCGAAGAGCGCCTTCTCCATCTGGTGCTCCGGCTGTATGTCCACGCACTGCCCGCAGCCGTGGCTGGCGGTGGCGCGGACCATGGACTCGTCGATGTCCCGTGCCCGCATCAGCTCCTGGCTCTTGACGCAGTGCTGGCCGGGCCACTGCTCGAAGTCCAGGTCGTGGAGGATGCCTACCGCCTCCCAGAAGTCCGCGTCCTGACCATAGCCCAGCTCCTGGGCGAACCAGCGCAGCACGTCGCCCACGGTGCGGGCGTGTCTGCGGTGGAAGTCGCCCTCGTTGAATTCACACAGAAGGTCCCAGGCCTGTTCCGGGGTAGGGATCATGTCAAACAGCTCCTTTTCCAATGATTTCGTTCCATCATATACCTGTTTTCCCCCAATTGTCAAACCTATTTTTCCCGCGATGATGGGGGAATGGGGGCCCGGCCTGCCAACATGAAAAATCCTCACATTTTGCGGTTGACAATGGGCGCGTTTTCACATATAATAGACCTGTTAAAGCCATCGCCAATGGCCCTTAAAGCATCCTGGAAAAAGCCGGATGTTTCGGAGGGAGGGAAAATAGATGTCCGAAGTTCATGTCCGCGAGGGCGAGTCTCTGGAGAACGCGCTGAAGCGCTTTAAGCGTAGCTGCGCCAAGTCCGGCGTGCTGGCCGAGGTGCGCAAGCGCGAGTACTACGACAGCCCCAGCGTCAAGCGCCGCAAGAAGAGCGAGGCGGCCCGGAAGAACCGCAGCAAGAAGTTCTACTGAGAAGCAAAAAGCAGCGCCTTGGTTGGGGCGCTGCTTTTCTGTTCCCCAGTGGGGCGGGCCATTTTACAGCGGCTTTCCCTCCGCATTGAACAGCGGGAGCTTTTCCAGGAAGAGAATGTCCTCCCGCTTGGCGGCGTCCCCCTCGGCCAGGATGGCCATGCGGCCCGCCACGATTCCGCCCGCCTGGTCCACCAGGCTCTCCACTGCCGCCAGCGAGCCGCCGGTGGAGATCACGTCGTCCAGAATGAGGACGCGCTTGCCCTTCATCTTTTTGGCATCCGCCCCGTCCATGTACAGCTTCTGCTCCCCCTTGGTGGTGATGGAGCGGTCCACCGCCTCGAACACCCCGTCCATGTACAGCTTGGGGGCCTTGCGCACCAGGAAGTAGCCGTTCCGGCCGCTCTGACGGGCCATCTCGTGGACCAGGGGGATGGCCTTGGCCTCCGGGGCCACCATGTAGTCGAACTCCGGGGCGATCTTCAGCAGGTCCCGGGCGCAGGCGCAGGTGAGCTCCACATCGCCGAAGATGACGAAGGCACCGATCATCAGGGTATCGCTGATGGGGCACAGGGGGAGCTGACGGGTGAGGCCCGCCACGTGCATTTCATAGGTCATGACAGCTCATCTCCAGTTTGAAAATTATACGAACTATATTATACTATCTTCGCCGCCTGTTGTCAAAATTGAATGAAAGTTTTTGAAACATAGAAAAAACTGTGGAATTCTGGAAAAGATTGTGGTATCATGCTAAACGTAACTCAATATCTTTCGGTATAATCGGGGCGAGATGGGTCCCGAGTCTCTACCGCCAACCTATTTGGCCGCTACCGAAAACAGAACAGGCGCGGAAATTCCATTTTCCGGGCCAATTTTGTTTTCCTCTCCGATTGTTCCGAAAGAAATTTTGGAGAGGGAGTTTTTTATGGAAAAAATTTTTAAGCTCAAGGAGAACGGCACCACGGTGCGCACCGAGATCGTGGCCGGGCTCACCACCTTCATGACGATGGCCTATATCATCGCCCTGAACCCCAACCTGCTGACCAACTTTGACGTGGGCTCCGCGCTGTGGAACGGTGTGTTCATGGCCACCTGCATCGCCTCCGCCATCGCCATGTTCTGCATGGCCTTCCTGGCCAACAAGCCCTTCGCCCTGGCCCCCGGCATGGGTCTGAACAGCTTTTTCGCCGTGGTGGTGGCCAACATCGCCGCCGCCACCGGACTGACCTACGTGGCCAGCTTCCAAGCCGCCCTCATCATCATCCTCATTGAGGGCATCGTGTTCATTGTGCTGTCCGTCCTCAACGTCCGGGAGAAGATCGTGGACGCCATCCCCCTGGGCGTGCGGCTGGGTATCGCCCCCGCCATCAGCCTGATGCTGATGAACATCGGCCTGGGCTCCAACGCGGGCATCTACTCCGAGAACGGCGGTCCCTTCTATGCGATGCGGGACTTCTTCGGCGCTCTCACTCCCAGCGTGGCGCAGAAGACCATGGGTTCCGGCTACGCCCCCATGGTGCTCACCGTGGTCACCATGTTCCTGGGCCTGTTCGTCATGGTTATCCTGTCCAAGCACGGGGTGAAGGCCGCCGTGCTGTTGGGTATGTTGGCCGCCTCCATCGTCTACTGGGCCGGCTCCTTCGTCTTCCTCCAGACCAATCCCTTCGCCTCTCTGAAGGAGGCCTCCTTCCTGCCTCCCGTCAAGGACATGGTGGACACCACCCTGTTCAAGTTCAACTTCGCCGGGCTGGCCGATGTGGGCATGTTTACCGTCGTCACTCTGATTATCACCTTCTGCATGATCGACATGTTCGACACCATCGGCACCCTGGTGGGCACCGCCTCCCAGGTGGGCATGGTGGATGAGAACGGCAACATGCCTAAGATGCGCGAGGCCCTGCTGTCCGACGCCATTGGTACCGTGGCGGGCGCCTGCACCGGCACCTCCACCGTCACCACCTTCATCGAGTCCACCGCCGGGGTGGAGGCGGGGGGCCGCACCGGCCTCACCGCCCTGACCACCGGCATCCTCTTCCTGGCCTGCATGTTCATCGCCCCGGTGGCCGCCGTCATCCCCGCCGCCGCCACCTCCTCCGCCCTGATCTACGTGGGTGTGCTCATGTTCAAGGGCCTGGGCAAGATCGACTTCAACGACATCGACCAGGTCCTTCCCGCCGCCCTCATGGTCATCGGTATGCCCATCTCCGGCTCCATCGGCCACGCCATCGGCATCGGCATGATCGCCTACACCATTTTGAAGGTGTTCACCGGCAAGGCCAAGGACGTGTCCATCCTCACCTATGTGATCTCCGCCCTGTTCCTGGTGAAGTTCTTCCTCATCGTGTGATTGAGAGAACGCCCCCCGCTCAGCCGGGGGGCGTTTTTCCGTCCCGGCCCCTCTGGGAAGAAAAAAGATTGTCAGCGGGGGCAAATCGTGGTATAGTAGACAAAACGGCTGAGAAAGAGGGGAAGCGGGGATGGCTGTCATTCAGCAATTCCGCACCGCTGTGCGGGGGTTCAACCGCCAGGATGTGCAGGACTATATTGAGCAGATGGCCGCCGTCCACCGGCAGGAGGCGGCGGATCTCCGAAAACAGCTGGAGAAGTCGGACCGCCGGATTCAGGAGCTGGAGGAGACGGCGTCGGCCATGGACGCCATGTCGGAGGAGCTGGCTCAGACCCGGGCCGCCCTGGAGTCCGCCAACCAGATGGTGAGCCGCCTGCGGGGGGAGATGTCCCAGGCGGACGCGAAGCTGTCCGTGGCGAAAAAGGAGAAGGAGCGCCTCCAGACCCAGATTGCCGCGCTGGAGCCCTTGGCCGCCGGCTACCAGGAGATCCGGGACCGGGCGGCCAACGTGGAGCTGGACGCCCACCAGAAGGCCCAGGCGGCGGTGAACGAGGCCAAGGCGGAGGTGGAGCGAATCCGCGGGGAGACCAGGCGGTGGCTCAGCCAGGTGATGGAGGAGTACAGCACCCTGCGGTACGGGCTGGACGGGGTGCTGGAGCAGATCCAGACCTTGGCCAAAGAGCCGGAGAAGGTGGCGGAGCTGGACAAGACCGCCAAAAAGCTGCGGCTTCAGGGGGGGCTGAAATGAGCGCGGCGCGCCTGCACAGCGGCGAGCTGCCCCAGCGTCTGGCCCAGCTGCGGGCGGGGGACCGGGTGCTGCTGACAGGGACCATCTACACCGCCCGGGATGCCGCCCACAAGCGGATGTCCCAGCTGCTGGATGAGAACAGGCCCCTGCCATTCCCGCTGGAGGGCGCGGTAATCTACTACGCCGGGCCCACCCCCGGCCAGCAGGGGATGGCGGTGGGGGCCTGCGGCCCCACCACGGCGGGGCGGATGGACGGCTTCGCGCCCCGCCTGCTGGACCTGGGCCTGTCCGCCATGATCGGCAAGGGGGAGCGGGACCAGGCGGTGGTGGACGCCATCGTCCGCAACGGGGCGTGTTACTTTGCCGCCGTGGGGGGCGCCGGGGCGCTCATCGCCCGGTGCATCCAGACGGCGGAGGTGATCGCCTTCGACGATCTGGGCTGTGAGTCCGTCAAGCGCATGACGGTGCGGGACCTGCCCCTCACCGTGGCCATCGACAGCCGGGGGAACGACCTGTTCCGCCAGGGCCGGGCGGAATACCAGAGGGCGTAAGGCCCGGACCTTTCCCGAAATGAGAGCCTGTATTCGCGGCCGGAAATGTCCCGTCCAGCGGGCGTTTTCGGCGCTGGGTACAGGTTCTTGCGCATGTTTGGCCCCAGAGGAAAACTTAAAGAACAGAGTTTCGATTTTTGCTGGAATTTTCCGACCAGGTGTGCTAATATATTGTATTGACTCTATGATGCCGCCTCGGCGGCTGACATTAAATGAGGTGAGCGCATTGACCCTTTGGATGGCGATTGTTTTGGGCCTGGTGCAGGGTGTGGCGGAGTTCCTGCCCATCTCCAGCTCCGGGCACCTGTCCCTGCTGCAATACTTCTTCGCCCTGGAAGAGCCCGACACCCTGTACAATATCCTGCTCCACTTCGCCACGCTGATCGCGGTATTTGTGGTCTACTGGCGGGACGTCGCCGACATGGTGGCGGAGTTTTTCCGCATGATCGGCTCCCTGTTTATCCGGGAGGACGGACGGCCTCGGGGCAATCCCCCCGAGGCCCGGCGGATGGTGCTGCTGCTGGTTTTGGGCACCCTGCCCCTGTTCCTGGTCCTGCCCTTCGACGACGCGGTGGAGGGCCTGGGGGCCAACCCGGTGTTCGTGTCCGCCATGCTGCTGGTGACGGGGTGCATCCTGTTCCTGTCCGACCGCTACGGGGGCGGGCGGAAAAACGGCCGCACCGCCACGGTGAAGGACGTGCTGCTGGTGGGCCTGGCCCAGGGAGCGGCCACCATCCCCGGCCTGTCCCGCTCCGGTACCACCATCTCCGCCGGGATGGCCCTGGGCTTTGAGCGTAATTTTGCCGTGCGCTTCTCCTTCCTGCTGTCCCTGCCCGCCGTGCTGGGGGCCACCCTGCTGAAGGTGGTCAAGGTGGCGCAGGCGGGAGAGTTCGACATGGAACTGCTCCCCATATACCTGGCCGGCATGGCCGTGGCCGGGGTGGTGGGCTATTTCTCCATCTCCCTGGTGAAGCTGCTGGCCAGTAAGGGCAAGTTCGGCATGTTCGCCTACTACTGCTGGATCGCCGGGGCCGTCTCCCTGGCCGCCAGCCTCATTCTTCCCATACTGGCCCCCGCGGCGCCATAAAACAGGAGGATCTTCCCTATGGCTTCCACACAAAAGAAAACTGCAGCTTCAACATCCGGCAGCGGTTCCAAGAGCCGTTCCAACTCCGGCGGCTCCCAGAGCGGCGGAAGGCGGACCGCATCCAAGTCCGGGAGCGCGTCCGGGGCCAAGAGCCGCTCCTCCCGCAAATCCGCCCCCCAGAAGAAGCCCTACCGCCGGGAGGTGGGCGGGGTGGTCTGCCTGCTGATGGCCCTGTTCGGGGCCATCGGCTATTTCAAGACGGAGGACGGGGCGGTCATCGCCCTGTTCTGCGACCTGCTGAAAGGGCTGTGCGGCTATGGCTTTTACCTGGCCCCGCCCCTGTTGCTGGGGGCGGCGGCCATCCTGCTGCTCCACCGGGGCCGGCCCGTCCGGCTGCGGGTGACGGGGGCGCTGAGCCTGCCGGTGCTGTCCGGAGCCCTGATCCACTTGCTCCTGTGCGCCACGGAGTACGAGTGGGGCTGGGCCCTGCTGGGCCAGCTGTGGAAGGATGGCCGTGCGGTGGCCTGCGGGGGCGTGGCCGGTGGCCTGCTGGCCATGGCTTTCCGATTCGCCTTCACCACGGTGGGGGCCGTCATCATCCTGGCGGCTTTGTGCGCGGCGGCGGCGCTGTGCGCCCTGCGGCTTGGCCCGAGGGACATCGTGGACTACGTCCGGGAGCAGCGGGAAAAGCGCCCGGTCTATGACCCGGAGGACTACCCGGAGCGGCCGCCCCGCAAACCCGCCCGCAGAGAGCCGGAGCCCGCCCCGTCCCGGAGGAAAAACGCCGCCATCGATATCCCGGTGGACGACGGCCCCCTGCTTTCAAAAAAGCCCACCACCCCTGTGACCACCGTGCGGAAGAAGTCCTTTTTTGATAAGGTGGCGGGGGTCACGCCCCCCGGCCAGGAGAGTAAACCCGCTTTCGAGGAGGAGGCCCCGGAGTACGAGGACGTGGCCGAGCTGCATCCCATGCGGGAGCCTCCGCGCACCCCCAAGCCCGGCCCCGCTACCCCGCCTCCCTCCGCGGCGGACGAGCTGCCGCCCCCCGCACCCACGCCCCTTCGGGACGGTCTGACGCCGCCTCCTGTGGTTCGGGAGGAGGCCGCGCCCCCGGCCCCGGCGGTCCGGGAGGACCCAGTGCCCCCTCCCGTCATCCGGGAACCCGCCCCCCAGAAGCTGTCCAAGGAGGAGGAGCGGGCCCAGGTTCAGGCGGAGATGGCCCGGGAGATCGAGGCGGGGATGGAGCAGGACTCCCCTGCCTACCGCTATCCTCCCGTGTCCCTGCTCAACGAGGGGCGGGGCGGAAATGCCGCCGCTGCGGACGGGGAGCTCCATGCCAACCAGCAGCGCCTTCAGGACGCCCTCCAGTCCTTTGGAGTCAGCGCCCACATCGTCAACGTCATCCGGGGCCCCGCCGTTACCCGGTATGAGCTGGAGCTGGACCAGGGGGTGAAGCTGAACAAGATCACCAACCTGTCCGGTGACATCGCCCTGGCCCTGGGGGCGTCCGCCGTCCGGGTGGCTCCCATCCCCGATAAAATCTCCACCGTGGGCATCGAGGTGCCCAACCGGCAGGTGAGCCCGGTGTGCATCCGGGATGTGCTGGGGTCCAAAGCCTTCACCGACAGCCCCTCCAAGGTGTCCTTCGCCGTGGGTAAGGACATCAGCGGAAGCCCCATCGTGGGCAATATTGCCAAGCTGCCCCACATGCTCATCGCGGGCACCACCGGCTCGGGCAAATCGGTGTGCACCAACTCCCTCATCATATCCCTGCTGTACAAGGCCACGCCGGAGGAGGTCCGCCTCATCATGGTGGACCCCAAGATGGTGGAGCTCAGCGTGTACAACGGCATCCCCCACCTGCTCATCCCGGTGGTCACCGACCCGAAAAAGGCCGCAGGGGCCCTGCAATGGACGGTGAGCGAGATGATGAAGCGGTACCAGAAGTTCTCCGAGGTGGGGGCGAAGGACCTGGCCTCCTACAACAACCACGCGAAAAAGCGGGAGGATTTGGAGCCCATGCCCCAGATCGTGGTGGTCATCGACGAGCTGGCCGACCTGATGCTGGTGGCGGCCAAGGAGGTGGAGGAGTCCATCTGCCGGGTGGCCCAGATGGGCCGGGCCTCCGGGATGCACCTGGTCATCGCCACTCAGAGCCCCCGGGCCGATGTGATCACCGGCCTGATGAAGGCCAACATCCCCAGCCGTATCGCCTTCGCGGTGGCCTCCAGCCTGGAGTCCCGCATTATCCTGGACACCACCGGCGCGGAAAAGCTGGTGGGCAAGGGGGACATGCTGTACGCCCCCCTGGGGCAGGACAAGCTGCGGGTCCAGGGCTGCTTCATCACCGAGGAGGAGGTGGCCAACGTGGTGGACTTCATCAAGGAGGGCGCCTCCGCCCAGTACGACGAGCAGGTGATGCACGAGATTGAGAAGAACGCCGAGGACAAGGAAAAGGCCGCCAAAGGGGTGGGCGGGTCCGAACCGGAGGGCGGCGACTACGACGAGCTGCTCCCCGCCGCCATCGACGTGGTGCTGGAGGTGGGACAGGCCAGCGTGTCCATGCTCCAGCGGCGGCTGAAGCTGGGCTACGGGCGGGCCGCCCGCCTGGTGGACCAGATGGAGGAAAAGGGCGTGGTGGGCCCCTTTGAGGGCTCCAAGCCCAGGCAGCTGCTCATCACCAAGGAGCAGTGGGCGGAGATGCAGTACAAGCAGAATATGACCCCCGCTGTGCCCGACGAGCTCCCCTTTGAGGGTGACGCCGTCTCCCAGGACGCCCCGCCCTTTGACACGGACGAGTGACAAAAAGCATTGGGCGCTTACTCATAAAACAGGATTGCAGCATAAAAGCCGCTCCAGGATCGGAGCGGCTTTTGTGTCGTTCTTGCGGCGCGTATGCCGGTTAAAGCCATTCTGGTCCATGCCGCTGTTTTCAGGCAATGCCTGGATTTGATAAGTAGTTATGATGGAACCGTGCTTCTCTATTTGCAATTGAAATCCGGAAGAGAATATGTTATGATAAAAACAGTTAAGCGTATGGCGGGACGCCTGTTTCCGAGGAAAACCCGGACCGCGGACAAGCACGGCGGGGCCTGACGCACTGACACGATTGAAAAAGATTCACGCACACAGGGCGTACGCCCTGTGTGCGCTTTGCCGGGGGCAAAGCGCAATTCTCTTTGGAGGCTGCTGGGTGATGAATGCTCTTTTTGACGAAAAACGCCTGCGCAAGCTGATCGCCAATTTGAATATCCTTACCAGCGTGCCTGCCAACGTCCTGGACGCCCAGGGCTTGGACCGCTATCTGTTCGGAGGCCATCCTCCCTTTTGCAGGGCCGTCAACGCCGACCCGGAGGGACACGAGCGCTGTATTGCCTGCGACGTATGGAAGGTCAAAAGCTACACCTCCGACGGGGGATTTCAATTTTACCGCTGCCATCTGGGCATCTGCGAGGCCATTATGCCCCTCTACAGCAAGGACGATCCCCTGGCCTACCTGATCTTTGGGTGCTTTCTGGACAGCTCCCCCATTGAGGAACAGTGGGCGCACACCCGCGCCCTGCTGGACTGGTGGCAGGGCGATTTGGACGGGCTGCACCGCGCCTTCCTCCAATTCCGCCAGTTTTCCGCGGAGGAGCTGCGGGCCTACGCCGAGACCCTGGAGGCCCTGGCCGCCTATATCCGGCTGGAGGGCCTCATTTCCAGCGCCGAGCAGAGCGACCTGCAAAGGCTGGAGCTGTATCTGGACCAGCACTACATGGAAAAGCTGTCCCTGGCGGTCATGTCCAAGGACCTGCACATTGGCCGCACCAAGCTGTGCGCCCTGGCCAAGGAGCTGTCCGGGGGGCGTACCCTGTCCTGGCTCATCGCCCAGCGCCGCATCGACGCCGCAAAGCGGCTGCTGGTCCAGAGTACGCTGCCCATATCCGCCGTGGCGGAGGAGGTGGGCATTGACGATTACAACTATTTTTCCAAGGTGTTCCGCGCTGTCACCGGCGTGACGCCCAGCCTTTTCCGGAAAAACGCCCGCCGCGCCCTGGGGAGCCCGGATGAAAATGACAACGAAATTTCCAAATAAATCGTACGAATTTTCATGTTCGTACGATTTTTCTATAAAGTGGACGTTTCCCCCTATTTATTCGCAGAATGTATAAGTACAATTGGAATCAGCAGGGTGTGTTTTGTGAGATTTGTCAACAGCCCTGTTCCCCTTTCCCAGGCCTTTCCAACCTGGCCGGGGGACCAAATTATGAGAAGGAGAATGAAAATGAAGAAGATTCTTGCAATGCTGCTGGCCTTGGCAATGATGCTCTCCCTGTTTGCCTGCGGCAGCGGCGGCACGCCCTCCGACGGCGACAGCAAAACCAGCACCGCTCCCACCGAGACCAAGCAGCCCGACCAGCAGCAGGGCGGCGGCGACAAGACCGCCATCAACGTGATCATCTCCCAGTACGGCAACTACACCCAGGAGTGGTGGACCCAGTTCGAGAAGGACTTCGAGGCCGCCAACGACACCGTGGACCTGAACATTGAGATCGTCTCCTGGAACGACATCTACTCCGTGGTGTCCACCCGCATCCAGAGCAAACAGCAGCCCGACATCCTGAACATCAGCGGCTTCGCCGACTATGTCAACGACGACCTGCTGATGAAGGCCGAGGACTACACCTCCGAAGAGGTGCAGAAGAAGATCATCCCCAGCTTCTGGGAGTCCAACGCCATCGACGGCACCGTGTGGGCCCTGCCCATCCTGGCCTCCTGCCGCTCCCTGTTCTGCAACATGGACCTGCTCAATGAGGCGGGCGTCACCGAGGCCCCCAAGACCTGGGACGACGTGCTCACCGCCTGCCAGGCCGTGAAGGATAAGTTCGGCGACTCCATCGTGCCCTGGGGCCTGGACATCTCCACCGACGAGGGTCAGGCGGCCTTCTCCTACTACAGCTGGAACTTCGGCGGCGGCTTTGTGGACGCCAACGGCGACTGGGCCCTGAACAGCGCCGAGAACGTGCAGGCCGTGGAGTACATCAAGAAGCTCATCGACTCCGGCTACTGCAACTCCGCCCCCTATACCGACACCCGCTATCCCCTCCAGGACGCTTTCAGCGCCGGCACCCTGGCCATGATGATCGGCCCCATGAACATGGTGAAGGCCGATTCCACCGTGAACTATCAGTCCTCCAGCATTCCCGGCAAGGGCATCGGCCTGGGCGTCTGCGACCAGCTGATGGTGTTCAAAAATGACGCGGCCCCCGACCAGGACGCCCGCACCGCCGCCATCAAGGCTTTCTTCGACTTCTTCTATGACTGCGAGCGGTACTCCGACTACATGGTGTACGAGGGCTTCCTCCCCGCCACCCTGGATTCCTCCGACTACCTGGCCTCCAACGCCGAGAAGCACAAGGTGGGCGGCTCCGACGCCACCGGCGACAGCGAATACTTCAAGACCTTCTGCGCCCAGCTGCCCGACTGCCAGTTCTATCCCATGCAGAAGAGCGAGTGGATGGACGTGCGCAACGGCGTCATCTCCGCCGAGCAGAACGTCTGCCAGGGCTCCATCTCCGCACAGGATGCGCTGGACAATCTCCAGAACGAGATCGCCGGATAAGCAACAGCTCCACGGACAACTCCAGAGGGGCCGGGTCACCGGCCCCTCTGAACAATTATCAGCCGGACCGCCGCTCCCCCGCGGCCAAGGCAGACCCAGTGAGGAGGCGCGTACATGAAAGAAAGCACGAAACTCCGCACCAACCCGGAGCAAAAGGCGGAGCCCAGCACCCCAAACAGGAACCAGGCGGCGCCGCCAAAGAACCATGCGTCTTTGAAGCGGCGGGTGGAGCCCTATATCTGGCTGCTGCCCAGCATCGTGATGATGGGTGTGCTGATCCTGATCCCCATCATCACCGTGTTCCAGACCTCGTTCTCCGAGATCAGCAAGGCCGGCGTTTTCAAGGGTTTCAACGGTGTGGACAACTACCTCTGGATCTTCAAACAGGCGGCCTTCCGGACCACCCTGAAAAACACCGTGGTGTGGACGGTGGTGGTGGTGGGCCTGTCCACCATCATCGGCATTGTACTGGGGCTGGTGCTCAACGAGAAGTTCCACGGCCGGAAGATTGTCCGGGCCATCGTGGTCTTCCCCTGGGCCACCGCCCTCATCATCCAGTCCGTGGTGTGGAAGTACATCATCAACGCCGACTACGGCGCGCTGAACAACCTGCTCTACAATTTGGGCATCATCAAGAGCTATGTAAACTGGACGGCCACCCCCCAGGCCTTCTTCGCCTGGGAGTGCTTTGTGGGCATTCTGGTCACGGTGCCCTTCGTCACCTTCTGCGTGCTGTCCGGCCTCCAGAGCATCGACACCTCGCTTTACGAGGCCGCCGACGTGGACGGCGCCTCCTTCTGGGACCGGCTGTTCCGGGTGACCCTCCCCCTGCTCATGCCCAGCCTGACGGTGTCCACCGTGCTGAACATCATCTATGTGTTCAACTCCTTCCCCATCGTTTGGACCATCTCCAAGGGCGACCCGGCGGACCAGACCCACACCCTGGTGACCTACCTGTACAAGCTGTCCTTCACCAACCAGCGGGTGGGTGAGGCCGCGGCGGTGTCCGTGGTGGGCTTCGTGATCCTGGCCTTCTGCGCCAGCATCTACATGGTCATGACCCTGCGGGCGGAAAAGGAGGAATGAGCATGAGAACGAAAAAGAATCCCATCACCCGGGCGGCGCTGTACCTGTTTGTCTTTGTGGTGTGCGTCATCATCCTGTACCCCTATTTCGTGATGTTCACCACCGCCGCCAAGAGCAACGACGAGATGTACGCCATCGGCGGCTCCCTGCTCCCCTCCGTGTGGAACTGGTCCGTCTTCGTGGAGATCTGGCAGGACGCCCCGGTGTTCCAGTACCTGATGAACTCCCTGATCGTGGCCGGCGGGGCCACCCTCCTGGCCATTCTGTGCGGCATTCCGGCGGCCTACGCCCTGTCCCGGATGCGCTTCAAGGGCAAGGGCATCTTCATGGGCGCGGTCATCATGAGCCAGATGTTCTCTCCCGTGGTGCTGCTGGTGGGCATCTACCGGCTGATGACCAACATGGGCCTCACCAACAGCCTGTTGGGCCTGGTCCTGCTCAACGCGGCCTTCAACCAGGCCTTCGCCATCTGGCTGCTCCGGGGCACCTTCACCTCCATCTCCTCCGAGATGGAGCAGGCCGCCAAAATCGATGGCTGCGGCACGGTGCAGGCCCTGATCCGGGTGCTCCTCCCCGTGGCGGCCCCCGGCATCGTCACCACCCTGATTTTCGTGTTCATCAACGCCTGGAACGAGTACACCATCGCGCTGACCCTCATCTCCTCCGACACCCTCAAGCCCATCACCGTGGGCATCAACGTGTTCTACGGCTTCAACTTCATCAAGTGGCAGCACCTCTTTGCCACCTCCATCTTCGCCACCATCCCGGTGATCATCCTGTTCCTGTGCATCGAAAAGCACCTGGTCAGCGGGCTGACCTCCGGCGGAGTGAAGGGTTAAACAGATCCTGGGCGGCCGCAGCGGCCAAGCCCTGGGAGAGAGAAGGAGAACGAGAATGAGCATCAAGTTTGGTACCGGGGGCTGGCGGGCCATCATCGGGGACGGGTTCACCAAGGCCAACGTCCAGCGGCTGGCCGCCGCCCTGGCCCGGAAGATGCAGGATGAGGGCGTGGCCCAGCGGGGCTTCCTCATCGGCTATGACCGGCGGTTTTTGTCCCAGGAGGCCGCCCACTGGGCCGCCGAGGTGATGGCCGGGGCCGGTGTGCCCTGCATGGTGGTGGAGCGGGAGGCTCCAACTCCCCTGATTATGTTCGCCGTGAAATACTACGAGCTGTCCTACGGCATGGCGGTGACCGCCAGCCACAACCCGGCGCTGTACAACGGGGTGAAGGTGTTCACCCGGGGCGGCCGGGACGCCGACGAGGACGTGACGGCCAGCATTGAGCAGTACATCACCGCCCTGCCGGACAGCCCCTACCCGGTGGCGCCCTATGAGACGGGGGTGCGCACGGGACAGATTCAGATCATCGACCCCATGAACCCCTACATCGACTCCATTATCCGGTCGGTGAATATGGACGCCATCCGCTCCCGGGGGCTGAAGGTGGTGCTGGACCCCATGTTCGGGGTGTCCAAGACAGCGCTGAGCACCATCCTCATCACCGCCCGGTGTGACGTGGACGTGATCCACGAACGGCGGGACGCCCTGTTCGGCGGGCGGCTTCCCGCGCCCAACAGCAAGACCCTCATCGGCCTCCAGTCCTTTGTGGAGGAGAACGGCTGCGACATCGGCATCGCCACCGACGGCGACGCCGACCGGCTGGGGGTCATCGACGACCGGGGGGAGTTTCTGCACCCCAACAAGATCCTGGTGCTGCTGTACTACTACCTGCTGCGGTACAAGGGATGGCACGGGGCGGCGGTGCGCAACATCGCCACCACCCACCTGCTGGACGCCATCGCGGCGGAGTTCGGCGAGACCTGCTACGAGGTGCCGGTGGGCTTCAAGCACGTGTCGGGCAAAATGCTGGAGACCGGCGCGGTGATCGGTGGGGAGAGCTCCGGCGGCCTGACGGTCCGGGGTCATATCCAGGGCAAGGACGGCATCTACGCCGCCTCCCTGCTGGTGGAAATGCTGGCCACCACCGGGCGCAGGCTGTCCGAGCTCTACCAGGAGATCACGGACCGCTATGGCGCTTTCGAGATGGTGGAGCGGGGATACCGTTTCTCCCAGGAGGAGAAAGCGCGCATCCACCAGCTGGTGATGGAGGACCAGCGCCTGCCTGATTTTGGGCTGGACATCGAGAAGGTGAGCTACGCCGACGGCTGTAAGGTGTACTTCAAAAACAGCGGCTGGCTGATCTCCCGCTTCTCCGGTACGGAGCCCCTGCTGCGGGTGTTCTGCGAGATGGATACCGTGGAACGGGCGGCGGAGGCCGCCGCCTGTATGGAGCGCTTCCTGGATCTGGAGGGGAGGAACAGCGAATAACAAAGACGGAGGCCGAAAGGCCTCCGTCTTTTGGCTGAGCGCCCGCGTCACTCCCCATCGCGGAGGACGGCAGCCCTTTTGCGCCGTGCCGGCCCTGACGCCCTGTGCCCGCCGCGTACCGCGCACTGGTTCCAAACCCCACGGCGGTAGAACGCGAAAGAGCACGCCGCGGCGATGGACCATCCAACCGGCCAGGCACACCAGATGCCCGCCGCGCCGAGAGGCGTTTTGGACAGGAAAACCGCCAGCACCACTCGGATAATCAGGTCGGTGAAGGTGGCGGTCATGAACTTGTCCATCATGCCGGAACCCCGCAGAACGCCGTCCGCCGCCAGTTTGGCCGAGACGACGAAATAAAATGGGGAGAGAATGCGCAGAAACACGATCCCGGTTTGCAGCGCCTCCGCGGTGGGTTCATCCAGGAACAGGCCCAGGACATACCGCCCCCCGAAGAAATACAGCAGCGCCAGGGGAACACTCAGCAGCCACACCAGCTTGAGGCCCGCCCGGAGCCCCTCTTTGATGCGCGGCAGCTTCTGTGCCCCCAGGTTCTGGGCCGTGTAGTTGGAGATGCCGTTGCCCAGGGTGGTAAAGGAGGTGACGACCAGGTTGTTCAGCTTCACCGCCGCGGAATATCCGGCCATCACGCCGGTGCCAAAGCCGTTGATGACCCCCTGAATGATGATGTTGCCCACAGAGATGAAGCTCTGCTGCAGGATGCTGGGAATGGCGATGACGGCAATCCGTTTGAGAATGGGGAGGGAAAACAGCTGCGGTTTCCCCTCCGCCTTGACCTCTTTCAGCCGCAGGAACACCACGGCCACAGCCAGCACACAACTGATACCCTGGCATAGAAACGTGGCCCAGGCCACGCCCGCCACACCCATCTGAAAAGCGGTGACAAAGAGAATATCCACCGCGATATTGGCGGTGGAGGAGGCGGCCAGGAAGAAAAACGGGGTGCGGGAGTCCCCCAGGGCGGAAAAAATGCCGGTGGCAATGTTATAGAAAAATACGAAGGGGAGGCCCCAGATGTAGATGTCCAGGTACAGTTTGGAGTCGGCAAAGGCCTCCGCCGGGGTTCGGATCAGCCTGAGCAGCGCATCGCAGGACAGCATCCCCGCCGCCATGATGGCGGCGCACAGGACGGCGCTGGCGATACAGGCAGTGGAAACAGCGGTCTTGACTTTTCCGTATTCCTTCGCTCCAAAAAACTGAGAGACAATGACGGAACAGCCGATGTTGCAGCCGAAAGCGAAGGCGATGAAGATCAGCGTCACCTCATAGCTGTTGCCCACCGAGGCCAGCGCCGTTTCTCCGATGAATTTGCCCGCCACCAGGCTGTCCGCGATGTTGTAGAGCTGCTGGAAGATGATGCTCCCAAACAGCGGGAGGCAGAAGCTCCACAGTACCCGGGAGGGTTTCCCCACAGTTAAGTCCGTATTCATAAAGGTCCTTCTTTCATCTTGTTGTGCCGGCGCGCCGGTTGACTTTCCGGCGGGTTTTTATTATACTGGCTCACAGACATATTGAAAAATATAAATTTTGCCCCTCTGATATATCAAAATGATATGGTGAACAACATGAATATCAGCTATGACAGCTACCGGATTTTTTACTATGTGGCCAAATATCAAAATTTTACCCAGGCGGCTGACCGGCTGATGAACAGCCAGCCCAACGTCACAAGGGCCATAAAGAACTTGGAGGGGGCGCTGGGGTGCCGGCTGTTTCTCCGCTCCAACCGCGGCGTCCGGCTCACGCCGGAGGGGGAAAAGCTGTACGCCCATATCGCGCCCGCCGTGGAGCACATTCGAGCGGGTGAAGAGGCCGTCGCGGCGGATCAAAGCCTTCAAAGCGGCATTGTGACCATCGCGGCCAGCGAGATCGCGCTGCGCTGCTGCCTGCTGCCGGTGCTGGGAGAATACCGGCGGAACTATCCGGGCGTCCGCATCCGTGTTTCCAACCACTCCACCTCCCAGGCGGTGGCCGCGCTGCGGGACGGCCTGGCCGATTTTGCGGTGGTCACCGCCGCAGACGGCCTCCCGAAGGGCCTGAGCCAGCGCCGGGTGAAGGACATACAAGAAGTGCCTGTCTGTGGGGAAGCGTTTTCCTTCCTGAAGGGCAGGACGCTGTCCTTGGAAGAATTGATTCAATATCCGCTCATCGGCCTCGGCCCGGACACCGTGTCGTTCCGGTTTTTCAGCAGATTTTTTTCGCGGCGCCAGCTGCCCTTCCGCCTGGACATCGAGACCGCTGCGGCGGATCAGATCCTTCCCTTTGTCAGGGAGGGCCTGGGCATCGGTTTCGTGCCGGAGGAATTCCTTCAAGAACAGCCGTCTTCCGCGCCGGTCCAGGTGCTTTCTTTGGAAGAACCCATACCTAAGCGCTCCATTCTGCTGTTGAACCGGGAGCGGCAGGCTCTGAGCGCCGCAGCAAGGAAACTGAACCAAATGATGATACCCTGACCCAGACGCGGACCTCTGAAAGCCCGGCCTCCCAAAATCGGGAAGCCGGGCTTTTCAAAGAGTGCAGGTCATTGATTCCCATCTCCCCATTGACATGCCGCATCAGAATTGGCCGCTTTTTGGGGATAAAAAGCGGGCGGCCGGGCCTGGGGCAAACCGCGATTTTCCGTTAGGGCTTTACAACCATGCCGTGGACGCGCTATAATTCAATCGACGGCATTAGACAGGGAGGAGGGCTGAAATATGATGGACCGCGCCACGGCGGTTATCATGAACGCGGGGCTGGGCGACCTGACCCTTGGCTTAACGCAGGAGGGATTCCGGGTCGAAGCCATCTATGAGGAGGACGCGGAGGCGGCGTTCATCCACCAAACCAACTTTGATATTCCCATCAGCCTGTGCCTCCCCCAGGGAGAAGCTGTCCAGGAGGTTCCCCAGGCGGACCTGCTGGCGGCAAGACTCAACCTGTTCCTTGGACATCGGGCGGAGCCCTCCCCCTCGCTGTGCAGCTTTTTGGAGGTGCTGCACCGCCGCAGGCCCCGGGCTTTTATGGCCCTTCTCGGCCTGAGCTCCACAACGGGGGACCATTTCAAACTGCTGATGGATGAGACCGCCAAAATCGGATACTGTACGAGCTGGAGCGTCGCGGATACAGCCAAAATAACGGGCTTCCCCGTTCGGGAGCGCAAAGCTGTTTTAGTTGGAGTTTTGGAACCCGGTGAAAAGGTCTCTGATTTTCAATGGCGCGAAGCTTCTGCGGCCAGCCCGCCGGATTTGTTCCTTCAGGCAGGCCGGCAGGTTGACCCCTGGTATTTTCAAGTCAGGCACAGCGAGGGTATCCCCTTGCGGGAGGACGTCCGGTTCTACTGCTGGAAAGATCACGGCTACGTGGGAACAGACCGGGTAGGCTGGAATCATTGGAATATCCCGCTGGTCCGGGACGGCGACGCCCTGCGAAAAATTACCCACCGCGAAATTGCTAATTTGAAGGGCTTTTCCAGCGATTATATTCTCCCGGAGGGCAAAAAAAGCCAGCTATACAGAAAATTGATGTAATGGGACGGGCCGGGACCCCAGCCCGATTTTGTGGTGGAGTACAACGGGACGCGCCTGTTGATCGAGACAAAATGCTACAGTACCGTCACCGCCCCGGAGCACAGGCTGGCGGACGCCTGCGAGGAGCTGCGGCGCGTCAGCGGGGAAGGCTCCCGGGTGCTGGCCGTGGCAAATAAGGTGCCCGCCGAGATCAAAACTCAGTTTTGGAAGGACTGCCGCATCCGTGTCTGGGATGTGGCAAACCTGCTGTGGCTGTTCGATGGCCATGACGAGATCAAAAAGGAATTCATTGCTCAGCTGGGTTATTCGGTGCAGGCCATCAAGCCTGTTCCGCCGTCGTCCAAACTGTTTCAGAAGACTCCGCCCTCGCCCAGGAAATCCGCGCCAGATTGGGCGAAGCGGCTGGCCCAGATTGCGCCGGACAAGGACCACGCCGCAGATTTTGAGAAATTCTGCGTGGAGATTTTGAAATCCACGCTGAATGAGTACCTGACACTCTGGAGGACGCAGGAACGGTCCAACAACGGGTTATACCGGTTTGACCTGTGCTGCAAAATCAAACTGAGCGTGGCGCGGGACATTGACTTTTTCGACACCATCCAGCAGTATTTCAACACCAAATATATTGTTTTTGAGTTCAAAAATTACAGCAAGCCGATCACCCAGAAAGAGATCTACACCACAGAGAAATATCTGTATGAAAAGGCGCTGCGAAAGGTCGCGGTCATCATTGCCAGGAAGGGAGCGGACGACCACGCGCAGCAGGCGGCCCGCGGCTGTCTGCGGGAGAGCGGCAAACTGATCCTGTGCCTGTCCGCTGAGGACCTGTTGAGAATGGCTGACCTGAAAGAGCGCGGGGATCAGGAGCCTGTGGATGTTTTGGGCGCTAAGCTGGACGACCTGCTGATTGATTTGGACAAGTAGGGGTACTTTGGGAGGCCATTCACCATCCTTGACAAAATCTGATTTGATTGCGTTTTTTTACTGGTTGACATCCTTTCTGATGGCAATTGGTTCTTTGTCAAAACGATACTCTGTTCCCCACACCTCCAAAACAATAGGCCCTTTTTGCGTTGTACAAGTGATTTTTACCATCTTCTGGGCTATATCAACTTGCAGCAGCTCCCTTTTCCACAATAAGGTGCAGAAATCGCTGATTAAATTTGGTGTGCAAAGAAGGCCAGTGGGTGGTAGAATAGGGGTATGGAAGAAAAAGGACAGGCGTCGTACCCCAGCGACTTGACCGATGAGCAGTGAGAAGTTATCGCTCCACTGTATACGGGGTTGCGCGGTTGCTCATGGAGTAAACGAGAATTGACGGATGCTGTACTGTATTGAGAGAGGTTCTGGTGGTACGTTTCCTCTGTTCTAACCGGGTTGAAAAACTCCCCGCAAAGCCGTTCTCCGGCTTTGCGGGGAGTCAATTCAGCGCCTGATGGCATATATCCCGCTGGCTGTTACCAATATCTCGTCCGGGCGGGCGGCCAGGAATACCTCCGCGCTCATCTGCCCCGAGGAGGCGCCCACCCGGACCGTGCGGGCGCGAACCCGGACCTCCGCGTCCAGAGGGACAGGCCGGGCATAGTTCAACGTCATGCTGACAGTGGGGGTAGCCGCCCGTTCGCACTGGGCGGAGCAGGTGACCCCCATGCAGGTGTCCACCAGGGAGGCGGTGACGCCTCCGTGGACGATCCCCAGCGGATTGGACATGGACGCGTCCGTGTGGCAGGAGAACAGAAGGGACCCGGCGGGGCCGTCCTCCTCCACCAGGGCGATGTCCCTCCCGAACCGGGGCCAGGCATGGGCCGGGGAGTCAATGCGCTGGGCGATGAATTTCACCGCGCTCTGATACAATTCCTCATGGGTCATGGCCGCGCCTCTCCATTCTTTTTCCCGCCCCGCAGCTGCCGTACCAGCTCCTCGCTGGGGGTGACGTACAGGGTGCGGTAGGTGTTGTAGATCACATAGCCCGGCTTGGCCCCGGCGGGCTTTTTCACCACCTTGACGGGGGTGTAGTCCACCGGCACCTGTCCTGACTCCCGGCCTTGGGAGAACCAGGCCGCCAGCATGGCCGCCTCTGTCAGGGACCGCTCGTCCGGCTCAATGCCGCCGGTTTTGAGGATCACATGGGAGCCGTGAAGCTTCTGGGCGTGGAGCCACAGGTCCCGCTTGTCCGCGTCCTTGGTGGTCAGCCGGTCGTTCTGGCTGTTGTTTTTGCCCACCAGGATGGTCAGCCCTGTGCTGGAGCGGAACTCCATGGGCTTGGAGTGGACGACCTTCACCCGGCCCTTGGCGGTCATTTTCCGCTTGTGCTGTTTGAGGTAGCCGTTGTCCATCAGCTCCTGGCGAATTTCCTGGAGGTCCCTGTCCCCCTCGGACAGAGTAATCATCTGGAGCACGCTGTCCAGATAGTCCAGCTCCCGGCGGTTCTTCTCCAGCTGGATGGTCAGCATTTCCTCCGCCTTCTGGGCCTTTTTGTAGTCCTTGTAGTACTTGGCGGCGTTCTGCTGGGGGGTGAGGAGGGGGTCCAGGGAGATGTCAACATCTTTCGCTTCTGGGTCGTAGTAGTTTTGCGCCCGCAGGACGGTCTGGCCCCGGCTCATCTGGTAGAAGTTGGTGGTGATGATGTCGCCAAACTGGCGCAGCTTCTCCCGGTCCGCCGTTTTAGCCAAATCCCCCTCCTGGTTGACGATCTTCTTGGCCGTCCGGTTCCGGGCCTGGGTGACAGAGCGGATGAAGTCCTGGCCCCGCTGCTTGACCCGCTCCTGGGCTTCCTTCTGCTCGTAGAAATCGTCCAGCAGGGCGGAAAAGGTGGGGTAACGCCTCAATTCCACCTTGGGGCCGTACTGAAGGACGGGCATAAAGGTAAAGTCGATGGGTTTGCCCTCTTTAATCAGAACAGTTGGGGTATAATCTCCGTTTCGCACCCGGTCCATGAGCTGGCAGAACCGTTCCGCCAGCCCCTCCCGGGTTCCTTCCCCCTGGAATACCAATTCACGGGCAATCAGCGGCGACAGGCCGTTGAAGGAGTCCAGCAGCCACTTGTCCTGCCCGTCCTCCTCGGGGGCGTTGGCCAGGACGTGGGCCCGCAGCTCCTCGGGGGGCATGGCGGCGGGGTCCAGCCGCCCGGTGGGCTCGGGGAGCTGGTAGTACAGCCCCGGCATGACGGGCCGCTTGACGGACAGGTCCCCGTCGGCCCGGCGCATACAGTCGGTGACCCGGCCCGCGCCGTCCAGCATGATGAGGTTGGACTTGCGGCCGATGCACTCCAGCACCAGGCGGCGCTCCACCCGGTCGCCCAGCTCGTCCAGGGTCTCGAAGCGGAAGTCCAGCAGCCGCTCCATGGAGGGCTGGGTGAGCTCCAACAGCCGGGCCCCGGTGAAGTGCTTGCGCAGCAGCATGCAGAACATGGGGGGCGTCTCCGGGTTTTCCCGGGGGACTTTTGTCAGCTGGGCCCTGGGGTGGGCGGGGCTGGCGGAGAGGAGCAGCCGCACGTTGTCCCGGCCCGCCCGCATGTGGAGCACCGCCTCGTCCCGGGCGGGCTGGTAGAGCTTATCCACCTTTCCGCCCACCAGGGTCTGCCGCAGCTCACCGGCCAGGGCGGTCATGAAAATGGCATCAAAAGGCATGGTCGGCCTCCTCCATCATGGCGTCGAAAAGCTCATTGAGCCGGTCTGTCCGGCCTTGCAGGTACAGCCAGCCGAACAGGGACTCCAGCGCCGTGGCGGCGTGGTATTCCCCCACGCTGGCCCCCTTGGGGACGGCGGCGGTATGGCTGGTGCGGCCCCGTCGGTAGACCCCCTGCTCCTCCTCGGTGAGCAGGGGCAGAATGGCGCGGACCAGCCTGGCCTGGGCGGGGGCGGCTACGTATTTCACCGTAGCCCTGTGCAGGCCCGCGTTGGTGGCCTTGCCGTGGAGGCACAGCCAGGAGCGCACCATCAGCTCGTACACGCCGTCGCCCAGATGGGCCAGCCCCAGGGCGCTGATGTGTTCCATTGTATCCTGTCCGGCGGACAGGTGAAAGTAATCCATGGGAAATTCTCCAATCTCGGGAAATGTCCCTGAGATTATATCACAGTGGTGGGGAATTGCAAGGGGGAAGGCCCCCTTCCCCCCTTTTTGCAGGGGTGCGCCCTGCCGGGGGCGGTACTTTCTCTCATGCGAGAGAAAGTACCCAAAGAGAGCACTTAGGGGGAGGCCCTTGGGCCTCCCCCTAAGGACCCCCTTTTTACGGGGGAGCCCTATACGCGGTGTTGGTGTTGAGCCTTCCGGCGCGTGCGGCTTTCGACGCTGGTGCTTCTAGTTGTGCTGCCGCCGGTGTCGCGTTACTGATAGGTTGTGTGTTTGTACGGGCTGCGCCTCAGTTTGTGCGCCGTCTGGGAGGGGTCGCGCGGCGTGTGGTGCGGGATTAGGAAAGAGTCCTTCGGTACCGCAGATAGATATAGCTGCTGCCGTCCCGCTCGTCCACCCGGGTTTCTGCCTTGAACTGCTCAAAACCCATGGAGGTAATCAGGCCCCTTGACGCTGTATTCTGCTCCCGAGCGCAGCAGACGAACTCTTTTGCCCCCAATTCTTTGGCGTGCTCCATCAAACATTGGAGGATCTGCCTTCCAAAGCCCCTTCTCACATAGTCGGGACCCAGGCAGATGCCCGCCTCCTCCCAGACGGTGGGGGATGTCTGCTCCACGCCCGCAAAGCCGATTGCCTCGCCGTTAGTCTTGCAATATACCAAATAGGTATCGTGGCTTTTTTGGAATTCAATGGTCCGGCGCATCCGGTCCGGGGCGTCCTCTTCCCGCTGGGTCACGCTCCACATCATATATTTCGCGCTCTCCGGGTGCGACCAGACATTGCGGTACATCGCCCGCCAGTCCTCCTGCTTGGCCTTGTCTAAAATCAGGTCCTTCGTCTCCAGCATATTCCCCACTCCTTTGCAATTCTTTTGCCGTATCGAATCAAGCGGCAGGCTGTTTATTATAGCACAGCGCCGCATAATTGCAAGGAGTGATTTTCTTTATTCGCTCCGCAGGGCCTCCACCGGGTCTTTCTTGGCGGCACCCCGGGAGGGCACCAGCCCCGCGAACACCGTGAGCACCACGCTGATGGCCACCAGAATGGCCCCGCCCACCGGGGGCAGCACGGCGGTGAGGTCGTCCAGCCCCGTCAGGTTGTGGATGACGGCGTTGATGGGGAAGGTGGCCAGCACGCTGACCAAAATGCCCAGCACACCCGCCGCCAGGCCCACAATGAGAGTTTCGGCGTTGAACACCCGGGACACGTCCCGCTTGGACGCGCCTACGGCCCGGAGAATGCCGATCTCCTTGGTGCGCTCCAGCACGGAGATGTTGGTGATGATGCCGATCATGATGGAGGACACCACCAGCGAGATGGACACAAAGGCGATGAGCAGATAGCTGATGCCGCTGATAATCCCGGTGATGGAGCTCATGAGCAGGGCCACGTAGTCGGTGTAGGTGATCTCGTCCTCCTCGTCGGCCACGCCGTCGTTATAATCCTGAATCAGGTCGGCAATCTCGTCCTTTTGGGCGAAGGTGGTGGCGTAAATGCTGATGGAGGAGGGGGCTTCCAGCCGGGTGTAGCCCAGCAGGTCCAGGTTGTCCTCGTAGGTGGAGGAGGACCTTGTGGGGGGCATATAGTTGTCGTAGAGATAGACAAACTGTTCCGGGGTCAGGGGGCTGGGGGCGGCCATGGCGGGATTTCCGCCCATTCCGGCCATACCCCCGCCCATCCCGGCGGCCATGGAGGGGTCCATCCCGGCGGGCAGGGCGGGCTCCGGCTGGGCCGGGGCCACCTCCTCAGAGACAGCGCCCTGCTCCAGCACCGCGTCCAGCATAGCCGCCAGCTGGTCGGCGGACAGCGCCCCCAGACGGGCCTCCGCCCCGGCGGCGTACTGCTCCCGCACGGACTGGGCCACGGCCTCCTCCATCCGGTCGAAGAGCTCCTCGTCGGTCATGTCGGCGATGTAGCCCCGGACGGTGTCCCCGTCCACCCCCATTTCGCCCGCGTACTGCTGGACGATCATGTCCTCGATGGATTCCCGGGTCATGCCCTCCATCTGCTGGTCCACCACCGCGTCCACATACTCCTGGGAGGGCTGGCCCATCACGTCCACGTAGGCGGCGGCCTTTTCGGTGGCGGAAAGGGTGCCCAAATGCTGCGTGACAGCCTCCGCCTTTTCCTCATCGGTGGGCTCCACGTCGGTGTCCTTGGGGAAGGGCAGGTTGACAATCACGTCGGTCTCCGGGTCGGCCAGCTGCTGTTTCAAAATTTCGGTCTCCCCGGTGGTCTCAATGGCAAACCGGGTCAAAGCGCTGGTGTAGCCGATGCCGCCCGAGGTCATGCCGCCCCCCATGCCGCCGCTCTCTTCGGTGGGCCGGGCGATGCCCGCCACCTTCAACCGGATGCCGGTGTCGTCGCTGTTGTAGAGGAAGTCCATCCCGGTCTCGGTGGCGGACATGTCGGTGTAGGTATCGGTGGCCGGGTCGTGCTGGTAATACTCCGCCGGGAGGATCAGCTTGAAGCCCAGCTGGGCCAGCTCCTCATAGGACCAGCTCATCTCCGGGGCCTCCATGGCCTCGCCCTTGGACATGGAGATCATGGCCTCCTCCATATCGTCGTGGGGCATGAGGCCCAGGGCATACAGCATCAGGTCGGAGATCTCGTTGTTCCCGTCCACGAACAGGATGACCTCGTCATGGCTCTGGGGCCAGCCGCCGTAGAGCAGCTCATAGTCGGCCTTGACCTGGGGGGCGATGAGCTCGCCGTTCTCGCCGGGCAGCAGCTCCTCCCACACGTCCATGCGGGAGTACATGGAGCCCATCTGGTCGAAGTAAGAGGAGTAGTCCCCGCCGTACATGGCGGACATGGCGTCCTGCATCAGGGTCATCACGTCGCACTTGATGATGTCGCCGTTTTCGTCCTGGGTGTAGATGTCGAAGTCAAAGTCGTAGCTGTAGTGGACGTTGGCCATATCCGTAATGCCGCCGCCCCCTTCATCCAGGTACTTCTTGAACGCCTCCAGGTTGTTGGTCTCCACCTCGGCGTTGAGCATGGAGTCCATCAGGTCGTACATGATGGTGGAGGCGTATACCCGGTCGGGGTCCTGGCCCTTCGCCGCCTCGCCGGTGAGCTGGTCCCGTCGGGCCCCCATGAGGGAGGCCATCATAGAGGTCATGTCGGTGCTCTCCGCCTGGATGGTGATGGGGTAGCTGGACAGGGTGTCCTCCTGCACCTGGTTGATATAGGTGTTGATGCCGGTGGACAGGGCCAGGATCAGGGCGATGCCGATGATGCCGATGGACCCGGCGAAGGCGGTGAGCACCGTCCGGCCCATCTTGGTGCGCAGGTTGGTCAGCGACAGGGACAGGGCTGTGAGGAAGGACATGGAGGGCTTTTTCCCCGCCTTGGCCAGCTTGCCGGTGAGGACGGGGGCCTGTTCCTGGGCGTGGTAGGGGTTGGAGTCCCCCGTCACCCTGCCGTCCTTGAGGGTGATGATGCGGGTGGAGTACTGCTGGGCCAGCTCCGGGTTATGGGTGACCATGATGACCAGCCGGTCCCGGGCCACCTCCTTCAAAAGCTCCATCACCTGGACGGAGGTCTCCGAGTCCAGCGCTCCGGTGGGCTCGTCGGCCAGGAGGATATCCGGGTCGTTGATGAGGGCCCGGGCGATGGCCACCCGCTGCATCTGCCCGCCGGACATCTGGGAGGGCACCTTGTTCAGCTGGTCCCCCAGCCCCACCCGCTCCAGGGCCTCCACGGCCCGGCGGCGGCGCTCCGCCTTGGACACCCCCGCCAGGGTCAGGGCCAGCTCCACGTTGGCCAGCACCGTCTGGTGGGGGATCAGGTTGTAGCTCTGGAACACGAAGCCGATGGAGTGGTTGCGGTAGGCGTCCCAGTCCCCGTCCTTGTAGTCCTTGGTGGAGCGGCCGTTGATGATGAGGTCCCCGCTGGTGTAGCGGTCCAGGCCGCCGATGATGTTCAGGGTGGTGGTTTTGCCGCAGCCCGAGGGCCCCAGGATGGATACGAACTCGTTCTCCCGGAACTCCAAATCAATGCCCCGCAGGGCGTCGATGGTGCTGCCCCCCAGGGTGTACTGCTTGGTGATGTTTACCAGTTTCAGCATAGGTCTTGGTCTCCTTTGGTTTGTTCAAATAGGTAGTCCAGCATCTGTTCCACCGCCCGCAGACCGTGGATGAGCTCCGCCTGCTCCTTCTGGGGCCGGGCGTTGACCAGCTCCAGGTAGTGGTCCAGCTTTCTCTGGATGCGGACCATGGCCTCCCGGCCCTTTGGCGTCAGGGAGAGGGTGACCACCCGCCGGTCGGGGCAGCTGCGCCGCCGGTCGAGGAAGCCCTCCCGCTCCAGCTTTTTGCACAGGGAGGAGGTATTGGCCTGACCCATGCCGGTCTGCTCGCTGATATCGCCCACCGTGGCGTCCTGGCAGAACAGCTGGAGCAGCACCCGGACCTGGACGGGGGTCAGCCCCTCCGCCTGGACCAGGGGGTCCAGAAGCCGGGTTGTTTTGGTCTTCAAGGTCTGAAACACGGCGAGGATGGAGATTCTTTCGCCGCCATTCACATAATCACCTCCAAATACATTTGCTTCACATATATTAGCCCGGGCTGTTCCGCCTGTCAAGAAAAAATATATGTTATTCACATATTGTTTACAGGGGACGGCAGGCAGAAAGAAAACGGCGGGACATCCGGTTAGGATGTCCCGCCGTTTGGAGTTATGTACGCGGGCCCTTACTTTCCGCCCGGGTGGGGGCCAGCGTCTTTTTCAGCGCGGCCAGCAGGGCTTCGCGGGTGAGGGGTTTGAAAAGCACCGCCTGGGCGCCGATGCCGTACACCTCCTGAAGCATGTCCTGGCCCCCCAGGGAGGAGATCATGATAATTCTGGCCTCGTCGTGTTCATACATCAGCACCTGGGCCGCCTCCAGCCCGTCGATGCCCGGCATGATGATGTCCATGGTGACCACGTCCGGCTTGACCTCATCGTAGCGGGCGATGGCGTCCTCGCCGTTCTCACAGTAGGCCGCCACCTCGTACTCGGTGCCCTCCAGCAGCTTTTTGATCTGGAGTTCCATCATCCGGGAGTCATCCACCACCATGATCCTCTTTTTCATAAAGCTGTCCCTTCTTTCATTGGTTCCTTCATTTCCGGCGGCGGGGGAGCGGGTGGTTACATCACCACGATCTCCCCGCACACCATTTTGGCGATGCACTGGCGGTTCTCCTGGCGCAGGCGCACCGTCTCGTCGCCGATGCTGATCTCCGTCCCCGCGTGGGCCACGCCGCATTCCAGCCGGCCGTCCTCCTCATGGCCGCGCATCTCCTCCCTAACGCCCTCAAGTTCCTCCTCCAGCTGCTGGAGCCGGAGCTCCGCCGTGTTCAGCTTCACCTTGGTCTTGCTGATCAGGCTGGCCTTTACCGGGCTGTCCAGCTGGCATTCCAGCTTTTCCAGATCCATCTCCAGCTCCTTCAGCTCCTTGCGCACCAGCTCCCGCTCGAAGTTGGTGCAGGGCAGGCCGCCCAAGGTGATGGAGGTGCGGCACTCCGACTTGGCGCCCACGGAGGTGGCGCTGACCTTCTGCGCCGCCCACACCCGTCCGCCCATGATGCTGCCCCGGCCGGAGCGCACCAGCACCTCGCCGTCGCAGTAGATGCTGCCGTTGATGATGGCGTCGGTCTGGAGGTTTTCCCGGACGAAGATGGTGGCGTTTTCAATATATTTGGAGAAGATGCACCGCTGGGCCCGGACGGTGGTGGTGCCGTCCCCCAGAATGCCCTTGACCACGGTGAGGTCGCCGCCGGCCTCCACAGTGCTGCCCGCCTCGATGACGCCGCCCACCCAGATGCTGCCCATAGCCCGGACGGTGAAGCCGGTGAGCACATCGCCTTTGATATTTACGTCCCCCAGGAATTTGATGTTCCCGGTGGAGAAGTCCACGTTGCCGTCGATGTCCAGCACCGGCTTGACCTGGAAGCTGCGGCCGGTGAACTCCACATGGCCGGAGGACAGGGCGATCAGCGCGTCGCCGTCCTCGCTGATCTCGGTGTTGCGCCCCTTGGGCAGGGGGACGGATTTGCCGCTCTTGGCGGGGATCTCCTGATCCAGCACCGTGCGGCCCGGCTCGCCCTCGGTGGGGCGGATCAGCCGGCAGATCTCCTCGCCCTCCTTCACGTTGTGGATGAGGTTCAGGGCGGTGTAGTCCACCTGGTCGTACTCGTCCACCTCCAGCACCCGCTCCACGACCCGTGGGAAATTGTCCACGATATTGCCGTTTTTCCCGTCGAAGGCGGGCTTGCCCCGGGCGATGAGGAACAGGTTAAAATAGCGGTGCTCGTCATGGGCCAGCCGGTCCGCCAGACGCTGGTCCACCCCGTAGGAGATGCCCTGCTCCTCCATGGCGCGCAGGAGGATGTCCCGGGTGAGCTCCTGACCGTTCCCGGTGGGGGGAAACACCAGAACCCAGGCGTACAGCTTGTCGGCGGAGATGAAAAACCAGGGGAGGGCGTCCAGCCCCTGGGGCGCGGCCTCTTCCCCGGCGGCTTCATCCGCCTCTTTCTTGTCCTTGTTCCGGCGGTTCTGGTCATTTTTCATGGACCTGAGCCGGAAGCTGCACACGTTTTTCAGCCCTCCCTCCAGGCGGCTCTTCTCCTTGCGGATCAGCTCCGGGGGCAGGCCGCCGTCCTCGTCCATGCACAGCCAGGGCGTGGGCAGGTGCCCCACCTCCCTGCGCCGCATGCTGTAGAGCTGGAGCAGCGGATGCTCGCCCGGGAGCTTGATGAGCGAAGGGTCCTCCTCCTGGCGCGGCGGCAGCTCCGTGGACGCTCCCTCCGGCTGCTCCGCACCGGTGCGCTGCTCTTCTTCCTCCGGCAGCTCTTCCTGCTTCCGCCCGAACAAGATGGACGTGAGTTTCTCTTTGAGCGACATAGTGGAGCCTCCCTTCCAAATCGTAATACATGATATGCTCATGATACCAGAGCCCGTTCCTATTGGCAAGCCGCGGCCGGTCCGAAACCGGCGGCGGGCGGAGAGGTTATTTTCTGCCGGACAGGGCAAATCCCAGCACGGTGCCGCACAGCCCGCCGATGATATGGGTGAGCTGGGAGATATTGTCCCGCACAAAAATGGCGTCCCACAGCTCGCCGCCCAGGTAGAAGACGGCCACCAGGATCAGGGTGGTGGGGATGGTGCCGTTGCGCACCCCGCCGAAGGAGGACAGCAGGATCATCATGAACACGATGCCGGAAGCCCCCAGCAGAGCGGTCTGCGGGAAAAAGATAAACTGCACCAGCCCGGACGCCAGGGCGGTGAACAGGATGGCCCACAGCACGGTCCAGCTCCCGAACCGGTCCTCCAGATTGGGGCCCAGCACCAGGATCAGCACCATATTGCCGATATAGTGGCCATAGCCGCTGTGGCCCAGCACGTGGCCGAAGAAGCGGACCCAGGCCAGGGGGTCGGCCAGGGAGCACTGGTAGACGGAAAACAGGTGGTAGTTGGCCCAGCCGCCGGTGAAGTGGTTGGCCACCAGCGCCAGCAGGGACAGCAGGGCAAAGGTGAGGGACACCGGGGCGTTATAGGAGATTTTCAGGGTGGGTCGGTTGATGTCGTTTCGGGCCATCGCGGTCACCTCAAAGTAAATATTGCCGGGCGGGCTGGACCCGTCCGGCAATATTATAACCGATTTGAAGGGAAAAGGGAAGGGAAATTTACTCGCCCCCGGGGAGCAGGTCGTAATGGGCGGACTGCTCCGCCTCCTTTGTTTCGAGCGGATCATCCGGGGCCTCCTGCCGGCCCCCGGGGCTGGGGGTGGCGATGGCCTTAGAGTCAGCAGAGGCGGGGCCTTTCACCGCATCGTAGGCGGAGATCGTGCCGGTAAACACCCGCACCCGGATGGCGTCGCCGTCGGGGTCCAGATGGGCCAGCGCGGCCAGCACATCATCGGGAATGGCGGCTCCGTCGCTGTACAGGTCCACCCCGAGGCAGTTGGCCATCACGTCCACGCCGATGCCGCAGGTCAGCCCGGCGCCATCAAGCGCCCGGGTGGCAGGCTCCATCAGGCCGTCCAGGAACTCCATGGAATACTTCACCGTGGAGAACTGGAGCACAGCCCCGTCCCCGGCGGCCTTTTGAATCTCGGCCTCCAGCTCCGGTGTGCGGAAACCGTCCACGATGGCTACGGCCAGCAGCCGGTCGCCCGCGATCCACGCCCCGCCGTACCACTCGGGGTTTTCGTCCAGCCGGTAGGTGTGAAGAAGCGCGTCGTACCACAGCGCCGCCTCCTGCGCCGGGGCGTCCCCCACCCAGTATTTGGCCCCGTCAGAGCCGGTAACAGCGCTTTCATCCTCCCTTTCACCCCCTTTGTCGGTCCGGCCCTCGGCGGTCTCGGGGGCGGCCGGAGCCGCCAGGACCGGCGGGACCTCGTCCGCGTCGCTGTCCGCGGAGGGGCCGGCCCCCCCGGCAGGCGCTTTGGCCAGATCGTCCCACTCTTTCACCGTGTCCACGCTGTCCGCGCTGTTTTCCATCAGGGTGTAGTCGTGGAGCGGCGGGTTGACCGCCTGGTAGACGGGGTAGGCCCCCAGCGCAAGTACCGCGCAGGCGGCGCAGGCCGCCAGGGCTTTCCAGCGGAAGCGGGGACGGACCACATTGCTGTCTGCCGCCAGGACATAGTCCTCGTTCACCTCGCCGATCATATCCAAAAGTTCATAGTCTGTCATAGGTCGAATCCCTCCTGTTGAAGATGGACGCGCAGCCTCTGCCGCAGGCGGTGGAGCGTGGTGGTCACCTGGGTGCGGCTCATGGAATAGCGTTTGGCCAGCGCCTCCACGCTGTCTAAGTACCAGTACCGCCTCAGGAACAGGTTCCGGTTCCGCTCGGGCAGGGCGTCCAGAAAGCTGTCCAGCGCCGCCCGGAAGGCCGCCCGGTCCAGCGCCCCCTCCGGGGTCTCGCCGCCGGACGCCACCTCGCTGAGCTCGTCCAGCGCCAGCGCCGCCTGCCCGCCGCCCCGCTTCTGGGCGGTGTCCGCCCGCAGGGCGCTGAGGGCCAGATTGCGGACGATCCGTCCGGCAAAGCTTTTCAGCGACCGGGGCCGCTGGGGCGGGATGGACTGCCAGCATTTCAGCCAGCCGTCGTTGACGCACTCCTCCGCCGTCCCCTGGTCCCCCAGGATATTCCGGGCGATGGAGACGCAGTATCCCCCATATTCCCGCTGTACGGCCTCAATAGCCCCCTCGTCCCGGGCAAAAAACAACTCAATGATCTGGTTGTCGTCCATGGTATCACTCCTCGAAAGGCCCTTTCACCCATAAAGACGCGGTCTGTTCCGGCGCGTCACAGGAGGAAAAAGAAAAATTTGGCGAAGCCGCTTTGACAACAGGGAAAAGATGGGGTACAATACACACCATAGGTCACGGCAGGAAAGGATGTCTGCGTTCCCATGGAGCTGCTTCAGGAAATTTTTTCGCTGTACGCCCAGCGCTCGGACTGGTTCTTGGAGCTCTTGGCCAGCCATATGGCCCTGGCCCTCAGCGCCATCGCCATGTCGGGCACCCTGGGGCTGCTGCTGGGCGTGCTCATCTCGGAGCTGCCCCGGCTGGCTCCCCCGGTGATGGGGGTGTGCAACGTGCTGTACACCGTCCCGGCCATCTCCCTGCTTGGTATCCTCATCCCCTTCACCGGCATCGGCGACAAGACCGCCGTCATCGCCCTGACCATCTACGGGGTCATGCCCATGGTGCGCAACACCTACGTGGGCCTCACCTCCCTGGACCCGGACATTCTGGAGGCGGCCCGGGGCATGGGCAGCACCAGGGTCCAGCTGCTGCTGCGGGTCAAGCTGCCCATGGCGGCGGGGGTGATCCTGGCGGGGCTGCGCAACACGGTGGTGATGACCATCTCGGTGGCGGGCATCGCCTCCTTCGTGGGGGCGGGGGGCCTGGGGGTGGCCATCTACCGGGGCATCACCATCTATAACCCGGCCATGACGGCGGCGGGCAGTGTGCTCATCGCCCTGCTGGCCTTTTTGTGCGACCTGGCGCTGGGCGCGCTGGAGCGCTACTTTAAAAAGAGAGGAAGTCCTTGACATGAAATTTTGGAAAAAACTGAGCGCCGCCTGCCTTGCCGCCGCGCTGGCGCTGTCCCTGGCCGCCTGCGGCGGCAGACCTGAAGCCTCCGAGCCGCCCGCAGAGTCCAAAGTCCCGGAGGGGTCCCAGGCCGTGGAGTCCGCCGCCCCCGCCGCCGGCCCGGTGCGCATCGCCACCAAGCCCATGACCGAGCAGTATATCCTGGGCGAGATGCTGGGCCTGCTGGCGGAGGACGCGGGCTACGAGGCTCAGATCACCAAGGGCATCGGCGGCGGCACCAGCAACATCCAGCCCGCCATGGAAAAGGGCGAGTTCGACCTGTACCCGGAGTACACCTCCAGCGGCTGGGTGATGGTGCTGGGCCACGAGGCCGGGAGCGTGGAGGACAGCGGGATTCTGGCCCAGCTCCAGAAGGAGTATCAGGAGCGGTTCGGCATGACCTGGGTGGGGCTGTACGGGTTCAACAACACCTACACCGTGGCCGTCCGGGGGGAGATTGCCGACAAGTACGGACTGAAGACCACCAGCGATCTGGCGGCGGTGGCGGGAGAGCTCACCTTCGGCGGCAACCCGGACTATCTGGAGCGGGCGGACGGCTTCCCGGCAGTGTGCGACACCTACGGCCTGGAGTTCGGCAAGGTGGTGGACATCGACATTGGACTGAAATACCAGGCCCTGGCCGCCGGGGACATCGACGTGACCAACGCCTACACCACGGATGCCCAGCTGGCCAACCCCAACAATAAAGTGGTGGCCCTGGAGGACGACAAACACTTGCAGGTCAACTATTTCTGCTCCACCGTGGTGCGGCAGGACGCCCTGGAGAAGTTCCCCGGCCTGGAGGACGCGCTGATGAAGCTGGACGGCGCTTTGTCCGACGGGGAGATGGCGGAGCTGAACTACAAGGTGGAGGTGGAGGGCCTGGACGAGAAGGACGTGGCCCGGGACTTCCTCACCGGGAAGGGCCTGCTGAATGGCTGAGCCCATCATCCGCTTCGAGGGAGTATCCAAGTCCTTTGGGGAGCAGGTGGTGCTCCGTGACCTGTCCCTGGACGTGGCCCCCGGGGAGTTTCTGACCATCATCGGCCGGTCGGGGTGCGGCAAGACCACCGCCCTGCGGCTGGTGAACGGCCTGCTCTCCCCGGACGCGGGCCGGGTGCTGGTCCAGGGGAAGGACGTGGCCCAGACCGACCCGGTGGCCCTGCGCCGGGGCATCGGCTACGCCATCCAGAGCGTGGGGCTGTTCCCCCACCTGACCGTGGAGAAAAACATCGCCTATGTGCCCTCCATCTCCGGCCTGGAGGGTTGGAAGGGAAAAGAGCGCCGGGAGAAGGCGGAAGCCCTCCTGCGCCGGGTTGGGCTGGAGCCAGAGCTGGCGGGGCGGTATCCCCGGTCCCTGTCCGGGGGCCAGCGCCAGCGGGTGGGCATCGCACGGGCCCTGGCCGCAGGGCCGGAGATCCTGCTCATGGACGAGCCCTTCGGCGCGGTGGACGAGATCACCAGGGGCCAGCTCCAGGACGAGCTTTTGTGCCTCCACCAGGCCAGCGGCATCACCGTGCTGTTCGTCACCCACGACATCGGGGAGGCTTTGAAGCTGGGCACCCGCACCCTGGTGCTGGAGGCGGGGGAGGTCCAGCAGTACGCCCCGCCCAGCGAAATTCTGAGCGGCCCCGCCACCCCCTTTGTGGAGGAGCTGGTGTGCCGCAGCCGCCAATTCCAGGCCAGAGCCTGAATATGAACTTGAGTGAAGGAGAGTGCTATCATGTCCGACAAGAAATTCGACGTGACCGCCTTGGGGGAGCTGCTCATCGACTTTACGGAGAGCGGCCGGAGCGGCCAGGGCAACACCCTGTTTGAGGCCAACCCCGGCGGAGCCCCCTGCAACGTGCTGGCCATGCTGAAAAAGCTGGGGCGCTCCTGCGCCTTCGTGGGCAAGGTGGGGGACGACATGTTCGGCCGCCTGCTCCGGGACGTGGCCGCCCAGGCGGGCATCTGCATGGATCACCTGGTGTTCGACAGGGAGGCCCGCACCACCCTGGCTTTTGTCCAGACCTTCCCCAACGGGGACCGGGATTTCTCCTTCTACCGCAACCCCGGGGCGGATATGATGCTCACCGAGGACGATATCCCGGTTGAAGCTATCGAGAACAGCCGGATTTTCCACTTCGGTACCCTGTCCATGACCCACGAGGGGGTGCGGAGGGCCACCGTCAAGGCCATTGAGTACGCCAAGGCGGGGGGCGCGCTGATCTCCTTCGACCCCAACCTGCGCCCGCCCCTGTGGGACAGCCTGGACAGCGCCAAGCGGCAGATTGAGTACGGCCTGTGCCAGTGCGATATCCTGAAGATCGCCGACAACGAGCTGGAGTTCATGACCGGCGAGACGGACTTCGACAGGGGCGCGGCCATTCTGCGGGAGAAATATCCCAACATCAGGCTGTTCAACGTCACCGCCGGGGCGGAGGGCAGCTATTCCTACTATGGGGACAGGCGGGTGTTCGTCCCCTCCTGCAAGCTGGGGGGGACCATCGAGACCACCGGGGCTGGGGACACCTTCTGCGCCAGTGTGCTGAATTTTGTGCTGGAGCGCGGCCTGGATGGCCTCACCGAGGGGGATCTGACGGAGATGCTCCGTTTCGCCAACACGGCGGCCTACATCGTCACCACCCGGAAGGGGGCCATCCGCTCCATGCCCGAGCGGGCGGAGGTGGAGGCCCTGCTGGGGCGCTGAGAAAAAACCACAATGGGAGGGCGGCGCACAAGCGCCGCCCTCTTTTTTACAGCGTGCGGAGGATGTCCGCCACCCGGCGGCAGTGGTTGGGAAAGCGCTCCCGCAGCTCCGGCGCGGCCCCCTCCATGATCCAGGGCCGGCCCGCGATGGACAGCATGGGAACATCGTTGAAATTGTCCCCGAAGGCCGCTGCCTGGTCCAGCCCGATCCCCAGGGCGGCGCACAGCTGGGTGAGCCCCGTCCCCTTGTCCGCCAGGGTGAAATCCAGCCACTCCGCCCCCGCCACGGCGCCGTGGAACACCCGCCCCCACCTGGGGGACAGCGCCGCCTCCAGCCCCGCCGTCCCCTGGAGGCAGAAGGCGGCCAGCTTTACAATGTCCTCCGGGACGTCCTCCGGGCGGGACAGCAGGACGATATTGTTCCCCTTGCTCTCCATCAGGGGGAGGATATCCCCGTACTTGGGGCAGAGATAGCTGGTGTCCGCCCCGGATATGAGCACCTCCGCCCCCGGCAGGGCGATGATGTCCCGGCACAGGGCCAGGGCCTGCTCCCGGTCCATGGGCGTTTTGCCCAGCAGGGGGCCGGGACTGCCCGGGCCGTACACCGCCGCCCCGTTCTCGCACACGCAGGGCAGCCTGTCCGCCACCGGGGCGAAGAGCTTTCTCACGCTGGTGTACTGCCGCCCGCTGGCGGGGCAGAACAGGATTCCCTTTTGCTCCAGCCGCCGGATCTCCTCAAAAATCTCCTCGGGAATGGCATGCTCACCGTAGGGCAGCAGGGTGCCGTCGATGTCGCTGGCAATCAGTCGTATCATGGTGATTCTCTCCTTCATCTGCTGGTGTCCTGGTACTCCGACGGGGACATGCCCACCAGCTTTTTAAACGTGGCGGAGAAGTAGGCGATGTCCTTGTAGCCCACCTGCTCCGCCACCTCGTACACTCTGGCCCGGCAGTCCCGCAGCAGCTCCATGGCCCTGTGGACCCGGTACCGGGTGAGGTAGTTGTTGAGGGTGTAGTCCGTCTCCTTTTTGAACAGGTGGCTCAGGTGGCCCTCGCTGAGCCCCAGGTGCTGGGCGATGGAGCCCACCGAGATGCCGGGGTCGTTGTAGTGGGCCCCGATGTAGTCCATGGCCTCCAGCACGTACTTGCTCTTGTCCCCCTTTTTCAGCCCCAAAACAGGCGGGACGGAGGGCTGCCCGCCGGGGCGGGGAGGCGTCATCCGCCTTTGCAGGTTGAGCACCGCCCGCTCCAGGTCGCCGTCGTGGAAGGGTTTTAACAGGAAGTCCACCGCGCCCAGCCGCAGGGCGGACTGGGCGTACTCGAAGCTGTCGTAGGCGGTGAGGATGATGACATATACGTCGTTTCCCGCCTCCCGCAGGCGGCGGAGCAGCTCCAATCCGTCCATTTTGGGCATTTTCAGGTCGGTGATGATGAGGGTGGGGTCGTACCGCTCCACCGCCTCCAGGGCCTCCTCGCCGTTGGCGGCCTCCCCCACCACCACGCAGTCCAGGGCGGCCCAGTCCACCGCCAGCACGATGCCTTTGCGGATGAGCTCCTCGTCCTCCACCACTAAAACCTTCAGCATTCCGCTTCCTCCTCCCGCCGGACGGGCAGGACGGCGGTCACCGCCGCCCCCGCGCCCCCCTCCCCGTTTTCCAGGGTCAGGCCGCAGCCCTCACCGTAATACTTTAACAGGATGGTGTCCACGTTGTAAAGCCCCAAATGGCCCCCGGGGCGGGAAATCTCCCGGAAGCGGCCCAGCATTTCCGGGGGAAATCCCTTCCCGTTGTCGGACACGGCGACGCGCAGTAGCCCGTCCCGGGTCTGACTCACCTCCACGCGCACCGCGCCGTCCTCCACGCCGTCCACCCCGTGGAGGATGGCGTTTTCCACCAGGGGCTGGAGGATCATTTTGGGGACCAGGCAGTCCGCCAGCTCCTCCGGCAGGGACAGGGTGAAGTTGAAGGAGCCGGACAGCCGCAGACGCTGTATCTCAATGTACCGCTCCAGGATCTCCCCCTCCCGCCCCAGGGGGACGAACTCCTCCGGGGAGATGCAGAAGCGCAGGATGTCCGCCAGGTTGGTGGACATGAGGGCCACCTGGGGCACCTTGTTGATCTTGCTGATCCACTTCATGGTGTCCAGGGTGTTGCAGAGAAAGTGGGGGTTGAGCTGGGCCTGGAGCATCCGAATCTGAGCCTGGTTCAGCTCCCGCTGGTTTTCCACCAGCTGGGCCTGGTTGCGCTTGAGGGCGGCCACCATATCGTTGAACCGGCGGGCCAGCTCCCCCAGCTCGTCGTCCCGATGCTGGGCCACCTGCACGTCCAGACTGCCTTGCTCCACCTCCCCGATGGCGCTCCGAAGCTGAGCGATGGGCCGGAACATCTGGCGGCTGAGGCTCAGGCCCATGAGCACCGACACCGCCACGCAGATGAGAGCGCAAAAGGCGCTGACGGTGTACAGCAGTCCCATGGTGTCCCGGGTGAACACCTGGGGGCGGCGGAGCACCAGGTACAGGCCGGTGCCCTCATGGCGCTCCACGCTGTACAAAAAGCCGTCGGAGGCCTCCTCCAGCCTCTGGCCGGACAGCAGGCGGCTTCTGAGCCGGGGGGCCAGGGACACGGCCAGGGAGGGCTGGGCGCAGTACACCGGCCGCCAGTAGCCGCTGAGCAGGATCAGGGCGCCCTGGGCGCCGTAGGCGCCCTCCAGCAGCTGGTGGAAATCGGACTGGTACAGGCTCACTACCACATAGCCCGCCGGGGTTCCGTCCGCCGCGGACAGCGCCGCCGCCCCCTGGAGGAGGGGAGAGCCGCCGTCCGTCGGGTCCTCGCAGGCGGTGAACACCAGCCCGGACGCCTCCCGGGCATGGTGGAGGGGGCCCCAGTCCACGGGCAGGGTCCGGACCGCCGGGGCGTTCCGGGTGGAGTAGCGCCAATTGCCCCGGGCGTCGTAGAGGTCAAACCGGGCGCAGTCCCGTGCGCTGGCGGTGGCCTCAAAGAGCCGGGCGTACACCCGTGTGTCCTCCCCGCCGCCACCGGACAGGGCGGAGAGCACCAGGGGGTCGCCCCGCAGGGCGTCCGCCGCCCGGACAAAGCCGCCGCAGGCCTCGTCCAGGACGTGGAGGGCGCTGTTCAGGTGTGCCTGGGCCTCGGTCTCGGCGGCGTCGGTCATCCGCAGCCGGAAAATTTGCAGCAGCATGGCGGAGCAGATGAGCAGCGGCACCAGAGAGGCCAGCAGGAAGGCCGCGAACAGCCGGGCCCGGAAGGAGAGGGCGGGAGTTTTTTTCATGACCCAGCCCCCCCGAAGTAGAAGGCCCAGGTCATGAGGATGGCCTCCCGGTCCGCCGCCGCCCGGTCCAGGTCATAGCTGACAAGGGGCAGCTGGTCCAGCCGGGGCACGCCGTCCAGGAGGACCGCGCCGTCCAGGACGGAGCGGCGGCAGAACCGGGACGTCAGCAGGGACTGGACCTCCGGGCTGACGGTGAAATCCAGAAAGAGCCGGGCGTTTTCCTCGTGGGGCGCGCCCTTGACGATGGCGGTGCCGTCGGGGACGCAGCTCACCCCGTCCTCCGGGTACACCATGGCGATGTTCTTCTCCTCGGCGATGCGCTTCAGGGCGCTCTCCTCCAGGGTGATTCCCACCCAGGCGTCCCCGTTGGCCACCGCGGTGAGCACTTCACCGGAGGAATCCAGCTGCACGCCCCCCAGATTTTCCGCGAAGCGGCGGATGGTTTCGTCCCGCTCTCCTCCCAGGGCGGACAGCATGGTGGCCAGCGCCGTGTAGGAGGACCCGGAGGCCGCCGGGTCGGAGAAGGCGATCCGCCCCTTCAGTCTGGGGTCCAGCAGGTCGGCCCACCGGGTGACCTCCCCCGGAGCCACCAGCTTTGTGTTGTAAATGAGCACCACGGGCAGGGCGGAAAAGGGGGTCCACAGGCCGTCGGGGGCCCGGAAGCGCGCTAAAATCCGGTCCGCCCCGGCGCAGGCGTAGGGGGTGAAGCAGTGCCGGTAGGCCGTCAGGCTCTCCGCGCCGCCGCCGAACATCACGTCGGCCTGGGGGGACTTCTCCTCCTGGGCCACCCGCTTCAGCAGCTCGCTGGTGGGGCCGTACACCACGTCCACCCAGATGCCGGTGCGCTCCTCGAACTCCTTGACGATGGGCCGCCACACCTCCTCCTTGTGGGAGGTGTACACCACCAGCCGGTCTCCCTCGGCGGGGGCGCAGTCCGGGGCGGGGGAGGGGGTCTGGGCGGCGCAGCCCGCCAGACCCAGCAGAAGGGCACAGGACAGCAGGGCGGACAGGACCGTTCGCCGCATGAGCCATGCCTCCTTTGTCGTTTTGCTGACATTATACCACAGCTGTCAAATCCTTTTCATCAGTTTTCCACAACTTCCGCAGAATTTTCCTAAAAAACGCAGGTTTGTCCCCTGTTCATTTTTTCCAATTGCCGTTACAATAAAAATGACGATAGAGGGATGGAATATCCCCAAAAAATTGTACGGAATGACAAAGGAGGATCTGCAATGAAATTGAAAAAGCTGACAGCCCTGTTCCTGGTCTGTGCCATGGCCCTGAGCCTGGCCGCCTGCGGCGGCGCCCCCGCCGCCGGCAACAGCACCCCGCCCCAAGAGAGCAAGGAGGTCCAGGCCTCCGCCCCCGCGGAGCAGAACACCCCCGCCCCCGCGGACGAGAACCTCAGCGACGTGCAGAAGATCATCAAAGAGGCCGAGGGCATGACCCTGGAGGAGCTGGCCAAGAAGGCCATCGAGGAGTCCAACGGCAAGACCTTCTTCGGCGTGGGCAACTCCAGCCGCGGCAAGAGCGCCCTGCCCCTGTTCATCGAGTACCTCCAGTCCATCGACTCCAGCTACACCATGGAGTTTGACTGGCAGCAGCCCAAGAACAACAAGATCTTCGACCAGCTCACCGCCGACTCCCTGAAGCCAGAGGGCACCTTCGCTATGACCCTCATCCAGGACGGCAACCAGATCGAGTCCAAGATGGTCCAGACCGGCATCCTGGACACCTTCATCCCCAAGGAGTGGGCCGAGGCCAACGGCACCACCGCCGACAGCTATGACGGCTATCTGGCCCTCCAGACCCTGAACAAGGTGTTTATGTACAACAACACCGGCTCCAAAACCTACGACAACTGCTGGGACTTCGTGGCCGAGGGCGAGCACGGCCTGTACATGGACATCGACTCCGAGATCGTGGGCAAGAACTTCCTGTACATGCTCACCCAGGACAAGTACGCCGGATGGCTGAAGGAGGCCTTCGACGCCCTGTCCGCCGACGAGCAGGCCTATTTCCAGCCCACCATCAACGAGATGAAGTCCGAGGCCGAGGACCTGGGCCTGGGGGCCGACGGCGCCTACGCCCTGGCCTGGATCAAGCTGTGGGTGGAGTCCTACAACGCCCAGACCGACGACGGCCCCATCTGCAACACCCTGGTGGACCAGTCCGCCACCGACCAGTTCGGCCTGCTGGTGTACTCCAAGCTCCGCTCCGTGGAGGAGTCCAGCTCCGTCTCCGTCAACAACATCAACGTGGCCGCCTATGACGACGGCTACACCGGCATCGGCGGCTACGGCTACTGCCACTACCTGTTCGTCACCGACAACAGCCCCCTGCCCTGGACCGCCTGCGCCTTCATCGCCTACATGACCGAGACGGTGGACGGCTTCTCCGCCTGGGGCAAGGACATGGGCGGCTACTCCTCCAACCCCACCGTGGCGGCGGACACCGAGGAGAAATACGGCCACTCCAAGGGCGGCATGGCTGAGGACGGCACCACCGTGGAGTTCGAGGCCAAGAATGACCGGGGCTATGACTGGTGGACCACCGACGGCAAGCTGGTGCTGGAGGACCCGGAGTACTGCGCCGAGGTGTCCTTCACCGTGGGCAGCTGGGTGGAGATGCTGACCAAGTACGCCGGATAAAAAGCCCCCTGGTTTTGGAAAGAGAGAAACGTCAGCGCATTTCACGCGCCCCTGGCCGCCTGGATCGACGGGGCCAGGGGCGCGTGCCATCCCGGTCATAAAGGAGTGATCTTATGGACCAGTCCAACACCCTCCAGGCAAGCCGCTGCACCATCCTGTTCAACAAGCTCAAGACCTATTTTTCCAAACCCCACAACGTCATCCTCCTGCTGATGGGCATTGTGCTCACCTTCAGCACCGTGGCCCCCATCGTCGCCATCGTGGAGGACACGTTCAAAATCCACCCCGGCACCATCGACGCCCACCTCACCGGGCAGGCGTCGGGCTACACCACGGTGAACTATATCGACCTGTTCACCAGCAAGCTGGCCAAGGCCAACCTGTGGACGCCGCTGTTAAATACCGTCTGGCTGGCGGTGGGCACCTGTATCGTAGCCATCCTGTTCGGCGGCGTGTTCGCCTTCCTGGTCACCCGCACCAATCTGGCCTGGCGGAAATATCTCAGCTCCATCTTTATTTTCCCCTACATCATGCCCCAGTGGACCCTGGCCGTGGTGTGGCAGAACATGTTCAACTCCAACACCGTCACCGGAGGCTCCAACGGCCTGCTGGCCGCCATGTTCGGCATTGAAATGCCCCTGTGGTGGTGCAAGGGGCTGTTCCCCAGCCTGGTGGTGCTGGGCCTGCACTACGCCCCCTTCGCCTACATCCTGATCGGCGGCATTTTCCGCAACATGGACGCCAATCTGGAGGAGGCCGCCACCATTCTGGACACCCCAAGATGGAAAACCATGCTGAAGATCACCCTGCCCATGGTAAAACCCGCCATTTTGTCCACCATCCTGCTGGTGTTCGGCAGCTCCATGGGCTCCTATCCGGTGCCCCACTACCTGGGCCTGACCACCCTGTCCACCAAATACGTCTCCATGAACTCCAAGTTCACCGGCGAGGCCAGTATCCTGGCCATCATCATGATGGTGTTCGGCGTGGCCATCATGCTGCTGAACCAGATCAGCCTTACCAGCCGGAAAAGCTATACCACCGTGTCCGGCAAGGCGGGGCAGAGCTCCAAATTCAACCTGGGCAAGGTGGGCAAGTACGTCATCGCCCTGATCCTGGTCATCGTCACCTTCTTCACCAGCATTTTCCCCATCGTGTCCTTCGCCTTTGAGACCTTCCTGCCCAACCCCGGCGACTACTCCTTCCTGTACACCGGGGACCCCAGCAACCTGACCACCAAATGGTGGATCACCGACGAAAACGTGTCAGAAAACGGCATGTACGGCCAGAAGGGCATTCTCCACAACGAGACCATCTGGCGGGCCTTCAGGGGCACCATGCTGGTCAGCGTGTCCTGCGCCCTGCTGGCTGGCACCATCGGCACCCTCATCGGCTACGCGGTGGCCAAAAACCGGCGAAGTAAATGGGCCAATTACGTCAACAGCATGGCCTTCCTGCCCTACCTCATGCCCTCCATCGCCGTGGGCGTGGCCTTCTTCATCCTGTTCTCCAACCAGTACGTCAACCTGTTCAACACCTACGCCCTGCTCATTATCGCGGGTACCGTGAAGTACATCCCCTTCGCCAGCCGCAGCTCGCTGAACTCCATGCTCCAGCTGTCCGGCGAGATCGAGGAGGCGGCCATTATCCAGGATGTGCCCTGGATCAAGCGCATGACCCGCATCATCATCCCCATCCAAAAGTCGTCCATCATCAGCGGCTACCTGCTGCCCTTCATGACCTGCCTGCGTGAATTGTCGCTGTTCCTGCTGCTGTGCACCCAGGGCTTCATCCTGTCCACCACCCTGGACTATTTCGACGAGATGGGCCTGTACGCCTTCTCCAGCGGTATCAACCTGATCTTGATCGTCACCATTCTTGTCTGCAACACCCTGGTCAACAAGGTCACCGGGGCCAGCCTGGACAAGGGAATAGGAGGTTAAACCATGCCTGAAATCAGATTAGAGCATATCACCAAGCGGTGGAACAAATTCTACGCCGTGGACGACCTGGATCTGGTCATTGAGGACAACGCCTTTGTCACCCTGCTGGGCCCCTCCGGCTGCGGCAAGACCACCACCCTGCGCATGATCGCCGGGCTGGAGACCCCCACCAGCGGCCGTATCACCATCGGCGACAAGGTGGTGTTCGACAGCGCCCTGGGCATCAACGTCCCCGCCAACAAGCGGAAGGTGGGCTTCCTGTTCCAGAACTACGCCCTGTGGCCCAACATGACGGTGTACCAGAACATCGCCTTCGGCCTGTCCAACATCAAAGAGCCCCGCAAGCTGAGCAAGCAGGAAATTGACGAGACCGTCCACCGGGTGGCCCAGGTGGTGAAGATCACCGCCTTCATGGACCGCTACCCCGCCGAATTGTCCGGCGGCCAGCAGCAGCGGGTGGCCATCGCCCGCACCCTGGCCCCCGAGCCCTCCGTGCTGTTCATGGACGAGCCCCTTTCCAACCTGGACGCCAAGCTGCGGCTGGAAATGCGCTATGAGCTCCAGCGCCTCCACGTGGAGACCGGGTCCACCTTCGTCTACGTCACCCACGACCAGATGGAGGCCATGACGCTGGCCACGCAGATCTGCCTCATCAACAACGGCGTGCTCCAGCAGTACGACGCGCCCCTCACCGTGTACAATAAGCCCAACAACCTGTTTGCAGCCGACTTCGTGGGCAACCCCTCCATCAACTTCATCGAGGGCGAGGGGAAGCAGCGCCCGGACGGCGGGGTGGAGCTCACCCTGCTGGGGGACAAGAGGGCGGTGTTCAAGCCCGTCCAGCCCCTGGACCTGCCCGCCTGGTTCAAGGGCCGGGACGCCCGGGAGGCCCTGGCCGCCGACGCCCACAAAAAGAAGGCGGCGGAAAAGGGTTTCGTGGAGAAGGGCAACAAGGACGAGACCTTCCGCTACCACATCGACAAGGTGGAGGAGGACGATGTTTCTCCGCAGGAAGAGCCCGCGCTGACCAACGAGGACCTGGTGCTGGGCGTGCGGCCCGAGTTCATCGACATCGTGGAGGATGGGGCGCTGGAGGGCGAGATCTACGGCGCCATGCCCACCGGCATGGAATCCACCATCAAGGTGCGCATCGGAAATTTCCTGCTCACCGGAGTGGTGTTTGGAAGCACGCTGTTCACCATCGGCTCCAAGGTGCACATCGACGTGTCCGGGGACAGCGTGCTGCTGTTCGACCGCAGGAGCGGCCGGTGCATTGCCCAGGGCAGTCTGGAATTCTGAATCATTTGAACAGGGGCGGGGGACCACGGTCCTCCGCCCCCTGTTTGAGGGAAAATGTAAGGAAACTGTAACAGCCCCGGCTGTCCGGCGGTGGTACAATATGGTTCGACAGTATCCACCCATGACGGACAGGAGGATAAAATGGACGAAATATTGGCCTTTCAAAGCGTCGTCTGGGACGACGGGGATTATCAGGACACCATTGAGGGGGAGAATTTCCGGGCGCTGATGGATCTGTGTTTCGACAGGGCGGACAAATTTTCCCTGCTCCGGCGGGACTGGCCGGGGGCCAAGGACGGACCGCTGGAGCAGGCCCTGCGGCCCTATGTGCTGGGGGAATATTTCTCCTATGGCCACCTGCGTTGGTTCGACCGCGAGGCCCGGGAAAAGTGCTATATCTATCCGGCCAACGGGGAAACCAAGGCCATCTTGCTGGACTATATCACCCACCTGTTCGGGCGGGACGTGGAGCGGCCCGACGGCTCCGACTGGCCTCCGGAAAAGTACAAAGCCTGTGTGGAGATGTCGGAGGCGGCCTATGAGCGGGTGATGGAGCGTGTGGAGGCCGTGGAAAAAATATCCGGGCCCATCAGCGACCAGGATTTTGCGGCCATTGAGCGGGAGGAACTCCAAGAGGCCAGGGCGCTGTGGCTCCCCATTTTCGACGAGGCGGACTTTCAGAGCAATCTGGAGGACCCCTGCTTCTTCCGGGGGGACGAAATGTATTTTAAGACCATCACCCATGAGTACGAGTGCTGGGTCCATGCCTTTGACCGGCCCTTTGGGGAAACGCTCCGAAAGCTGGGAAAGTGGATGGACGTCTCCGACCGATTCCGGCTGCCCTTGGAATTGCTGAGCCGGCAAGAAGGGCTGGTCTGGTACGGCGGCGATGGGCAAAACGGCGCGGCAAAGGGCGCCCGAACTTGATGTTCGGGCGCCCTCTGTTTGGATCTGAGCTTCGCTGCGCTTTTTAGAACTCCAGGTTCTTGCCGTCCTTGTCGAAGACGTGGCACACGTTGCCGCTGAAGGTGAAGTTGATCTTGGCGCCGTAGCCGAAGGTCTCCTTATGGTTGCCGGACAGGTCCACGGTGGGGACGATGATGACCACGTCCTTGCCGTTGGCGTTGGCGTGGAGGTGGACCTCGCTGCCCATCATCTCGGACACGTCCACAGTGGCGGGGATGCCGCTGTCGGCCAGGGCCACGTGGCTGGGACGTACGCCCAGGGTGATGTCCTGAGAGGGCACATTCTTGGCGGCCAGGGCCTTCTGCTTGGCCTCGGACAGCTCCACCTTGAGGCCGCTGACCTCCACGGTGTACTTGCTGCCGTCCTTGACCAGCTTGGCGTCGAAGAAGTTCATCTGCGGGGTGCCGATGAAGCCGGCGACGAACAGGTTGGCGGGGTGGTCGAACACCTCCTGCGGGGTGCCGATCTGCTGGATGAAGCCGTCCTTCATGATGACGATCCGATCGCCCAGAGTCATGGCCTCGGTCTGGTCATGGGTGACGTACATGAAGGTGGTGTTGATCTTCTGGCGCAGCTTGATGATCTCGGCACGCATCTGGTTGCGGAGCTTGGCGTCCAGGTTGGACAGCGGCTCGTCCATCAGCAGCACCTTGGGCTCACGCACGATGGCGCGGCCGATGGCCACACGCTGGCGCTGGCCGCCGGACAGGGCCTTGGGCTTGCGGTCCAGATACTGGGTGATGTCCAGAATCTCGGCCGCCTCGCGCACCCGCTTGTCGATCTCATCCTTGGGGACCTTGCGAAGCTTGAGGGGGAAGGCCATGTTCTCGTACACGGTCATGTGGGGATACAGGGCGTAGCTCTGGAACACCATGGCGATGTCGCGATCCTTGGGGGCAACGTCGTTCATCAGCTTGCCGTCGATGTACAGCTCGCCGCCGGAGATCTCCTCCAGGCCGGCCACCATGCGCAGGGTGGTGGACTTGCCGCAGCCGGAGGGGCCGACCAGCACGATGAACTCCTTGTCCGCGATGTCCAGGTTGAACTTCTGAACGGCAATGACGCCCTCGTCGGTGACCTGCAGGTTGGTCTTCTTCTCGGGCTCGCCCTTCTTCTTCTTGGACTTCTTCTGATCGCCGCTGTGAGGATAGATCTTCATGATGTTCTTCAGGGTCAAACCAGCCATAGTACCCGACTTTGATGGAGCGGCCTCCGCCATCTCCACCTCGCCCGCGGGTGCTTGATCCCGGGGGCATTGCGACAGGTCTCCACACTGCCGCACCGCAAGTCGAAGCGGTTGTTTTTCCTCCTTTTTTCAGTACCGCGCACTATTGTAATGGAGTAGTGGGCGGCCCGTCAAGTTGTGCGCCCGTGGGCGCTGGTATGGAGAGGCGGCGGACGCCGCCAATGCCATCGTAACGGGGAAGGTCCTGATATAAAATGCGGCGCTATACGTCCTCCGGGGCCGTGGGGGCGTCCCGGAATTTTTCCTCAATTTGAAACGCCTGCTCCAGGCCGGGGTAGACCAGAAACAGCGCGGGCAGGGCGGGCAGCCAGAGATTGGTGACGGGCAGAAGGCTGAGGGCGAAGGCGAAAAACCGCAGGGACAGCAGGATGTACGCCGCCAGCACGGCCAGCGCCGCCGCCGTCCTGGGGAACTGGCCGATGAACAGCAAGGCGGAGTTTTTGATGAGCTGGCCCAGGGACAGCTCCATCAGCGCCAGCTGGGGCCAAAGGTAGAGGGATATGCCCAGCAGAAACAGCATTCCCAGCACCAGAGCCATATTGGTGGGCAGGTTCAGCTGGAACACCTCGGCGTGAGCCAGGATGAACATCTGGGTGGCCAGCAGCACCCCGCCCAGAGCGCCGGGCAGCAGGGCGGCCTTGGCGCTGCGCCTCCAGGCCCTGCGGTAAACTTTCCAGCCGGTGACAGGGTCGTCCCGCAGGGAGCGCAGGAGCGTGTCCGCCAGGGCGCACAGCTCCGGCCCGGCGATGGCCCCGCCAATCAACCCGGCCAAAAGGGCCATCAGCACGGCGTGGGTCCCGGCGGCGAAAAGCACCCCCGCGATAAAGGGGACACAGCCCAGCAGGGCCAGAAAGCCCGCCTTGAATATGTCCCAGATATCCCGGCGGAGGATCTGCCACAGCCGGGGCAAGCCGGTCTTGCGGGGGGCGTCCGGGGAGCGCTCCGCCTCGTCGAACCTTGGGAACAGACCCACCGCCGCTCCGCCCCTTCCTCTCAGCCGCTGAAATCCAATCAATGAGGCCGGTCAGAGGCCTCTTTCATATCAATAAAAACATATCACAAACAGAGCGGGAATGTCAAGGATAATCATGTGAAAATCCACAGTTTTTCCGTCAAAATTCCCGTTTTTTGCCAGGCGAAATTTTCTCCGGCCTCCCTGCCAAATCCGCCAGAAACTTTCGCCGGAAATTGACGCTTCCTTCTTGACGCGGGGGGCGGGACAGGATATAATTCAAGTGCGGTTATCGACATTTTTTTAACAAAATTTGTGAAATACATAGAGGAGGAGCTGCCATGCGCCAATACGAAACCAAAGTCCAACAGCTGAAGGACCAGGTGCTGACCGCTGTGGCCCGTCTGGCCTGGAACGAGAAGCTGGATACCAATGAGGTACTGGACATCCCCGAGCAGATTGTGCCTGGACCCGAGGCCCATATGCGCTGCTGCATCTACAAGGAGCGGGCGGTGGTCACCAGCCGGGTGAAGATGGCCATGGGCGGCAACCGGGCCAACCCCAACCTGGTGGAGGTGCTGCCCATCGCCTGCGACGAGTGCCCGGTCACCGAGATCAGCGTGGGCCCATCCTGCCGGGGCTGCATCGCCCACCGCTGTGTGGAGGCCTGCCCCAAGGGGGCCATCCATATCGAGAACCACCGCTCCGTCATCGACCATTCCAAGTGCGTGCTGTGCGGCAAGTGCGTGGCCGCCTGCCCCTACGGCGCCATCACCAAGAACCAGCGTCCCTGCGAGCGGGGCTGTCCCGTCAAGGCCATCTCCATGGGCCCTGACCGCAAGGCCAGCATCGACGCCAAGAAGTGCATCACCTGCGGCGAGTGCGTGGTGCAGTGCCCCTTCGGCGCCATTATGGACAAGTCTTACATCGTGGACGTGATCCAGATGCTGCTGGGCGCGGAAAAGTGGGGACTCCATGTATACGCCATTCTGGCCCCCGCCTTCGTGGGCCAGTTCGAGTGCACCCCCGGCCAGATGGTGTCCGCCCTGAAGGAGATGGGCTTCTACGACGTGCAGGAGGTAGCGCTGGGCGCGGACCTCACCGCCAAGGCGGAGGCCGCCGAGTTCGACGAGCGGGGCGGCGAGGGCATGACCTCCTCCTGCTGCCCGGCCTTCGTGGCCTATGTGGAGCGCCATATGCCCGACATGGTGCCCAAGGTGTCCACCACCCCCTCTCCCATGGTCATGATCGGACGCAAGATCAAGGATGAGGACCCCCTGGCCCGGGTGGTGTTTATCGGCCCCTGCGTGGCTAAGAAGCGGGAGTTCCACCTGGGGCGCACCCGCGCTTCCATCGACCTGGTCATCACGTTCGAGGAGCTGTACTCCATGCTGGCCGCCAAGGACATCGACGTGACCAAGATGCCCGAGGCTCCGCTGGATCAGGCCAGCGGCTTTGGCCGGGGCTTTGCCTCCAGCGGCGGCGTGGCGGCGGCTGTGGGCCAGGCCCTCAAGGAGATGGGCAGCAAGGTGGAGGCCAAGACCCTGCCCTGCTCCGGCATTGAGGAGTGCAAGATCGCCCTGCTCAAGATGAACAAGGGCGTGCTGCCCGAGAACTTCATCGAGGGCATGGCCTGCCAGGGCGGCTGTGTCCAGGGCCCGGCGGTCATCATGCGCAGTCCCAAGAACAAGGCCGAGGTGGGCAAGCACGCCAAGCAGGCGGGCGACCGCACCATCAACGGGGCCATCAACGCCGCAGGCGGCAGCTCCGGGGAGCTGTCCGCCAGCGAGCGCAAGCCCGGCGGCGCGGTGGAGAAGAACCGCGGAGAAAAGGCAAAGGTGTAACATAGCAAGAGGCCGTCCGGGGTGTCCCGGACGGCCCTTCTTTTTCTACCCAAACTCTTGCAATTTTAACACGTTTCCTATATAATATCAAAATTGGTATTGCAATAACTGAACTTTCGTTGCCGTGCGGGATGCTTATCGTGTCAGCAGCGTTTCGCGGCGAATCAAAAGTTCTTTTTGCTTCTTTTTCTTTCAAGAAAAAGAAGGAGAAAAATCACCCAAGGGAGTGTTCACATTGAAATACGATTTTGCCGCCATTGAGCCCAAGTGGCAGCGCCGCTGGGAGGAGGCCAAGGTGTACGCCGCCGCCGACCACAGCGGCAAGCCCAAATTCTATGGCCTGGTGGAGTTCCCCTATCCCTCCGGCCAGGGGCTCCACGTGGGCCATCCCCGGCCCTACACCGCCATGGACATCGTCACCCGCAAAAAGCGCATGGACGGGTTCAACGTTCTGTTCCCCATCGGCTTCGACGCCTTCGGCTTGCCCACGGAGAACTACGCCATCAAAAACCACATCCACCCCGCCAAGGTGACCCGCGACAACATCCACAACTTCACCTCTCAGCTGAAAATGCTGGGCTTCGGCTTCGACTGGGACCGGGTGGTGGACACCACCGACCCCAGCTACTACAAGTGGACCCAGTGGATCTTCCTCCAGCTCTACAAAAAGGGTCTGGCCTACAAGGCCACCATGCCCGTGAACTGGTGCACCTCTTGCAAGTGTGTCCTCGCCAACGAAGAGGTGGTGGAGGGCGTGTGCGAGCGCTGCGGCTCCCCCGTCATCCGCAAGGAGAAATCCCAGTGGATGCTGAAGATCACCGAATACGCCCAGCGGCTCATCGACGATTTGGACGACCTGGATTTCATCGAGCGGGTGAAGATCCAGCAGCGCAACTGGATTGGCCGCTCCACCGGCGCGGAGGTCACCTTCAAGTCCACCGCCGGGGATGACATCGTGGTGTTCACCACCCGGCCTGACACCCTGTTCGGGGCCACCTACATGGTGCTGTCCCCAGAGCACGAGCTGGTGAGGAGCTGGCTGGAGTCCGGCAAACTGGCCAACGCCGGCGAGGTGAAAGCCTATCAGAAGGCCGCCGCATCCAAGTCCGACCTGGAGCGCACGGAGCTCAACAAGGAAAAGACCGGCGTGAAGCTGGACGGCGTGGGGGGGATCAACCCTGTCAATGGCCGGGAGATCCCCATCTTCATCTCCGACTACGTGCTGTCCACCTACGGCACCGGGGCCATCATGGCCGTCCCCGCCCACGACGACCGGGACTGGGAGTTCGCCAAGAAGTTCGGCTGTGAGATCATCGAGGTGGTGTCAGGCGGCGAGGACGTGCAGCAGGCCGCCTTCACCGCCAAGGACGAGACGGGCGTCATGGTCAATTCCGACTTCCTCAACGGCCTTACCGTGAAGGACGCCATCCCCGTCATCACCAAGTGGCTGGAGGAGAAGGGCATCGGCGCCGCCAAGGTGAACTATAAGCTGCGGGACTGGGTGTTCTCCCGCCAGCGGTACTGGGGCGAGCCCATCCCCATGGTGTACTGCGACAAGTGCGGCTGGCAGCCCCTGCCCGAGGATCAGCTTCCCCTGCTGCTCCCCGAGGTGGAGTCCTACGAGCCCACTGACGACGGCGAGTCCCCCCTGTCCAAGATGACAGATTGGGTGTCCACCACCTGTCCCTGCTGCGGCGGCCCCGCCAGGCGGGAGACGGACACCATGCCCCAGTGGGCCGGGTCCTCCTGGTACTTCCTGCGGTATATGGACCCCCACAACGACAAGGCCCTGGCCTCCAAGGAGGCGCTGGACTACTGGTCCCCGGTGGACTGGTACAACGGCGGCATGGAGCACACTACCCTCCACCTGCTCTACTCCCGGTTCTGGCACAAGTTCCTGTACGACATCGGCGTGGTGCCCACCAAGGAGCCCTACCAGAAGCGCACCAGCCACGGCATGATCCTGGGCGAGGGCGGCGAGAAGATGTCCAAGTCCCGGGGCAACGTGGTCAACCCCAACGACATCGTGGCCGCCTACGGCGCGGACACCCTGCGGCTGTACACCATGTTCATCGGCGACTTCGAGCAGGCCGCCGTCTGGTCGGACAACGCCGTCAAGGGCTGTAAGCGGTTCCTGGACAAGGTGTGGAACCTGGCGGAGAGCTGCACGGACAGCCTGGAGTACACCAAGGCCAACGAGGCGGGCATCCACAAGACCATCAAGAAGGTGGCGGACGACATCGAGTCCATGAAGTTCAACACCGCCATCGCCGCCATGATGACTTTGGTGGGCGATTTCCAGAAGAACGGCTGTTCCAAGGGCGATATGAAGACCCTGGTTACCCTGCTGTCCCCCTTCGCCCCCCATGTGGCGGAGGAGCTGTGGGAGATGCTGGGCGGCGAGGGCTTCGTGTGCCAGCAGTCCTGGCCCGCTTACGACGAGAGTAAAACCGTGGCCGACACCGTCCAGATGGCGGTCCAGGTCAACGGCAAGGTGCGGGCCAACATCGTGGTCCCGGCGGGTGCGGACAACGACGCCATCCTGGCCGCCGCCCAGGCGGACGCCAAGGTTCAGAAGTTCACCGAGGGCATGGCGCTGGTGAAAACCATCGTGGTGCCCGGGCGGCTGGTGAACCTGATCGTGAAGCCCTGCTGAGCCCGCCGGGATTTGCCGAAAAAAGCCCTTGCAATCTCCGCTGGCATGTGGTATCATATTTGATACCTGTGTGGGCCAAGCTCACTGATATGATGTTATCACCGAAAGGATTTGAGTCAAAATGTCCACTCCCCAGATTATCCTGTCCGTTATCTATTTCATCGTGTCCCTGGTGCTCATCGCCGTGGTGATGCTCCAGTCCGGCAAGAGCGCGGGCCTGTCCGGCGCCATCGCCGGCGGCGCGGATACCTTCCTGGCCAAGAATAAGGCCAAGACCGCAGACGCCCGGCTGGCTAAGATGACCAAGTGGATCGCCATCGTGTTTATGGTGCTCACCCTGGTGCTCTGCCTGGTGCCCGGCGGCAGCGCCGCGGCCTGAGGCAGAAAAGCGTTTACAATGAAAAAACAGCCGTGCGGCAGATTTGCCGCACGGCTGTTTTTATGTGTTAGGAGGAGGTCACGGGTGCACGATGTGCAGGGCCCGGGCGGGGACCTGCTCCTGGTAGATACCCAGGCTGTTCACCAGGTCCAGCACGGCCTCATCGTCCAGCTGCCAGTAGGGGGAGATCCACTCTCCCTCCAGGGAGCTGGTGTTCAGCGCCGTGTCCAGGTCCATGCCGATGGCCTGTGTGCCGAACCAAACCATGTCGTTCAGGGGCATGTTGGAGCGGACATACTTGCTGAAGGTGTTGATGAGGGAGGTGACGTTGCCCACGTTGGACGGGGTGATGGTCTGCTTGGCCAGGGCCACCAGGAAGGCCCGCTGGGTGGCGGTGCGGCCGATGTCGGCGCTGGCGTAGCAGCTGCGGCAGCGCATGACGCCCTCGGCCTTCTTGCCGTTCAGCAGCTGATAGCCCGCTGGTATGTGGATGTACAGGTCCTGGTACGGGTCCTCGTAGTCCATGTCCACCGGCACATCGAAATACACCCCGCCGATCTGGTTCACGATTTCGGAAAATGCTTTCAGGTTCACCGACACCCAGTAGTCCACCGGGATACCCAGCAGGTCGTGGACGGCCTCTGCCACCGCCTCCTCGCCGCCGGCGTAGGTGGAGTTGATCTTGCGGTACTTTCCGTTTTGATACACCACGGTGTCCCGGGGGATGGAGATGAGGGAGGCCTGCTTGGCCTTGGTGTCGAACACGCCCAGCATGATGGTGTCGGTGCCGCCCTGGTCGGCCACCCCCAGCAGCAGGCAGGTGAACACGTCCTCCCGGCGGTTGAGCACCAGGTGGTCGGGGGCGGGGGTGGAGGAGCCGCCCAGGCTGTCCGTCGCCGCCGGGGGCGCGGAGGGGCCGGAGGGCTTGGGCGGGATGGTGACCTGTCCATCCACCGTGGGCTTGGGGGCGAAGATGTTCAGGGCGGCATAGCCCGCCACCACGATCAGGGACAGAATAAACAGCGTGATGTACAGGCCTTTGGCCAGCCGGACGAGGGAGGAGGGGCGGCGCTTGGCCGCCCGCTTGGGTGATCCGCTCATGAGACGCATCCTTTCGCACACAGGGGATCTGTCGAATGCCCCCGCATTATGTCAACTATTCAGCGTTCCCTAGTATAACGGACTGGGGTGGAAAATACAAGAGGGCATTGATTAAGAAATGGTAAATAAATTGCTCTCTTCCAGCCCTTGACATTGGAGACTTTCACGATTAAAATTGAAGCCGCAGAAATTCAGCCCCCGCGGGCGGAGACCCGCCCGGCCCGTTAAAGAAAGGAACCATATCATGAGACGTGTAAAATTTCCAGCTTTGCTGCTGGCCTTGTCGCTGCTGTTTACCCTGGCCGCCTGTAAGCCCGCAGCGGCGGACCCCTCCGGCGAACCTTCCCAAGAGTCCTCTGCCGCTCCCAGCCAGGAGCCCAACCCTCAGCCCACTGGAACCCCCGGCCTGGCCAACGATGAGGAGCCTGACATCCGTCTGGCGGTGCTGTCCGGCCCCACGGGGGTGGGGGCGGCCAAGCTGCTGGACAACGTGAACAGCCACAGCACCGCCAACCACGCGGGCTACGCCTACACCATCGCCAGCGACAACAGCGAGCTGGTGGCGGGGCTCACCGGCCCCGACCCGGAGTTCGATATCGCCACCGTGGCCTCCAACGTGGCGGTGAACCTCTACAACAAGACGGACGGCGGGGTGCAGATCATCGCCGTGGGCACCTTGGGTGTGCTCCACATTCTGGAGAGCGGCGGCAAAACGGAGATCAACTCCATGGCCGACCTGGCGGGGAAAACCGTCTATGCCGCGGGCCAGGGGGCCAACCCGGAGTATGTCCTGCGCTATTTATTGCGGGAAAACGGTCTGGACGACGTGGAGGTGGTCTTTGCCGACGCCTCCGAGATTTCCGCCAAGCTGATTTCCGGGGAAATTGAATGCGCCATGCTGCCCGTTCCCGCCGCCACTGCCGCCATCATGAAGAGCGAGGGCAGGGTCCGCGCCGCCATTGACCTGACGGAGGCATGGGACAGCCTGCGCAGCGGGAGCCAGCTCATTATGACCGCCGTGGTGGTCCGGACCGAGTTTGCCCAGGCTCATCCGGAGCTGGTGGCCGGGTTTCTGGCCGACTATGAGGCGTCCATTAACTTTGTGAACAACAATGTAGATGAGGCGGCGGAGCTGGTGGCGGGGCTGGGCATCACCCCCAGCGCGCCCATTGCCAAGCAGGCCATCCCCCAATGCCACCTGGCGTTCCTGTCCAGTATGGACATGGTGGCGGCCATTTCCGATTACTACTCGGTGCTCTATTCCATCGACCCCGCCGCTGTGGGCGGATCTCTGCCTGACGACGGAATTTACTGGACGGAGTAGTTCCTTTTTCTTGAAAGAAAAAGGAACCGAAAAAGAACTCTAGTTCGCTGACGTTCAGGGCGGTCTGTGGTCGATTTCAGCCCGGCTACAGTGAATGAGGATGAATCAAATTCCTTTTTCTTGAGAGAAAAAGGAACCGAAAAAGAACTCTGGTTCGCTGACGTTTAGGGTGGTCTGCGGTCGATTTCAGCCCGGCTACAGTGAATGAGGATGAATCAAATTCCTTTTTCTTGAAAGAAAAAGGAACCGAAAAAGAACTCTAGCTCGCTGACGTTCAGGGCGGTCTGTGGTCGATTTCCGCCCGGCTGCAGTGAATGAGGATGAATCAAATTCCTTTTTCTTGAAAGAAAAAGGAACCAAAAAAGAACTTTAGCTCGCTGGTGTTTAGAGTGGTTTGTGGATCATCAGCACCCGGCAGGGGAGCAATGGCGTTTGATTGGAGAATGAGATTGAAAAAAATAATGAGACTGGCCATTCCCCTGGTGTTTTGGCTGTCGGTGTGGGCGCTGGCGGCGTTGGCCGTGGGACAGGACCTGCTCCTACCCGGACCCTTAGCGGTGGGCGGGCGCCTGCTGGCCCTGGCCGGGACCGCTGATTTCTGGCTGTCGGTGGGCGCCACCCTGTGCCGGGTGTTTCTGGGCCTCTTATGGGGGACGCTGGCGGGGGTGGCTTTAGCCTTTGCCACCCACTTTTTCCCCTGGGCAGACCGGCTGATCTCTCCCGCCATCCGGGTGGTGCGGGCCACGCCGGTGGTGTCCTTCATTCTGCTGGTATACCTGTGGGTGGCCCGGAGCGCCATCCCCTGGGTCATCGCCGGGCTGATGGTCCTCCCGGTGGTATGGGGGGCCCTGTCGGCGGGGCTGGACGGCATGGACGAAAAATGGTTGGAATTTGCCCGTGTCTACCGCTTTTCCCGACTCAAAACCCTGAGACTGGTCTGTCTGCCCGCTCTGCGGCCCCACTTTTCTGCCGGACTGCTCACGGCCTTCGGGCTGGCCTGGAAATCCGGTGTGGCGGCGGAAGTGCTCTGCCCCCCAGCGCGGGCCATCGGTTCCCGCATCCAGCAGGCCAAGCTTGGGCTGGAGACCCCGGACCTGTTTGCCTGGACCCTCACCATCGTGGTTCTGTCCCTGGCGCTGGAGGGCTTGTTCCGGACAGCCCTGGAGAGGGGAAACAGATCGTGATAAAAGTTCAAAATATTACGGTCCGCTATGGAGAGAAGCTGGTGCTGGACCGTTTTTGTCTGGAAATTCCCGCTCAGGGGCTCACCGCCCTGTCCGGCCCGTCGGGGTGCGGTAAGACCACCCTTCTGCGGGTAGCGATGGGGCTGGTCAGGCCGTCGGAGGGCAGTGTATCCGGCGTGGACCCTGCCCGCACGGCGTTTTTGTTTCAGGAGGACCGGCTTCTGCCCTGGCGGACGGTGGCCCAGCACATCACAGATGTGCTTCCCCGGTTCCGCAGGGGGGAGGCGGGGCGCTGGCTGGCCTTCGCGGAGCTGGAGGGAGAGGAAAACGCCTACCCCGCCGCCCTGTCCGGCGGCATGGCCCGGCGGCTGGCGATGGCCCGGTGCGCGGCGCTGGGCGGGGACCTGTTCCTGATGGACGAGCCCTTCGCCGGGGTGGACCCAGAGCGTACCGCCCGGATTTTGGACCGCCTGCGGGAGCTGGACGTGCCCGTGGTACTGGCCACTCATCAGCCCCAGGTGCTGGCGGTCTGCGACCGGGTTGTCTCCCTGGACGGCCCGCCGTTGAGACGGATATAAAGCATCCCTGCCCCATGGGGCAGGGATGCTTTATCATGTTAAGACCCACCTTTGTCCGTCCGGCATGAACATCATGGCTCCCGGAATTCGGTCAATGATTTCTCCTGTACGCATATTCCGCACAATGGTCTCCTCCCGATATTCCGGGTCCTCCTCCCAGGAGGAAAAGTACAGATCTTCCCCGCTTCGGAACAGAAAAGCGCCTCTCCCATCTGTTTGAAATGCGGCGCTTTCCGGCCATATGATTTGAAATTTGTTGTCCATCCCCGCCCGGGTCAGCATCAGCGGCTCGGTTTTCAGCATCAGGTTATAGCAGTCCTCCACGGTTGACAGGGGAATTTCCGCCAGCGTGGACACTTGCCCCAGCGCGTCGTCAAACTGTGTGATGCCGATAATTCCAGCGGGAAAATCCACCAGCAGGATGGTGATTTTGCCCTGATAGAAGATCGGACGCCCGAAATACTGCCCCTGCTTTGCGGCGATGGGCTGGACGGCCCTTCCATCCGGGTAGTGGACGAAAATAAGCTTGTTCTGGTTTACCGGGTGTCCGTCCCGGAAAAGCTCCTCCGCCTCGTACAGGTCGCCGCTGGCGTAGTCCGTTCCCCAATACCATTCTCCGCGGCTGCCGTCCAGCGGCTCGATGTAGGTAATTCCCTGCGTTTCAATTCGCTTCATAGACCGCTCCTTTTGTAAAACTTTCAATATTGATTTACCCAGTTGGCGATAAGCCACTGGGGCACCAGCCAGGCGGCCATAAAGATGAGGAAGTTAGGAACCGTCAGCGAGGCGAAAGCCCCCACCGAGGTGAGGTAGAAGGTGAGGCACAGGCCGATCACCGAGCCGGCCAGGGCGAAAGCCAGCCCCCAGCGGGTGGCCAGACGGAGCCGCCGCCCGCCCACCACCGCGTCGCAGTAGGGGATCAGGCCCTCGCGGCTGAGCAGGGCCACCAGGTCGCCCACCTCCTCCGGGTCAGGCTTGGACAGCTCCAGCCGCCGCCCCACCGGGGGGAACTCCATTTTGTCCACGGGGAGCTTGAACTTCTGCTCCAGCAGGGCGGGGATCAGGTTGGGGTCCCGGGTGGCCAGCACCGGGGCGGCTCCGGCGTTCATCAGGGCGGACAGGCTGGGGTTTACCGTCCCGCTCATGGCGTAGTTCAGCAGGAACAGCCCGGACAGCTGGCCGTTGATGGCGCAGAAAATGGCGTTTTTGATGTTATGTCCCGGAGGCAGGGGCACCTCCATCAGGTGCATGTAGGCGGCGGTGCCCACCAGCACCTCCTGGTTTCGGATGATGCCGGAGACCCCTCCCTCGTGCCACTCCATTCCGGACACCTCCCGGTAGAGAGCCCCGTTGGTGCGCAGCAGGTCGTGGAAGGGGCGGGTGAGGCCGCAGTCCATCACCCGCATCATGGTGGCGGTGTAGCCCACCACCTTTTCGGTGGCCGCGCCGCCGAACACCTTCACCTGGGCCACGTACACCGATCCGGTGGGGAACAGGTCCAGATCGCTGACGATGACGCCGCCGGGGCGGCACCGGGCGGCGCCCGCCCAGCCCGCCAGGGCCGCGCCCACCTTGCTCAGCCGCTGGGCCAGCTGCCGGTAGGGCAGGCCGAAGGCCAGCAGGGCGGGCCAGGAGGCGGCGGCTGTGAAGCAGGCGGAGGCCGCCCACAGCAGGCGTCCGGCCTCCCCCTGGCCCGCCGAGGCCATGATGGCGCACAGCAGGGCCCCCAGCAGCAGCAGGGGAGCGGCGAGACGGTAAGCGGCGTGGCCCCCGTCCTCCATCTGGAGCCTGCTCCCAAAGCCCAGGCTGGACCCGGAGACCTTGGTGTAGGTGGGCTTGTTGGACCACAGGGCGTCGTCCAGGGACACCACATAGGGGGTGCGGCTCTGGGAGGCGGTCTTGGCGGACAGCCGGTCCGCCTGCCGGCGGGCGTGCTCTCCCCGCAGGGCGAAGGCCAGCCCCAGGGCGGCGATGGCGGAGAAGGGCGGGGACTGTGTCCGGCCCTCCATCCGAAAGGCGGTGAGGCCGTCGGCCAGGGTGAACAGCCAGGCGAACAGCAGCACACTCTCCGCCCTGGGGCGGAGGGTGAAGAACTGCTTTGCCCCGGCGGCGATGATCTCATAGCACAGCAGGCCGGTCACCGCCAGCAGGGCGGTGAGAAGCAGACAGCGCAGCTGGAACACCTCCATGCCCTGGAGCGCCCCGGCCAGGGTGTTCCAGGGCAGGAAAGGCAGTTCCAGGGAGCACACCACTGCCGCCAGAGCGGAGACCAGGGCGAATTTTGTCCGGACGCCCTGGCCCTTCAACCCTTTTCCGTATTGGGCCGCCAGCTTGGCGGGGGGAACGTCGGGAGGGAGCTCTTTGGGCTTAATCAGCCGCAGCTTGGGGCGGCGGGGCGGGACTTTGTCCTCGTCGGGCAGTTCCTCCTGGTCCACGCCGGGGGTGTATTTCTCCGCCCGGAGGGCCTCCGGGTCGGGTTCGGCCTGGTCGTACATGTGGTCGGCAAAGTGGTCCGCCCGGCGCAGCAGGGTGTGAAGATGGGCCCCGATGGTCCGCCCCACGTTCTCCGGCACGATCTCCGGAATGGGCTGGTCCCCTTTGGGCTTTGGGGCGGGCTTTTTCGCCGCCCTGCCAGGGGAAGCCTCCTCCGGGGGCAGGGGCGGGACCTCCCCGGTGGGGAAATCCACCACCTTCTGAGGCCGCTTGGGCTTTGGGGCCTGTTGGCCCTTGGAGCCGTACTCCGCCAAAATTTCGTCTACGGTGTACTCCGGCCCGCCCTGTTTTTTCGTCTCATCGGACATGGATATTCTCCTTATCGGCGCTGTCTCACAGCTTCATATAGTACAATGGCCGCCGCGGCGGAGGCGTTGAGGGAGTTGAGCCGCCCCTTCATGGGGATGGACACCAGAAAGTCGCACTGTTCCCGGACCAGGCGGCTCATGCCGTCTCCCTCGCTGCCGATGACGATGGCGGCCGGGCCCTTCAAGTCGGCCTCGTACAGGCTTGTCCCCCCGGCGGCGTCGGCCCCGAACACCCACAGCCCCGCCTCCTTCAGCTCCTTGAGGAGCGCGGTCAGGTTGGGCACCCGGGCCACGGACAGATAGCTCACCGCCCCGGCGCTGGTCTTGGCCACGATGGCGGTGAGCCCCGCCGACCGCCGCTTGGGGATGATAACCCCGTGGGCCCCGGCGCACTCCGCCGTGCGGATCACCGCCCCCAGGTTGTGGGGGTCGCTGAGTTCGTCGCACACCACGATCAGGGGGGGCTCCCCCTTTTCCCGGGCGGCGTTCAGAATGTCGTCCACGCTGGCGTACTCCCGGACGGCGGCCACGGCGATGACGCCCTGGTGGCTCTTGGTGCGGCTCATGCCGTCCAGCTTCCGCCGGTCCGCCTCCGTCACCACAACGCCCTTGTTCCGGGCGGTAGAGGCGATGTGGCCCAGGGTGGCGTCGGTCTCCCCCCGGGCGATGTAAATTTTGTCGATGGCGGTCCCGGCCCGGAGGGCCTCGATCACCGCGTTGCGCCCCTCGATGAGGCCGTCGGCGTCCGCCTCCAGGGGACCGCGCTGATTTTTATGCTCACGCATGGGAAAAACTCCTTTTGCCTACAGGCTGTTTTGGCTATAATCATGTAGTATATCATAATCAGCGCCGGGGCGAAAGGGGGAGCGCCCATCTTTTTCCCCCTATTTTTCGTCATAGAAAGTTTACAGCCCAGTCAATAACATTTCTTGTTTTTATCGCCAAGGTGTGTTATACTGCCAGACAGCACACCCTAAAATAAAAGAAAAACACAAAGCCGGATGACCTGTCCGGCTGTGAAAAGGAGGTCATGCCTATGGCGGGCCCAATGAAACCCAACGATCCCAACCGCCGGGAAGACCCCAGCGGCGGCGACGACAAAAAACGAAGTCCGCTGGGCTTTTTCAGCATCGTCCTGTGGGCGGTGATGCTGGTGTTCCTGCTCCAGAGCTGCATCGGCATGGTGGAGAAATCCTCGGTGCACGAGGTGCCCTACTCCACCTTCATGGAGTGGGTGGAGGCGGGCTATGTGGCGGAGGTCCAGCTGGACAGCACTGTGTACACGTTTACGCTGAAGGAGGACTCTGCCCCCCTCCAGGAGCTGCTGGACCAGATGGAAAACGCCTACGGTTCCGGGACGCTGGGGGGGCTGTTCAACCAGTTCAACCGCCAGGACCTGGAAAACGCCGCCAGCACCGCCGTCAAGTTCCAGGTGGGGCCGGTCAACGACCCGAACCTGGTGCAGTGGCTGCGGGAAAACAACGTGGAGACCTTCCGCCGGGACGCTGTGACTCAGGAGCAGCAGATGGTCAGCATGGTGGCGGGCACGGTGGTGCCCATCCTGCTGATGGTGGCGGGGCTCATGCTGGTGTACCGCTACATGTTCAAGAAGATGGGGTCGGGCGGCGGCTTCGGCGGCATCGGCGGCGTGGGCAAGGCCAACGCCAAGGTGTACGTGGAGAAAAAGACCGGGGTCACCTTCAACGACGTGGCGGGCCAGGACGAGGCCAAGGAGAGCCTGGAGGAGATCATCGACTTCCTCCACAACCCCGGCAAGTACACCGAGATCGGGGCCAAGCTGCCTAAGGGCGCGCTGCTGGTGGGCCCGCCGGGCACCGGCAAAACCCTGCTGGCCAAGGCCGTGGCCGGTGAGGCCAACGTCCCCTTCTTCTCCATCTCCGGCTCCGACTTCGTGGAGATGTTCGTGGGCGTGGGCGCGTCCCGCGTCCGGGACCTGTTCAAGGAGGCCAGCAAAATGGCCCCCTGCATCATCTTCATCGACGAGATCGACACCATCGGCAAGTCCCGCGACAACCGCATGGGCGGCAACGACGAGCGGGAGCAGACCCTGAACCAGCTGCTGGCCGAGCTGGACGGCTTCGACCCCGGCAAGGGCGTCATCGTGCTGGGGGCCACCAACCGGCCCGAGGTGCTGGACAAGGCCCTGCTGCGTCCGGGGCGGTTCGACCGGCGCATCACCATCGACCGGCCCAACCTGGCGGGGCGGCTGGCCACCCTCCAGGTCCATACCCGCAAGATCAAGCTGGCCGAGGACGTGGACCTGAACAAGATCGCCCTGGCCACTGCGGGCTGCGTGGGCGCGGATTTGGCCAATCTGGTCAACGAGGCCGCCCTGCGGGCCGTCCGCAAGGGCCGCCGCCTGGTCACCCAGGAGGACCTGCTGGCCTCCTTCGAGTTCGTCATCGCGGGCAGCGAGAAGAAAAACTCCGTCCTCACCGAGTTCGAGCGCAAGCTGGTGGCCTACCACGAGGTGGGCCACGCCATGGTGGCCTACAAGCAGAAAAACGCCGAGCCGGTGCAGAAGATTACCATCGTGCCCCACACCGAGGGCTCCCTGGGCTACACCCTGCTGATGCCCGAGGAGGACAAGACCAACCTGCGCACCAAGGAAGAGCTGATGGCCAAGATTGCGGTCTCCATGGGCGGCCGCGCCGCCGAGGAAGTGGTGATGAACACCATGACCAACGGCGCGTCCCAGGACATCCAGGAGGCCACCAACATCGCCCGGAACATGGTGGCCATGTACGGCATGAGCGAGGAGTTCGGCATGATGGCCCTGGGCTCCGTCCGCAACCAGTACCTGGACGGCGGCTACGGCCTGGACTGTGCCCAGGACACCGCCGCCGTCATGGACAAGGCGGTCAAGGCGGTGCTGGACGTGTGCTACGCCGACGCGGTGGAGGTCATCAAGGCCAACCGGGAGGACATGGACAAGGTGGTGGCCTACCTGCTGGAGAAGGAGACCATCACCGGCGGCGAGATGGTCGCCATCATCGAGGGCCGGGACCCTGCGCTGGTGGAGGGTGCCTATACCTCCACCCATGCCGGGAAGCTCCCCGAGGACGTGGAGCCCCCCGCCCGGCACATCCATATCGTGGATGAGCCCATCCCCATGCCGCCCCCGGCGGAGGACGGGGAGAAGCCGCCGGAAGGGGGGGGGCCGGAACAGCCCGAGGGACCGAAAGAGGAATAAGGGCATTGAAATTGTTCCTTTTTCTTGAAAGAAAAAGGAACCGAAAAAGAACTTTTAACCCCGCCCGGAGCATTGCTCCGGGCGGGGTCTTTTGTGATTGCAGGTTTGGATTACCAGTTGTCAAGTTCTTTCATTGCAGCCTCGAACCAGGGATAGTTGACGGTGTTCAGCTCATAGCTGGGGTCATTGTTCAGCTTCTCTACCAGTTCCGGAGAGAGCTGGTAGGAAGGCTGACGTACTCCGTCTATCGTCAGGTAGCTGTCGGCATAGTTGGATCCTTGGATGGAGCCGAAGCCGTCATTTGCCTGGAAATACTCAGCCCAACCAAAATTGTCCACGGTGCCACCCAGGATAACATAGCCCTTATTCCCAGTGGCGGGGTCGGTGTGCTCGTAGATATAGGGCGTGTTCTCGTCGATGAGGCCGGTGAGGTCGGTGCGCTCTTCACCGTTGGCGAACCACAGCTTCCCATTTTCCAGAATGATGGGAGCCTTATCTTCTGTGCTCCCAAACACTGCCTCCGCGCCGCCAATGGCCCCGTCGGCGCCTGCGGGCATGATGTTGACCGAACCGCCGCTGAAGAAATTGTACACCTGACCGGGCAGGCCCGCCGCGATGGACAGCACGCACCCCACCGCCAGCGCCGCCGCCAGCACCAGTGCCTTGACAGAGGGCTTGCGCCGCTTCTGAGTACCCTGATTCTCCAACATATCCATGATTTCCTCCTTTTTTCGGTCACTCATTGTGACCTGTTCCATCATGCGCCAGTAGTTGTTCATCGTCGCTCAGCTCCTTTCTCAGCATGTCCCGGGCCCGGGCCATGCGCGTCTGGACTGCCGTACGGGATAGTTTCAGGATGTCCCCGATCTCCCCCTGGCCGTAGCCCTCCCAGTAGTACAGGTGGATCACCGCCCGGTATTTGGGAGGCAGGGCCATCACCGCGTCCCACAGTTCCCGGTCGGATTGGTCCCGGAAGGGGAGGGACTCGTCCAGCTCCCCCACGTTCCTCCGCCAGAAGGACCTCAGCTGGCTTTTGCACAGGTTGGCGGCGCAGGTGAGCAGCCAGCTTTTCTCCCGCCCCGGCAGGAGGACGGTCTTGCCCTCCGCCAGCTTGAGAAATACGCTCTGGCACACGTCCTCGCCATCGGCGCGGTTTCCCAGATAGCTGTAGGCCAGCCGGAACACGTCGTCGCCGTATTTGCGGAACAGATCCGCCAGTTTTTCGGCATCCATCGCAGGTCACTTCCTTTCGCCGCCGTGTATCATACTGCGTAGCGCTTTGCAGTTGTCACGCTGCGCTTCTTTGTGATCACGCCTATAAAACGATTGAGGGAGCCCGATTATCACAGGCTCCCTCAAGTTTTTTGCGAAAAGCTTGGGCGGCGGGCGGCCCCGCCGTCACTGCTGGTCGTACTGTTTTACCTCCACGGTCTCCTTGTCAAAGTCGATGAAGATCTGATAGGCGTAATTGTCCTCGCTGGTGTCCCAGATCTCCACGAATTTTGGGGAGACCTCAATGATGATCTCCGTGTCCTCGTGGGAGTACTTGTTATAGCTGCCCCAGAGGTACTTTTTGTAGAGCCCCTCGAACCTCCGGCCCGGTTCCTCCACCACCAGGCCCTTGTTTTCGGCCACGCCCTCGATCTGGACGCCGCTCCAGCACAGGGCCACCCGGGGGTTCTGGTAGAGCTGCTGGGTCTTGCGGAAATTCTTGTCCGTCTTGAACCAGACCTTGTTGTCATAGAACAGGCAGCTCACGTTGCGCACCATCACGTAGTCGTTTACCGAGCTGGCCAGGGCCATGATTTTGGATTCCCCCAGCTTTTCAAACATGAGGTCCACAGCCTGCGGGAAGGTCAGGCTTTTATCCATGCTGAACTTCATTTTCAATTCCTCCTTGTCCTTCAATCAGCCTTTTTATGGGGACGCTGAGTTTCTTATAAAGTAAAAACGTGAGCAGGGACGTGATGGACCGGGACAGCAGGTTGAACGGGATGACGGAGAAGGCCACCATCGTGGGAATGCTCGTGATCCAGGGGTTGACGGCGGAACACGCGGCGATGATCCCGTCCCAGTTCATCCCGTAGAGCGTGATGTACATGGGGAAGGTAACATAGATGTTGGCGAATACGGCCACCACCACGCAGATCAGCGTGCCCAAGACCAAGCCGGTGACGGCCCCCTTTTTGGTGCGGTTTCTGCGGTAATAGAGCAGGGCGGGCATCACATAGGCCAGGCTGAGAATCAAATTGAGAATCTCGCCGGTGAACAGGGAGCTGCTGCCCTTGAAGAGCAGCTTGAGGCCGATTTTGACGACGATGATCTCAATGGCCCCCGCCGGTCCCAGGATGAAGCCGCCGATGAGTTCGGGCAGGGCGGACAGATCGAACTCCGCGAAGGGGGAGAGGACGGGCACGGAGAAGCTGAAATACATCAGCACAAAGGCCACCGCGCCGCACAGTGCCGCCATCGTCAGGCGGCGAAGCTTTTGCTTGTTCATAGACAAAACCTCCAAATACAAAATGCGCCTCTCTGCAAGGCCCGAAACCACCTGGAATCCTTTGACTTCTTCCAGGTGAACGGCCAACAAAGAGGCGCACGCCCAAAGGCGCGCGACTTTGCCGCGCTCGTCTTCTCCCATCCAGACTGTACTGTTGGTCCCGGAGTTTCACCGGGTCAGCGGCCGCCCGAAGGCAGCCGGTCGCGGACTATACCGCCAGTAGGGGAATTGCACCCCACCCTGAAGACAAAGTATTCGGTTGTTTCTGGAACGCATTATACGCCGTTGGGCGGCAGATGTCAAGCCCGGAAAAGGGCGCGGAGCGCACAGTCCCGCCGCCCTGGCGGGGGTCAGAGCTCCATTCCGTCCGGGAACGCCTGCCTGCCCATCAGGCCCCACATCCTGTCGATGTAGGACAGGGTGTAGAAATTCTCGTAGTAGTGGTAGTAGAACGCGCCCTTCAGCGTCATCTCATACACCCCGTCCCGCTGGGTGACGAAGCCCAGGCGCTTGGCCAGCCACAACTCAAAACCGTACATTTTTTTCAGGGGGACGCCGAAAAATGCCTCAAAGGCCCGGGCGTTCACCCTGGTGCTGTAGGCGGCCCAGAACAGGTAGTAGACCATCCTCTGCCGGAGGGTGAAGCGGAGGGTCAAAGCGGTGGGGAGGGCCCCGCCGTCCAGCCGCCCGCGGTACTGGTCCACAGAAAAGGTGTTGATTTTGAACTGGCGGGCCAGAAGGGTGGCGGCGGAACAGCCAAAGCCCAGGAAGTTATCCCGGGTCATGGAGGAGTAGCTTGTATTTCCGCTGGAAAAGGTCCAGATGGAGGTTCGGACATATCCTTTTTCCAGGCAGTACCGGGTGATCTGGTCCAGCAGGGCCCGCTTTGCTCCCTTGCCCATGGGAGGGATCCCGCTGGAGGTGAAGGTGAAGTCGATGAAGGGATAGATGGCCATATGGTTTCCGCCGGTTTGAAAGGCGGCGTCCACATCCGCCCGGAGGTCTTCAAGGGTCTGGCCGGGCAGGGCAAAAATAAGGTCCATGGACACCGTCTCAAAGGGGACCTGGGCCAGCGCCTGAGACATGGCCCGCCGGTCCACCGGGGCCCGGCCCAGGAGGCGCTGGTACTTCTCCTGGAAGGACTGCACACCAATGCTGAGCTTGGTGACCCCGGCATCCCGGAGGGTGCTCAATATGGGAACGGTCACGTCGTCCGGGTGGAGTTCCACGCCGATTCCCTGGGTAATGGCGAAGTGCTGGTTCAGAGCGTCTAGGACTTCCTTCAGCCTGCCTGCGGCCAGGGCGGGGGTGCCTCCGCCGAAATACAGGCTGGTGGCCCGCTTTTTCCCCGGATACTGCCCACCCACCAGGTGGATTTCCCGGATCAGAGCGTCCAGGTAGCGGTCCATCCGCTCCGGGTCGTAGACCTCCTTGCAGTAGGGGCAGAAGCCGCACAGCGTCCGGCAGAAGGGGATGTGGACATATAGCCCCAGGTCCGGGCAGTCCTCAAAGGGCAGGACCTGGTCGTATTCGTTTCGGAAGGTGAAGGGCTTTATCGAGCGGGTCAGCCACATCCGGGTCAAATCAGTGATGATACTCATGGCGCTTCCAATCCTAAATGTATTTGAGGTAGGTCCTCAGCATCTCCGCGATTACCCGCAGGTTCCCCCGGAACAGCAGGGTGTACTCCGCCACGAAAAAGTAGCCGCACCGCTCACACAGCCCAGGAATCCGAATACACCGTCCGCAGGTGCTGAGCACCCCGTTCTCCATCACCACGCACTGGCGGCAGGGGGTGGGAAAGCTGTTTTGAATGAGGTAGGGGAAGGCGCTTTTCAGGTTGAACACCGGAGCGCCCTGGTCCATCATCTCGGAGATGACTTGACAGCAGGCCGCTTTTTCCTCCCGGGGCAGGGCCAGCGCCTGGGTGTCGGGGTAGGGGGTGTGGAAGTTGAAGGACACCGCCCGGACGTGCGCGGTATCCCGTGCGGCGCGGCAGACCTCCCGGATGGCCCCCTTATTGATCTGATTCACCGCCATGTAGAAGCAGATGTTGTCCGCCGGGGCCCGGCGGATGTTTTCAAAAATGAGGTCATAGGTGCCCCCCCGGATGGCGTTGTGCCGTTCCCGGTCCCCGTCCAGGCTCAGCAGGATCAGGTCCGCCTCGGGCAGGTCCAGGGGAAAGGTGCCGTTGGTGACCACGTTGACGATCAAAAAACCTATCCCCTTGGCCTCCGCCACCAGATCCCGCAGGGTTTTGCCGCTGTCCTCCCACAGAAAGGTTTCCCCGCCGCAGAAAAACAGAATGCGGACCCCCATCTCATAGAGCTGCCGCATTTCCGACTGAATTTGCCGGTAGGGGTAGACCACCGCCGTAATGTTGTTGACGGAGCAGTGCTTGCAGTGAAGATTGCACTTGTCCGTCAGGATGATGGTGCCCAGGATGGGGTCCTGCTTCCGCAGCAGAATGGTGCGCAGGCCAAAGCGGGCAAAGTATAAAAACGAAGAAGCCTTCATATGGTCCCCTCCTCCTGAGCGGCGCACGGTGTGCGGATGATATCCCAATTATAGCATGTCTGCGGCGGGAAGAAAATGCCGGTTGTCTCCCAAATCCGACCACTTATCCCGGCGGGACGTTTTACGCCTGGCTGGCAGACAGAATGTGATCGCCAGATACAGCAGGGTCCCAAGACGGGCAAGATCCTGGATATTAAGGACTTGTATTCATAAGCGCTTGAGCAAAGTGTGAAAATGAGAGATTTTGACCATGGCCTCAGCGGAAGAAACGGAAATCTCATCATCTATGCTGAGCCGTCTGGAATGATTTAGCCATGAGAGGGTGCGCTCTACTACCCATCGCCAAGGGAGCCTTTCCCATTGGTGGGGCTTGATTTTCTCTGAAATATCAACGTCAAGGTCAAGCTGCTGCTTCAAATCAGATCAGGCCACCATTGACTATCTGACCCAGGAGAATGCCGGGCTGAAAGAGAAGGTCAGGGACGAAAAGTGCATACAGAAGCAGATGGAAGTTTTGACGCTCAAAAAGGAAAACGAGCGGCTTCGGCGGTTTGTGAACAGCATACCGCCGGAGATACGACAGGCGTTGAAGGAACAGCAAAGGGGGCAGCGCCATCCAAAAGACTACCAGCGGTACACCACACTTGCACCTTGAAAATTGAATATGGAAGAAATGGAGGCAACACTTGAGCAGACGGAAGAAGCTAATCAATCGCACCGACATTCCCCAGCATCAGATTGAGGCCATCGCCCGCTGTATCCTGCCCGATATTCTCGCTTTCTACGAGAGCATAGAGGGGCAGCGGGAATTTGAAGAATGGAAAAAGCAGCGGCAGGCCGAACAAAAAGAATAAACAATCAGGGCGGACGCGATCGTCACACGATGCGCCCGCCCTGTTCCTGTCTATTTCTTTTTTCGAGGTCCCCTCGGTTTGGAAGTCGGTTTTCGCTCCACCCCGTTTCGGGAGTGGGTACTCTCGTATCGGTCAAAGAAAACCAATAATCCGAACCCATCTCCTATCGGAAAAAGGTTCGGATTATAGGGGTTTGGTGCGCCTGAAGGGACTCGAACCCACACGCGTTACCGCACGAGAACCTAAATCTCGCATGTCTACCAATTCCATCACAGGCGCATATGGACGGCGGGACCGGCCCGCCGCCGTTTTTACATCACTTCACTCACCACACCAGTGTGGAAAAATAGTCGTCCGGCGTCTCCGCCCGCCGCATCAGCTCCACTGAGCCGTCCTCTTTCAACAGCAGCTCCGCCGAGCGCAGCTTACCGTTGTAATTGTATCCCATGGAGAACCCGTGAGCCCCGGTATCGTGGATGGTCAGGACGTCGCCGATCTCGATCTCCGGCAGTGTCCGGTCAATGGCGAATTTGTCGCTGTTCTCACACAAAGACCCCACCACGTCATACACATGGTCACGGGGCGCGTCCTCCTTGCCCAGCACCGTGATGTGGTGATAGGCCCCGTAGACCGCAGGCCGCATCAGGTTAGCCGCGCAGGCGTCCACTCCAATATACTCTTTATAGATGTGCTTCTCGTGGATGGCGGTGGTCACCAAATGCCCGAAGGGGGCCAGCATGAACCGCCCCAGCTCGGTAAAAATGGCCACGTCCCCCATCCCGGCAGGGGCCAAAATTTCCTCATAAGCCCTGCGCACACCCTCGCCAATGACTGCAATGTCGTTGGGGGGCTGCTCCGGCCGGTAGGGCACACCTACACCGCCGGACAGGTTGATAAACGCCACATGGCACCCCGTCTCGCGGGCCACATCGGCAGCAGTCTGGAACAGCAGTCGGGCCAAGGCGGGGTAATACTCGTTTGAAATAGTATTAGAGGCCAGAAATGCGTGGATGCCGAACTGCTTCGCCCCCAGTTCCTTCAAGCGGCTGAACGCCTGAACCAGCTGAGGCCGGGTCATGCCGTATTTGGCCTCCCCCGGGTTGTCCATGACCTGGAAGCCTTCCTTGCTCTCCCCCAGGGTGAACACCCCACCGGGATTGAAGCGGCAGCACACCGTTTCCGGCACACGGCCCAGGGTGTTATAAAGGAACTCCACATGGGTCAGGTCGTCCAAATTGATGTTGGCCCCCAGTCTAGCCGCCAGTTCAAACTCCTCCGACGGGGTCTCGTTGGAGGAGAACATGATCTCACTGCCGGAAAACCCGCACCTCTCCGCCATCATCAGCTCAGTGAGGGACGAGCAGTCCACGCCGCATCCTTCCTCCCGCAACAGCTTGAGGATGCCGGGGGTGGGAGTGGCCTTGACGGCAAAATATTCCTTGAAACCCGGATTCCAGGCAAAGGCGGCCTTCAGCGCACGGGCGTTTTCCCGGACGCCCCGCTCGTCATAGATGTGGAACGGGGTTGGATAGGTCTTTATGATCTCCTTGGCCTGGGCCAGGGTGAGAAAGGGCTTTTTCATCTCTCTGTCTCCTTGGACGTTCTTTTGCACCCTTTATCATACCGTATTCCCCGTCTGTTGTCAACCTTTAACGGGCGGTTTTGAGCCGCCTGTTGATTTACTATTGAAGCGCGAAAGATCGAAAGACCTCGATAGACATTGCTGCTATGCATATTTTAAAACCGACATTTGAGTAAAGTTTCATGCTGTTTTCCTTTCCGGCAGAAACCCCCGCCTTTGATGCGTTACTGCTCCAGTCCGGGCGCGTACACCCAGTCGTACTGATAGCTATACTCAGAATGCGTTGTCTTGACAGTGTCTCTGTAGCTGTAGGAATAGTGCGTGGCGTCGATCGTATAGCTGGAGACATCGCCCCGGTCATCGCGGGTATAGGTATAGATATAAACGTGGGTTGGCGATTTTCCTTTGTTCAGATCAAAATTGTAGGTCTTTGTCTCGGTCAGCCTGGAGATCTGCCCCTCGCTGTTGTACTCATAGGCATTATTCGTGATATAGGAAATGCTGCTTTTTCCAGAATTGTAATAATGGGTACAGGTCTCTGTGCGCTGGATTGGCCTTCCATTTCCATCCAGCTCATAGGCAAACGTGGATACCTCTGAGCTGCCGGTGTTTTGACGCCTGGTGATATTCCCATACTGGTCATACTCCTGCACACAGAGCACTTCGCCGGTGTCGGCGGCTTTGATGGTTTCGGTCCGCTTGTCCGCGCTGAACACCGATACGGTGGGGATTTCGTCCTCGCCGGGCAGCCTCTCTCCGTTCTCATCGTAGAAAATGGGGGTTTCACCCTTTTCCCCCACCAGGGATACCCGCAGCCAGCGGAACCCCTCAAAGTATGTTTTGGAATCCTTGTAATCCCCCAGAGCCTCAAAAGCCTCCCGGGCCGCCGGATGGTCCTCCTGATCCTCCAGCAGAGCGATGGCGTCCTGATAGTCCCCCTCCAGGATGGCCGCGTCGATGGCCGCGTTGGCCTCCTGGAGCTTCTGGGCGCTGTCCTTGTAATCATCCAGCTGCTCCAGGATGCCCGCCGCTTTGCGGTAGCACCGCACTGCCGTGGAGTTCACAGCGCTGCCGGAGCTGCTCTCACCACCCGCGGTGGCGCCCGCCTGGGCAGGGGCGTCTGCGGCGGGCTTGTTCTTGTCACCGTCCTCCTCGAGCCTGGGCTCGGGCTCGGTGCGGGTACTCAGCCTCAGCCCCGCCTCGTCGCCCTTTGCCCCGCACTCCATGAGGTACAGCGCCTTTTGATAGGCTGCGTTCTGGTACGCCTGCTCGCGGCTGTCCTTGAAGCCGTCCAGCTCGCCGAAGGCGTCCATGGCGTCGTCAAATTTGCGCTCCTCCAGCAGGGCCGCAGCGGCGTTGTAGGCGTCGTTTTTCTTCGTGTAGTCGGAGAGGAACATCCCGGCGGCGATGAGCACCACCAGGATGGGCGCGGCGATCATCGCAATCTTTTTGACCTTTTTCGCCTGGACCTCCGCCGCGGCTTTGGCCTCGGCGGCCCGTTTGGACTCCTCCGCCAGCCGTTGGTCCCGCTCCTCTTTCAGCGCCGACAGGTCCGCGCCGCTCAATATGGCCGGGTCCTTGCCGCAGCGGTGGCACAGCCGCTCACCCTCCCGGTTCACCGCGCCGCAGGCGCACAGCCACAGGTCCCGTTCGCGTTTGGTCTGGTATTTGCAGTCCTGGCCGTATTTCAGCCGGTACTGCTTGACCAGCTCCCCGTCCTCCAGGACCTCTTCCAGGGTTGCGGGTGGGGTCAGGGGCTCCCAGGCCCCGTCTGCGCCCGTCCACACCGAGCCGTCGGCGAACACCACCTCCGCCACCGACACGGTGAAGGAGCGGGTGCCGGTGTCCGCCAGCTTGATGGCGGACTTTGTTCCAAATTCCCCGTCCCGGGGGGCGGACAGGTCCAAATATTGGTGCTCGATGGGGCCGCCCAGAGGCTTCCCCGCCGTGTCAAAGGGGGAGAGGGACACCTTCACCGCCTTGATCCCCTTGTCCTGGATGTTCCTCAGCTTGAGCTGTCCAAAGATCCGGCCCGTCTCGTTGTCCTTCTGGATGGCTCCGGCGGCGATCATCACCGGCGCGCCCGCGCAGTACAGGTTTTCCGGCAGGGCGAACAGCTTGGAAAATCTCTCGCTCATGGCCGCGCTCCTTTACAGGTCAGGGAGCTCGTCGCTGACGGGGGCTTTCCCCGCGCCGCCGCCACGGATGGCGTGAACGTCATCCACCAGCTGGCCGAAGGCGTACAGCGGCCAGGAGGAGACCACGCACAGCAGGCCCAGCACAAGGCCGCTCACGGCCACAATGCCGTTGAACTCATCAAACATGGTTATCAGTTCCACCAGCAAACAGACCGCGGCGCAGACAATGCCGATGACGCCGCAGATCTTGGCCAGGGTCCGAAGCTTGCCGCCCACATTGGAGTACATTTTATCAAAGAAATTTTTCATCTCATTCACCTTTCTCTCTTAAACCGTCACTTGTCAAACTCGGCGGCGGACTTCAGCTCCGCCATGTCGTTCTCGAAGTCCTCGTGGTTGGAGCGGTAGTTCATCAGGTTGCCGCTGGGATTGGTGGCAAACTCGGCGTAAGCCTGGAGCTTGGTGAAATACTTTTGGAGGGCGTCGATGCCGTCGTCATGGTCGTCTCCGCAGGCGTCCTTCAGGGCCTTGATGTCGTCCTTTAGCGTGTCCAGCTCAGCGGCCAGGGCCTTGTACTCTTCCTGATATCGTTTGGCATATTGGACGCACTCCAGCTCGCTGGAGGTGTCGAAGGCCTGCTTGATGTCATAGGTATGCGGCTTCAGGTCGTCGGCGTTTTCAACGGTCAGAAGGGTGGCCAGGGCGGAAGCCACGTCCTCCGGCCCAGTCTCCTGCCAGATCACAATGTTCACGGTGGACACGAAGTCCGCCTTCTCGCCCAGGTCCTCGATGCGCTCCATCAGGGCGTCGAACTCCGTATCATAGTCCACCTTGGGCGTGCCCGCGCCGCAGGCGGCCAGGGACAGGGACAACACCCCGGCCAGCATCAGGCACAAAAACTTTTTCACTTTCATCAAAATTACCTCCTCCAAAATTTTTGCCGGGCCCCAGCGTAACCGGGACCCGGCATATCTGTATCCTTCAGTGTAGCATCTCTGGAAGGAGAAACCAATTACCTGGCTGCATAGGGTTTGCCGTTTTTATTGCCAAAACGGTCAGGAAAGCGTCTTTTCGTTTTCCGCAAACAGGGTCTCGTTGATCTCCCTGAGGGGATGGTGGTGGATCAGCCCGTGGCTGATGATGGCGTCCCGCCGCAGCCGGGGGTAGAGCCGGGCGCAGCCCGCCTGTTTGAGCAGCTGGTCGGCCTCCTCCAGGGACGCGCCCATCCCCACGCACAGGGCCAGCAGCCGGTCCCGGGACGGGTTGCGCCGCCCGGAAAACACCTGGTGAAGATATACCTCGCTCATGCCTGACCTGCGGGCAATCTCCGCTTTGGGCAGTCCGCAGCGCACACGCAGGGACTCCAGCAGGTCTAAAATCCCCGCCTCTATGAAACAGGACTGGTTGTCGCTGAGATAGGTCCCGATGTTGGGCTGATCCATCAGCTCCTGGCACAGATCGTCAGTGGTCTTTCTCTCCATGTCCCCGCCCCCTCTTTACTTTTTGTGGAATATGTAGTATTATCAGTTTAATACCGTATAGGAGCTAATACAATATGCTGGCTGCATAGGGCGGCAAATTTTTTTGCTTGGCGTGGGGTGACGAGATTGTATACTTGGCTGGAAAACGTCCTTCGGGAGGAATACGAACCGGTCCGTCTGTTGAAGGAGACCCCCCGGAGCAGCGTCCGCCTAATGCGGCATAAAAATTCGGGAAAACGGTTCATCTTCCGTAAGTTTACCGGCAACGGGGAGGTCTACCAAAAACTGCTGGGCCTCTCCTGCCCTAATCTGCCCCTCATCCTGGAGGCGGCGGAGAAGGACGGGGAGAACCTGGTGGTGGAGGAATTCATCGAGGGGGACAACCTGGGCTTCCTGCTGGAGGGGGCGCTGTTCACCCCAAAGGAGACCCGGGAGATCGTCAAGCAGCTGTGCGGGGCGCTGTGGGTGCTTCACTCCATGGCGGCGGTCCACCGGGACATCAAGCCGGAAAACGTCATCCTCCGAGGGAAGGACGCGGTGCTCATCGACTTCGACGCCGCCCGGCTCCACAAGCCCGGCGCGGAGGCGGATACCCAGGTGCTGGGCACCACCGGTTTCGCCGCCCCGGAGCAGTACGGCCTGTCCCAGTCCGACGTACGGACGGACATCTATTCCCTGGGGGTGCTCATCAACGTGATGCTCACCGGGGAGCACCCATCCAAAAAGCTGGCGGAGGGGCATATGGGCCGGGTGGTCCAGCGCTGTACCCAGGTCAACCCTCAGAAGCGGTATAAAGATGTTTTACATTTGATGGAGGTTGTTTGACATGAAGTCCTGCCCACACTGCGGCGCCTCTCTCCAGGAGGAGGCGTCTTTCTGTCCCTACTGCGCCCAGGCTGTCAATGAGCGGAAAGAGATTCAGCCTCCCCGGCATATGCCGGGGAGGGCGCTGTACAGCGCCCTCATTGTCCTTGTTGCCACCGCGGCGCTTGCGCTCCTGACTTTTGGGGTCCGCAGCCGCCCTAAGGTCTATGACAACGGCAATGCCGAGGTGATCTACACCAGCCAAGGGACAAAATACCAGCTGTGCATCGCCTGGGCCGACTATCCCTTTCAGCCCGCGCACCAGCGCTATGCCGATGGGCCGACAGATGAGATATACCGCTACCCCGCCCTGCTCTATGCCAATCTGGCGGACAGCGAGACCTATGCCGATGAGGAATTCCTGGAGCTGGTGGACCATATGACCGCCGAGGTCACCGGACTGGATGAGGAGCTTCAAATGACCTGCGCCCAGCCTGTGCGCGACACGGACTATGTCCCCAATACCGCCGCCATCGTCTATGTCAACTATATCGCCACCGCCATCGGCGAGTATACGGCGGAGCTGACCATCTCACTGCATATGAAGAACGGCGACGTCATCCGGCTCCATCAGACGCAGCTGGTGGAGATTTACGCGACCCATGACTATACTGCTGAGGACGCGCCCATGGACACCGTTCAGGACCTGGAGGCCCTGCTAAAGCATATTGAGGAGACTGTGGATCAAAAGGATCAGGTGAGCATCCACCTCCCGCCTGTGACCTATACGGAAAAGCTAGTCCTGGACGGACGGCCTGTCAATCTCACCGGCAGCAGGGACGAGTCGGGGCACCGCACCACCTTCACCGATACGGTCCAGGTGGACACGAAGTCAGGCGTTGTCTGGTTCTTTGAGGATATCGACTTTGTGGGCCGGGGAAGCGGCACTGGCCTGTCCGCCTCCGCCCGGGTGTACCTGACGGACTGCCGCTTCGCCGGATGGGATACAGGCGTGCTGGCCCATACCAATTCCTGGGTCGTTGCCCACGAATCCACTTTCGAGGACAACGGCGTGGGCTTTCACTTCAACGCTGAACACGGCAGCCCTTCCGACCCCCGGTTCCTGGACGACCGCTTTGTCAACAACGGCACCGCTGTGCTGCTGGAGCAGGTCCCCAACGGCACCCCGCTGGACTTCTCCGGCAGCCAGTTCGAGGGCAACAGCCAGGACATCGACAACCGCTGCGGCCAGAAGCTGGAGCTGGAAGGGGCCGTGTTCAAGTGAGGTGGGCGTGACGGTTTTCTCAAGACCCAAACGCCGGTCCAGGCCACGGCGGGAGCGTTTATCCCAACCTGCTGTTCATTTGATGGAGGCAGATCATTCCCTTGAATTTACTCCACTATAATCCTGTCAGATCAAACGCGGGGATAAATCCCTCCCCGCAGGATTCCAGCTCCTGGACATAGCCCGCTAAGCCCAAATTTTCCATATAAGCTTTGGCCGCCCGCAGCTCCGACCCTCTCAGCGGGCGCTGGAGCTCCGGAAAGCCGTCCAGCTCTCCCACAGGGGTATATTGGGCCATGAGGGAGAACAGCACCGTTCCAGGCGCGAAGGTGTCCGCCACCCAGTCCATCACCCGTTTGGCCTCGCTCACCTGCCCCGGCAGAATCAGGTGCCGGATGAGTACGCCGCTTTTCAGCAGGCCGTCCTCCAAACGCGCCGGCCCCCGCTGACGGTACATCTCCAGGATGGCCGCTTTTGCCGCCTCCGGGTAGTCCTCCGCGCCCGAATACTTAGCGGCAAGGGACGGTGTGACGTACTTCAAGTCAGGCAGGTACACGTCCACCTTGCCCTCCAACGGGCGCAGGACCTCTGGGCGCTCATACCCGCCGCTGTTCCACACCACGGGCAGACTGTTGGGGACAGGGCGCTCCAGCACTTTTGAAAGCACATGGGTGAACTGAGTGGGCGTGACCAGCTCGATACACGCCGCGCCCTGGCCGGCCAGGCGCTGAAAAGCGGCGTACAGTTCGTCCTCCGTAAGCGTTTTCCCGAAGTTCTCCCGGCTGATGGAGCGGTTCTGGCAGAACACACAGCCCAGGGTACAGCCGGAGAAGAACACCGTCCCCGCCCCGGTTTTGCCGGACAGACAGGGCTCCTCCCAGAGGTGGAGGGCGGCCCGGGCGCATACGGGCAGGGCTGGCATTTGACAGAAGCCCTCGCCATGCGTCTCATCCCGCAATGCCCCGCATTTTCGGGGGCAGAGATTGCAAATCATTGCTTCACCGGCCCGTCCGGCCCCAGGTCCCCCGCTTTCCAGTGCTTCCGGCACAGCCCGATGTAGCAGTCGTTGGCCCCCAGCACCACCTGTTCGCCCTCCTTGAGCACCACGCCGTTTTTGTCGAACCGGGCGTTGCAGATGGCCTTTTTGCCGCACCAGCAGATGGTTTTGACCTCCTCGATGATGTCCGCGCAGGCCAGCAGGGCCTCGGAGCCGGGGAACAGATGGCCGCTGAAATCCGCCCGCAGACCGTAGCAGATCACCGGTACATTCATGTCGTCCACGATCTCCGTCAGGTAGTCCACTTGGGCATGATTCAGGAACTGGGCCTCATCCACGATGACACACTGATAGTCTTTAATGTCTCCCTCAGACATTTTCATCAAGTCCTCAAACCAGATACAGACGTAATTCAGCCCAATGCGGGAGTTCACCACGCTTTCCCCCTCCCGCTGGTCCAGAGCGGGCTTCACCATCAGAGCCTTCTGCCCCCGCTCCTCGTAGTTGTAGCGCACCATCAGCGCGTTGGCGGACTTGCTGGACCCCATCACGCCGTAGCGGAAATACAGCTTTGCCATCTATTCTCCTCCGTTCAATCTCTCTTCCGCCAGCCTCAGCGCCCACTCAAAGGCGTTGGGGACGGCGTATTTCTGCTCCAATTCCTCTCGGTCTGCCCACACCCACCCGGACGGCAGAGCGTCCGCGTCCGCGCTTACTTCCCGCAGGGTCATATGCCATTCAATGTGGGTAAAGATGTGTTTTGCCTGTCCGGCGTACTCATCGGATAATGCTTTTACACCCCATTCCGGAGGAAGAGGACCGTCTCCCCTCTCATTGGGGAACTCCCACAACCCCGCCAGCAGCCCCCTTCCAGGGCGGCGGCGCAGGACCACGCTGTTTCCCCGGAAAATCAGCCATACCGTGCGTTCCTCCACCCGGCGGGGTTTCTTTGGCGCTTTCACTGGAAGCTTTGAAATGCGTTCCTGTGTCAAAGCGGCACAAAATCCTTTTGCCGGGCACCGCTCGCACAGCGGCGCGCCGTTGGGCAGGCAGACGGTGGCCCCCAGCTCCATCAGCGCCTGGTTGAAGGTCCCCGCCGCGTTGACTGGGATGACCTTTTCCAGCCTCTGCGTCACTTTTTTCTTCATCTGCGGCGTGGTGATGTCCCCATCGTCCCCGCAGATTCGGGCATATACCCGCAAAACGTTGCCGTCCACGGCGGGGACCGCCTGCCCGAAGGCGATAGAGCAGATTGCCCCGGCGGTATAGTCTCCCACCCCGGGCAGGGCGCGGACCGCGGCGTAGTCCGCCGGGAACTGGCCGCCATATTCCTCCACGATCACCTTTGCGGCCTTTTGCAGGTTTCGCGCCCGGGAGTAGTACCCCAGCCCCTGCCACAGCTTCATCAGCCGCTCTTCCGGGAGCGCCGCCAGCGCCGCCGCGTCCGGGGCCTCCTCCAAAAAACGCCTGTAATAGTCCAGCACCGCCGCCACCCGGGTCTGCTGGAGCATGATCTCCGACAGCCAGACGTGATAGGGCGTGGGATCGTCCCGCCAGGGGAGCTTCCTCGCGTTGTCCCGGAACCATTCCAGCAAGGGGATGGGCAGCTGTTCCAATGAATTCACGGTAGACCTCCTTCAGCGGTCAAGGGCATTTGATTGTTCCTTTTTCTTGTAAGAAAAAGGAACCGAAAAAGAACTTTTGCGCCCCTTCTCGGGGGTTATTGATATTCTACCATGGAGACGCGTATTTTTCAACTTGAATCCGCCGTATCTCTGTGATAGGATAAAAGCTGCGAGTTATGCAAAATTGGGAGCGTTTTTCATGGAGATCAAAGAGGTCAAACACAGAAAAAAGCAATACCTCTCCCTGCTTTTGCTGGCCGATGAGCAGGAGGACATGATCGACCGCTATCTTGAACGAGGCGTCATGTATGTGCTGGATGACGGCGGAGTCAAGGGCGAGTGCGTCGTCACGGACGAGGGGGACGGCGTACTGGAGCTGAAAAACCTAGCGGTTGAACCGGCCTTTCAGGGCCATGGCTATGGAAAAGCTCTGGTCGACCACATCTGCAAGACCTATCAGGGTCTATTCTCCACTTTACAAGTGGGCACCGGCGACAGCCCGCTGACCGTCCCCTTTTATGAGAAATGCGGCTTTGTCCACTCCCACGTAGTCGAGAACTTTTTTACCGACCATTACGACCACCCAATCTATGAAGGCGGCGTCCAACTGGTGGATATGGTCTATCTGCAAAAAAAGCTGTAAAAAGAGCGCCCCGCCGCGTTGGCGGAGCGCTCTTTGTTTGTTCACGAAGAAGGACAGGCTCTTACTTCACGCCCATCCAGCCGGAGATGACCATACGCTGGACCTCGGAGGTGCCCTCGTAGATCTCGGTGATCTTGGCGTCGCGCATCATGCGCTCGAAGGGGTACTCGCGGGTGTAGCCGTAGCCGCCGGTGAGCTGGAGGGTGCGGCGGGTCACGTCGGAAGCGGTCTCGGAGGCCACCAGCTTGGCCATAGCGGCCAGATGGCTGTGGGGCTCGTGGTCCTGCTTGGCCTGGGCGGCGCGGTACACCAGCAGACGGGCGGCATCCACCTTGGCCTGCATGTCGGCCAGCTGGAACTGGGTGTTCTGGAACTGGCTGATGCGCTTGCCGAACTGCACGCGCTCCTTGGTGTACTTCACGCACTCGTCGATGGAGGCCTGCGCGATGCCCAGAGCCTGGGCCGCGATGCCGATACGGCCACCGTCCAACGTGGTCATGGCCACCTTGAAGCCCTTGTTCAGCTCGCCCAGCAGGTTCTCCTTGGGCACGATGCAGTCCTCGAACACCAGCTCGCAGGTGGAGGAGCCGCGGATGCCCATCTTCTTCTCGTGGGAGCCCACCTTGAAGCCGGGGAAGTCCCGCTCCACGATGAAAGCGGAGATGCCCTTGGTGCCCAGTTCCTTATTGGTCATGGCGAACACCACGAACACATTGGCAAAACCGGCGTTGGTGATGAAGATCTTGGAGCCGTTGAGCACCCAATGGTCGCCCTTGTCTTCGGCGATGGTCTTCTGCATGGCGGCATCGGTGCCGGCGCCGGGCTCGGTGAGGCCGAAAGCGCCCAGCCACTCGCCGGAGCACAGCTTGGTCAGGTACTTCTGCTTCTGCTCCTCGGTGCCGTACTGGCTGATGGGCCAGCAGCACAGGGAGGTGTGGGCGGACACCATGACGGAGGTGGTGGCGCAGTGCTTGGCCAGCTCCTCGCACACACCGATGTAGTTGAGGTAGCTCAGGTTGGCCCCGCCGTACTCCTCGGGGAAGGGCACGCCCATCATACCCATCTCGGCCAGCTTGTGCCAGGTCTCCTCGGGGAAGCGCTCCTCTTCGTCCACCTCGGCAGCCTTGGGGGCAACCTCCTTCAGGCAGAAGTCGTGAAGCATGTCAAGGATTTCCTGCTCTTCTTCGTTCCAATGAAAATTCATAGCGCATGATCCTTTCTTCATGATTATTTTTGCCGTTCCGGCTCCCGTTTCAGGGGCTGGAACAAAGTCAAAAATCAGCCGCGGGCCTTCTTGATCTCGTCCACCAGGACGGGCAGAACCTCAAACAGGTTGCCCACCACGCCGTAGTCGGCCACGTCGAAGATGGGGGCGTCGGGGTCCTTATTGATGGCCACGATGCAGTCGGAGCCGCTCATGCCGGCCAGGTGCTGGATGGCGCCGCTGATGCCGCAGGCGATGTACAGCTTGGGACCCACAGTCTTGCCGGTCTGGCCCACCTGATGGGCGTGGGCGATCCAGCCAGCGTCCACAGCGGCGCGGGAAGCACCCACGGTGGCGCCCAGCACATCGGCCAGTTCCTTGATGGTGTTGAAGCCCTCGGAGCCGCCCACACCGCGGCCGCCGGACACGATGATCTCCGCGCCCTCCAGGTCCACGTTCTCGCCGCCCATCT
>CATLFX010000002.1 GCA_949935795.1 uncultured Oscillospiraceae bacterium
GATATGGCACGTTGGAATAAATCCTTTTCCACAATTTTGACACTTTAGTTCTTCTGCCACTCCTATTCCCCCTTTGCCCTTAATTATACTCTTGGGGAATAGGTGCGCTATTATTTGACGCTTACGGCTGTCTGCGCTGTCTATCAGTGCATCGATGTGCTGTTGCAGTAGATCCACCAGGCAGATAGCACGGTCCCCGGACTCACTGGGGTCGTATGTCACAGCGCTGGTGATTGCGTCATCAAGGCACTTTACAATAGCCTGGATTTTGGACAGTTCAAGCGATAAATCGTTCATGTAAATCTCTCCTTGATTTTCGAGCGGGAGGCCGGTATAATAACCTTGTTCACCGGCCCCCCTGGATTTCCTCACCGGGGGTAGCTGATTCCCGGATGTGGCTCCATACCCTTGTCTTGGCAGGCTGGGGGTATGGGGCCTTTCTCATGCGATAGTAAAGCGGCGGGAAGTGCTGGCCTTGCAGAACTGGCCATACACGTCCGGGAGAGCTGCTTTCAGGGCCTTGCTGTCCAGGCGGCTGCTGATGATCTCCTTCCAGCGCAGGATGAAGTTCTTGGTCTTGAGCTCATCCACGCCCTTCTCCTCCAAGTCCGCCTTGAGCTCGGCCCGGATGGCGTCGGCCTGGGCCTCAAGCTCTTTCTGCTGGACCTCGATGGCCTGGAGCTTCTTCACACGGTTCTCAATCATTTTCTCTGTCATGGTGTGTACCTCCTGTTTTGTAGGGCCGGGGGCGTGAGTCCCTTTCGCGTCCTGCCTACTCGGGGAATGCGTTTCCCCGGCCCTGTTCAATTTGTGGGACTTCACTGGCGGCGGGAGGCTCATTTCACTTTTCGTGCGCCTCTCCGGGTCGACTTACCGAATCCTTTCCCGCTCTTATGTGGTGTTCTTGCTGTTACCCGTCCACCTTCGCCGGTGCTGTTCCCTCCTGACATTATCTATTATATCACGTTATCGCTATAAATCAATTGGCAAACTGTATAATGTTATCGTTATTTTATTGTTGATTTTGTATATTGCTAACGCTATACAATAGCGGTATAATGTTAGCATACTGGAGAAGGTGCCGCCATTCTGGGCGGCTCCCCCGGAAAGGAGAAAATCAATATGGCAGTATCGAAAGCGCAGATAAAGGCAACCGCAAAATATGAGGCCAAAACATACGACAAAACCTTGATACGGCTCCCCAAAGGCCGCCTTGATGAAATCAGGGCGCACATAGAGCCCGCCGGGGAATCCCTCAACGGCTTCATAGGCCGGGCGATCCTGGAGACGATGGAGCGGGACGGCGGCGGGACGGCCTCAGAAACCGCACAGAATGGCCCAGAATCGACGCAAGGGGGCGGAGTGGTATCTTTACCCTCTGAAACGCTGGAAATCGCTCAGAGGGCCGCAGAGGCCGTTGGAGAAGCCGTCCCGGACTTTGTGCGGCGGGCGGTGGAAACACAGGCGCAGCGAGATCAATCATCTCTGAGGTTGGGGATCAACCCGACCATGGGAAACAAGCTGGAAGCAAATCAAGAATGACAATAAAAATGCCTGTCTCGCTCAAACGGCAAGACAGGCATTTTGGCTGTAGATTATTTTTAGGGGCGATAGTCACCATGGTACATGATATAAACAAGGCGAAAGCGATTCTAAAAATTCTTAAAGAGGAGTATGGGATCACAACCGAAAAAGAACTCGACGAGGCCATAAAAAAGCAGGGATTCATTGATGTTACGCCATTTGTTGCTCCACCGCCGTCAACTTCGCAACCACCTTCCCATTCCGAACAATGAGAATATCCTGAATCTGCGCCATTTCAACGTATTTATCTGGATCTGCTTCCAGCTCTGGTACAGTTATCATTTTCATGCTGTTGCGTCCTCGCTGTGGAATTTTGCCGGTTTCCGCACAGAACGCTAAATAATCATCCACAGCTTTGTGAAACTCATCTTTCAGGCTCTGGGCGTTCTCCGCATGGAAATCCACCAAATCACTGATTCCCAGGATCTTCCCATAGAAAATACGATCCTCAGCGGAATATTCTGGCCTTGCCGTGTATCCCTTGTAGTGAAGTAAGCCACCGTTTTCCATGTCGCTATAGAGCCTCCCGCGCTGTCCGACTGGCCGGGCGAATGCCAACGGTGTCAAGTATAGCTTCTTCCAACAGCTTTGAGCAATTCAGCCCCTTTTCCTGGGCCAGCTCCCGCACCCAAGCGGGGATGGTCACGTTCGTCTTCACCCGCCGGTTGTCCAGCTCGTCCCGGACCAGACTCGGGAATACCGTGACCGGGCACACCAAGTACCCCGCTGCCGTTTCGGGATCCACCTCAAGAGTGACAGAGGGGGCCGGAACCGGGTCCCCGTCTTGCTCCATCCCGTAGAGGTGGAGTCCTAAGGCGTCCTGGGCGTTTTTCTGGGCCTCGCTCAACGTGTCTCCGTAGCTGGTGCATCCAGGAAGGTCAGGAAAATACACGCTGAACGCGCCGCTCCCTGCTGGTTCAAATACGCCCTGATAAGTGATTTGACGCAACATATTGCTCAACGCCTCCTTTTTGTTCTTAGGCGGGTCCTATTTAAGCCCCGCCTGTCGCATAATGCTGTTTAGTGTGCCCTTTGGAATATCGCCGCCGTGGGAAGCGACAGTCACCTTTCCCGGCTTCGTAGGGTGCCGCAATTGGATGTGGGAGCCTTTGGTCCTGTTCTCCACTTCGGTCCACCCATCATCATGCAGTATCTTGAGCACCTCTCTGACAGTCATCGGGCACACCTTCTTTCTGGTTTTATTATACTCCTATTTTATGCGTATGTCAACAAAAGCACACATATGTTTTTCTGGTTTGGTTATGGTTTAGGTTACGGTTACGGTATGGTTACGGTTATAGGCGGATTTTCCACAGATTTTCCATGGGACAATCCCATGGACCGTCCTATGGATTGTCCGCTGGACTGTCCACCGGATATTCCAGTGGACAGCAAAACCGGGGCAAGGATGGCCCCGCCCCGGTTCGTTACTGTTTATCTCTCCCGGCGTTCCCGCTTCTCGATCATGCGTTGCCGCGCATCCTCAGCGGAGCCATTCTCAGCATCAAGGCCCATGCGCTGCAACATCCGCAAGCGGGCCGCTTCCGCGCCCTCTTGCCGGCCGGTCAAATGCTGGTGTGCTTCCGCCACTGTCGTATATTCGCCCGCTCGCAGCGGTGTATATGGCCGGCTGTCATGGTGAAACGCTCTTTTTTTCATCCTATCACCCCCTCTATCTTCCATAGAATCGCGTAGTAGCGCCGGGAAGGTGTGTCTATGGTTTTCCACGTATATTTTTATTGCCCACCTTCTAAACCGCCGTCTGTGGCCTTTCTGGGCCGTTCTGTAGTCAAGGACAATAGTCATTGACTACACGCCCACCAGTACACTGGTTGAATCGGGCAATCAGGCGGTCCAGCCGTTGGTGAAATTCCGTGTTGTGCTCTCCGCCGCCGAAAATATGGGTCAGCTCATGTAGGAAAACCATCTGAGCATATGCGGCCCCTTTGTCAATGGCCTCGCAGCTCACCCCGATAGCGTGGAGGCTGCCCCGGTCTGGTGTGGCGTCCACCCATGCGATCCCGTCAACGTCCTGCATTGGCGCCCCGCTGGTTGTCCGCAGGCTGGGTGGCTGATCCGTCTGCCGGTAGAGATACAGCGCCACCAACGGCATAGGCCGGATCACATCTTCCAACGCCTGGAACACAGGCAAAAGGAACTCCGCCGCTTTTACCCGCTCGACCGGATCACGGCACATAATCACACCCTGCTGTCTGATCCAGCAGAGCACCCGCTGCCCATCGGCGCGGAGTTGGTGGAGGTCCACCCAATGGTCTGTCATACCTGCCGCCCCTTTTTACGGTGTGACATTTCGCTTTACCAGGATTCCCTCCCGCCGCAGCTCTTCAATCTCTTCTGCGGTCAAAGCATATTTCCCGGCGGCACAGTCTCGCTTTAATGCCTCGGACATCTCCACCAGTTCTTTCGCCAGCGCAGCGTATTCCGCTTTTGCCTCTGGTGTCTGGAGCTGTTCACCCCATGCGTCAAACTCCCGCTGGGCCTCTGCTGCTTCAGCGGCCATTGCTGCCAGTTCTTCAGGGATGAACAGCGGTGCAACTTCCCCGCCGCTCATGACTGCTCACCGGGCCGCCCGGTTTTCCCGAGAAGGTTAAAAGCGCGTTGCTCGCCGTCAAGGTGCCGCCGGGCAAGTTCGCTATCACAAGAACTATTTCCAAGGGTGCTGGCCCGCAGCGCGGAAAGTTCCTTGTTTGCCGCCGCAAACAAGTCTCGGAGCTGCCCTTGGACTGTCACAGCATCCTGTAGTGCAGCCCGTGCGTCTCCCATGGCAGAATCAAAGGTATCGGTTTCACCTGATGTCGGCGCAAAAGTCCTCTCTTGGAGGCGGTCAAGCTCCTGCTGGGCCAGCTTGCGAACGACCTCCGGGCGGGCCATGTTCTGACTCTGGGTGGTCAGTGTGGCGGTCCGCTCATCGGATTGGGCACGATCTGCCGCAATCCGTGCGGCCACAGCTCGGGTAATATCTGCCGCCTGCTGTTTGCTGGCCCGGAATGCCGCCCAAAGGGTTTCATAGTCTGCGATTGCCTGTGTAAGCTGTTCAAAAATGCTCATTTCCTGTCACTCCTGTTCTGTGTCGTTTTCCTGTACCTGTTCGAGCGGGACATATTTTGCCAGTTCATCCAGCGCCGCCCGGTGTAGCTTGAACGCCCTGCGCAGAAAGACATCTTGTCTGTCCCAAAACTGGGGATCATCCCCGAAAAGCCGTTCGACAGCATCTTCCCATTTCAAACCGTCAATGTAACGCAGCCGTAGGACTTCCCGCCGATCTGCCCATCCCCGGCCGCTGATTTTTCTTATTGCCGCCTCAATTTCCCGGCGGGAGGTAGTGGCCTCCTGTTGGACCTCCCGAGCCTCCTGTTCCAGTTCTTCCAGGCGGGAGAGGTCAGCGCCGATCCGATCAGCGTCCACGCTGTTACCGTGTGGCATTCCGTCAAGATTTGTCGAGCGGGCAACGGTAATGCGCCCCCGCAACTCACCCGCTCGATCCCAAAGCCTGTTTGCGTCGCTCTGAAGCTCCTGATAGCGGCGCAGCCATTGTTTAAGTGCTTCGTGCTGGTTTTCCATTGAAAGCGGCCCCCTCAGTGTGGTAGAATGGGATCGTAGCATAATCGCCGTCGCTCCACCATCGGGGGCCGCTTGCATCGTCAGGCGGTCCCTATTTCTGTGCTCTCGCGCCGTCCTCAAACGCTTTCCGGCTGATCCCGTTTTCGGTAGCTTCGATCCGGGCTTCCACTTCGTCAAGGCTCATCGGGCCGACGCTCCTGAAGCTGGGATCACTGGAAAAATCCAGCCAATAGCAGCCGTCAGCATCACGCCGCAGTTCCATATCCTGATCCTCGGCTCTGGTTGCAAGGTCAAATTCGTATTCAGTCATTTGTTTGATCTCCTTTTGTGATTTTGTGCAAGGGGGATTTAGGGGGTTGCGCGGCCTGCGGGCCGCGCTTGCTCACCGCCCAAGGCGGTGAGCGTGTGTTTCTACTTCTGCTTCTGACTTCTTTTTCTAACTTCTTCTTCTGTTCCGTATGCCCCCATAAGGAACCATACGGAACCGTATGGTTTTACTTCTTTTTCGGTCGACCACCATTTCCACCATTGGAAACGCGCTGTATGTATCGGTTCCACGCCTCTTGCAAATCTGGAATAAATGCCGAAAATGCAACGTTTTCAATGGGTGACAAATCATTTGGCTTTTCACCTGTTTCAAGATAGTCCCAGCAGGCAAGTAAAACGTTAACGGCCGTCACGGGATTTAGCTGCCGGACAAGTTCTCGTCTTTCCAGCTTCATCTTAAACCAGCTTGGGTGTTTTTCTTTGATATCCACACATCTACCCCTTCCTATCATCTGTTATCCGTTTGGCTAACAGTGAGTCAAAAAATTTAGCCCTCCTGGACTTGGGGTTGCCCGCTCGCATGGGCAAGGCTTTCTAGGTCCAACTGCTCAACCAGAATAGGAACATTCACCAAAAATCGGTTGCCGGATCGAATACCGGGGAGCCGTCCCTGCTTTTCCAGCAACCGCAAATGGTGTTCGCTCAGGATTCCGGTTGCCGCCGTTTGCCTAATTGTCAAAAACTTCTGCTCCATAACTTTCACCTCCTGCAAAATTTCTCTTGACATTGTACGTTTTTCTTGCTAATAATACTATATCGCAAGAAAAACAAAAACGCAAGATTTAATTGCACGATTTAAAAATAGCAAGAAAATATGACATCAATAGGAGGGACAAGAATGAAAGGGCAAGAAAAATATAACTCACCATTTGCTGCAAACTTGCGGGAGCTCATTGCCCAAAAGGGCACCACAATCACAGCCCTTGCAAAAGTTCTTGGCATATCTCGTCAAGCAGTTTCGCAGTATGCAGACGGGACGGGGCAGCCGAACGTGGACAAGTTGGCTATGATAGCGGATTATTTTGGGGTGTCCGCCGATTATCTTTTGGGACTCTCTGATATTCCTACCCGCAATGAGACAATTCGGGGCATCCATGAGAAGACAGGATTGTGGGAGTCGGCGATTTCTACTCTCATGAAGGATCATCTCGAGGCAGACTGTGAGACAGCCAATTTTATCAGTTATCTTACGGTCAACAAGAAGATCTCCAACCTTGTAGGCGCAATTAAGCGGAAAAACGAGTTTTCATCTGATGCAAAAGCTCTCAAAGTGGATATTGAGGGAGGATACTATCAAGCCGATATGCAAGCCCTATTTAAAATGATTGTGAGTGACCTGTTTTTTGAGATTATCGCAGGATACACAGCAAAACCAGGAGAGATTATGCTCGACTACAAGGCAGGTGAAAGCATTGGCTAATATCCAAGAGCGCCGTGACAAATCCGGCCGTTTGATCTCCTATTCTATCCGTGTCCACCGGGGCCGGGGGCCAGACGGAAAACAGCTCAAGCCCTGGACAATGAGCTTTCCCGTTTCGCCTACCTGGACTGAAAAGAGCGCAAGAAAAAAGGCAGAGGCCGCCGCCTCTGTCTTTGAAAAGGAGTGCAGGGAGGGAACCACCAGCGACAGCCGGTTGAAGTTCGCCGAATACTGTGACTATGTAATTGGCATGAAGGAGCAGCGGGGGGCAAAGCACTCTACCATCGTTCTATACAAGGGCCTTACCAGCCGGATATATCCAGCAATCGGGCACCTAAAGCTGAAGGACATTCGGGCCGACCATCTGAACAGCTTCTATACCTCCCTGTCCAAACCCGGCCAGAATAAGCGCACTGGGGGCGGACTATCCGCAAAATCCATCCTGGAGCACCACCGCCTGATCTCTACCGTGCTGGATCAGGCGGAAAAGGAATCGCTTGTTCCCTTCAACGTTGCCCACAAGGCCACATTGCCAAGACTGGAACGGCGTGAAGTGGCCTACTTCCAGCCGGAACAGGTAGAGGCGATCCGGGACGCCCTGGAGCTGGAGCCGGTCAAGTGGAGAACCCTCGTTCATATGCTGCTGATTACCGGCGCACGGCGCGGGGAAATCCTGGGCCTGAAGTGGGATAAGGTGGACTTTGAGGGTTGCAAAATCCATATCTGCAACAATGTGCTCTACAGCGCCGACCGGGGGATATATGAGGACAGCCCCAAAACGGCCACGTCAAACCGCTTTGTCACCCTCCCGCTCGACACTATGAAGCTCCTTCGCAAATACCGGGCATGGCAGAACGAGGAACGGCTTCGCCTGGGGGAATATTGCCAGCCCCAGGGTTTTGTGTTCTCTCAGGACAATGGGAAGCCTATGCACCCTGACAGCGTCACCACATGGCTGGACAGGTTCAGCAAGCGGCACGGCCTCCCCCACATCAACCCTCACGCTTTCCGCCACACAATGGCCTCTATGCTCTATTTCAACGGCGTGGACAGTGTATCTATCTCCAAGCGCCTGGGTCACGCACAGGTCAGCACCACCGCCAATATCTACGCCCACGTCATGGAGGAAGCCGACCAGCGGAACGCCGATATACTAGCCGACGTGTTTCTGAAAAAGGCTTGAATTTTGGAGCGAGTTGAATTAAAGTTGAATTCTGCGAGCGGGCGCAAAATTGAATTGCTCAAAAAAATAAAGAAAAGCGGCCATTTCTTACCGAAATGACCGCTTCCTTTGGTACGGCTGAAGGGATTCGAACCCCCGACCTTTTGGTTCGTAGCCAAACACTCTATCCAGCTGAGCTACAGCCGCATTTGCTCTTTAGAGCTTACCCATAATACCACATCAGTCCGGGGAATGCAAGAGGTTTTTTCTCTTTTCTCAAAAATTTTTCCAGCGGTACAGAGAGGGCCGGATGAGTCATCCGGCCCCGCGCTCACTGTCTTTGGGACCAGCTGGCAAACCGATGGAGCATAGCCGCCACTTCCGCCCGTGTAGCGTCTCCGTTGGGCAGCAGGGCCCCACTGCTCCCGTTGAGGATGCCCGCCCCCACAGCCCAGGACATGGCCTTTGTTCCCCAGGAGGCCACCGCCCCCGCGTCCCGGAAGCCGGCCAGGCTGGCGGACGCGCTCACGTCATAGCCCATCTTTTCGGCATACCGGTGGAGAATCACCGCGATCTCCTGCCGGGTCACGTTGGCGAAGGGATCGAAGCGGCCGGGCTCTACCCCGGACACCACACCCAGCGTCCCCGCCCAAATCGTGCCCTGGGTGTACCACTGGCCGTCCGGGATATCGCGGAACAGCGCGGAATAGCCCGCGGCGGGTTTTCCGGCCAGCCGGTGGAGCACCGTGGTCATCATGCAGCGCTGCATTCTGTCGTCCGGCGCAAAGCGTGTGGGGCTGTCGCCGTTGAACAGCTCGTTCTGGTACACGAAGGCCACGTCCTCATAGTACCAGGCTCCCTGTACCACATCGGTGAAAGGCAGGCTGGCCGGCGGCTGAACCGGGTCCCCATGGGTGAGTGTCCACTGCCCCTCCCCCATCCACTGGGCGGAACTGGAGGACACCACCAGCACCACGTCAGACCCGGCCAGATACCGGTGGCCCGCTGTGAGCCCGTTTCCCACGGCCAGCTCAGTCCCTGTAGTGGCGTCCACCAGCGCACCGCTTTGCACCGAGGCGCTTCCAGAGGTCCAAATCATGCCGGAGCCGGTAATCCCCGACACCCGGTCGCCGTTCACCCCATTCTGGGCGGAGAAAGCGCTCCCGCTCCCCTGCCCCGCCTGAGCCGCCGCTTCGTTGAGAATGAATGAGGTGTCCCGGTCCACCTCCTGCTTCACCGTGGCCTTCAGATCGTTCCAAAATGCCCCGCTGAGATAGCTCACGGATACCAGCGTCTCCGACTGGCTGGCGGAAAATGCCGCCGCCACCCCGGCGGACAGCAAAACCAGCGCCAGCGCCGCGGTCAAAAGCTTTTTTTTCATGGCTCCTCCTCAGAGATCATGTAGCTCAAAGTAAGTAGGCTGTCGGCAAAATGGACGTCCTCGATCTGGACGCCGGGCATGTCCTGCTGGGGCAGCTCCACATTGGTGAAATTCCAAATGCCCGTCACGCCGCACCGGGCCAGCCGCCGGGCGGTGAGCTCTGCCACCCCCGCCGGGACGGTAAGCACGCACACGCTCACCGGGCTGCTGCCAAGATACTCCTCCAGGGTGTCCGCGTGATAGACCGGAGTGCCGCTCAGCTCCCTGCCCACCAGCTCCGGGTCCACGTCAAAGGCCGCCACCAGGCGGAAGCCGTTGGAGGCAAAGGGGAAGTTTTCCATCAGCGCCCGGCCCAGGTTGCCCGCCCCCAGTATGGCCACCGTGTGGTCCCGGTTCATGCCCAGGATATCCGCCACCTCGGCCCGGAGCCGCTCCACATTGTAGCCGTATCCCTGCTGGCCGAAGCCGCCGAAGCAGGACAGGTCCTGCCGGATCTGAGAGGCCGTGAGCCCCATGGATTTTGCCAGTGAACTGGAGGATATGCGCACCGTTCCCGCCCGCAGCAGCTCGTCCAGATGCCGGTAGTACCGGGGCAGGCGGCGGATCACTGCGGAGGATATTTTGTCTTTCTTCATGATATGACCGTTCCTCGTCAAAAAATTTTTAACCATTTTACTCCCTATCCGGCGATTTGTCAATTTGATTGGCTGAGAATTCACAATTTCCCATCCCACACATACACTGTAACATATCAAATAAGGAGGAGCTGTCCATGGCCCAAACCGGTTCTCTTATCATACGCGCCTTCACCTCCCAGGCCCAGCTGCCCGTGTCCGGCGCCACCGTCATCATCTCCAGCCCCGCTGAAGACGGCCGCCGCAAGGTATTATCCATCCAGACCACCGATGAGAGCGGCGGCACCCAGCCCGTGAGGCTGGAAGCCCCTGACCTGTCCCTCAGCGAGTCCCCCGGCGGAGCCGTCCCCTTCTCCGACTACTCCCTGGTGGTGGAGCACCCGGATTACTACCTGGCCACCTTTGAGAAGCTCCAGGTGTTCCCCGGGGTGGAGACGGTGCAGAACGTCCCCCTTGTCCCCCTGCCCCAGCCCGCCGGAGACGATATCAACGCCGCCCCGGTGGTGGTCACTCCCCAGCCCCTGTGATGCGCCGCAAGCGTCAAATAAGGAGGTTCCCATGCCTATATCAGTCACGCCCTACATACCCCAGACCATCACCGTCCACACCGGCCCGGCCAGCCAGTGGGCGGAAAATGTGACGGTGTCCTTTCCCGACTACATCAAAAACGTGGCCTCCAGCGAGATCTACCCCACCTGGCCCGAAGCCGCCCTTCGGGCCAACATCCTGGCACAGATCTCCTTTGCTCTCAACCGGGTCTACACCGAATACTACCCCAGCCGGGGATATGATTTTGACATCACCTCCTCCACCATCAACGACCAGAAATTCATCAAGGGCCGGAGCACCTTTGAAAACGTGGATACCCTGGTGGATGAGCTGTTTACCACCTACATCCGGCGGAAGGGCTTTGTGGAGCCCCTGGCCGCCAAGTTCTGCAACGGGACCACCGTCACCTGCGACGGCCTGTCTCAGTGGGGCAGTGAGGAGCTGGCCCGCCAGGGCATGAGCACCATAGACATTCTTCGCTACTATTACGGCGACGATATCGAGCTGGTATCCAACGCCCCCATCCGCGATATCGAATACTCCTATCCCGGCTATCCCCTGCAGAGGGGCTTCTCCGGCAGCTATGTGACGGTGCTCCAAGCCATGCTGAACCGCATCTCCCGCAACTACCCCGCTATTCCCCGGGTCTACCCGGCGGACGGCATTTTCGGCAGCCGGACCGAGGAGTCGGTAAAGGCCTTCCAGCGCATTTTCAACCTGACTCCCGACGGTATCGTGGGCCAGGGCACCTGGTATAAGCTGGTGTCCCTCCACGGGGCGGTGCGGAAACTGTCTGAGCTGGTCAGCGAGGGTCAGCCCTTTACCCAGATCCAGGGCCCCGCCCCCGGCGTCACCCTGCGGGAGGGCAGCACCGGCGTGGCCGTGTCCGCTCTCCAGTACTTCATCTCCATCATCGGCCAGTTCTCCCCCGCCGTACCCGTACTTGCCATTGACGGCATTTTCGGCCCCCTAACCACCCAGGCCGTCAACGCTGTTCAGAGCCGTCTGGGCCTTCCGATCACCGGCGTGGTGGACCAGGCCACCTGGCAGGGCATCTATAACGAATACCTGGGCATCGCCCGCACCGCTCTGGCCGGGGCCGGACTGCCCACCACCCCCCAGCAAATCGAGCAGAAAGTCATGTCGGGCCAGTTCCCCGGCTACGACCTCAGCTATGGAAACACCGACGCCTGAAAGGAGAAAAACCTGCTATGAACGCCAACGCGCCCACCCGCGCCACCCCGCCGGAGCTCTCCGCCGACGGCGGCAACCAGCCCATCCGCTCCCTTCAATACATGCTCAACCAGCTGGCCATCCACAACGACGTCCTCACCCGGCTGGCGGTGGACGGCATTTTCGGTGAGCGGACCCTGGAGGCCGTCATGGTCTTCCAGCGGGAAAGCCACCTCCCTGTCACGGGAGTGGTGGATCTGACCACCTGGAACGCCATCCGGGACGCCTATGTCCACGTGGAGCTGATGTACGGCTTCCCCCCCGCCCTCAACGTACTGCCCTGCGGCACCTACACCGCCGTGGAGGGCCAGGAGTGCGAGGTACTGCGCATCGTACAGGCCATGTTCGGCTCACTCAATAAGGTGATGAGCAATTTCAAGCCCTGCCAGATAAACTGCTGCAATGACGGCGAGACCTATCAGAACATCCGGGAGGTTCAGCGCCTGTCCGGGCTGCCCGTCACCGGCACCCTGAACCGCTCTACCTGGGCCTACCTGGTCCAGCTCTACCAGGCCCTGGTCACCCGGGCATGAGCGTCCAAATCCCCCCTTGCCATTTCCCACCCAATTCGATATAATACTTAAAAACAGTTCACCCCAGAAGGAGGCCGTGCCATGGCCGGATTCATTCACGACAAGCTGGACACCAAGCTGCTGGTGCTCTACATCATGGACCGGGCGGCGGCCCCCCTGGATTTCGCCACCCTGACCGACCTGTCCATGTGCGACAGCGGTGTGGACTATTTTCAATTTGCCGAGGCGGTGGCGGAGCTGACGGACAGCGGCCACCTGGACCAGCAGGGGGAGGTCTACGCCATCACCGGCAAAGGGCACAGGGCCTGCGCCGCCGGGGAGAGCAGCCTCTCCCCCGTCATCCGCCAGCGGTGCGACCGGCGGCTGGCCCCGCTGAACCAGGCGCTGAAACGCAAAGCCCAGGTCCGGGCCCAGGTGGCCGAGCAGCCTCAGGGCTTTGACGTGCGCCTGTCCATGGACGACGACCAGGGGAGCCTGTTCTCCCTCACCCTGCTCTCCCCCACCCGGGAGGACGCCCAGCGCATCGCCGACAGCTTTTTGGACCACCCAGACCGGGTGTACAACGGATTGCTGGGGGTGCTTCTCACCAACGATGACGGGAGGGGACAACATTGAGCCTGATGGGTTTTCCGATTTCCAACCTGTTCCTCTATTTTATTCTGTACTCTTTCCTGGGGTGGGTGATGGAGACCTGCTACTGCTCCATCATGGAGCACCGCCTGGTGGCCCGGGGGTTTCTCTACGGTCCCATCTGTCCCATCTACGGCGGCGGGGTGACGCTGATGATCCTGTTCTTCACTCCGTTGAAGAAAAACCTGCTTCTTTTCTACATGGTGGCGGTGGTGGTCATGACCTCCTGGGAGTACTTTGTGGGCTGGGTGCTGGAGGTCACCACCCACGTGAAATACTGGGACTACTCCCAGTACCGCTTTAACCTGAAAGGCCGGGTGTGCCTGTGGGTGGCCCTGACCTGGGGCATCCTGTCCTATATCGTCATCTTTATCATCCACCCGCCCATCCAGGGCCTGGTGGAAGACCTCCCCATATGGCTGGAGTTCATGCTGTGCGGCGCGTTTCTGGCGCTGCTGGCGGTGGACGCCACAGCCACCATTCGGAATCTCGTGCTGGTGGCCCTCCATGTGGAAAGCGTCACCCAGCTGGGGCAGGAGCTCCAGCTCCAGGCCGCCCTGGGCAAGGCCGAACTCAGCGACCGGCTGGAGGACGGCGCCGCCGCCCTGCGCCAGCGCTACAGCGACCAGGTGGCCCAGCTGGAAGAGGTCAGCCGCCGCTTCCGCCACATATACGGTACACTGAAGGTGAATCAGAAGTATTCCGTCAGCCACGAGGACATCCTGGCCGCCGCCGCGCTGGCCAAGGAGGAGCTGCTCCGGCGCAAGGACGCCCTCAAGTCCCGCGCCAGACGGTGACATACATCAAAACACCGCAAACGGCCCGCCGGTATCATCCGGCGGGCCGTTTTTTGCGCTATGGCAGCGCTCTTTCGCTGCCGGGCGAAAATCTTTCAATCATCGCTGACTCTCGCAGCAATCTAAAGTTTTTAGCGCTGGCCCCTGTCGTAGGGGATGCCCTCCGCCTTGGGGGCCCGGGACTTCTTGGAGGTGAAGGCCAGCACCACCAGGGTGATGAGGTAGGGCAGCATCCGGTAGACATGGGAGCTGATGGGGGCGTTGGCCAGCAGGCACACCCCGTCTCCGTTGATGTCGATGGAGGCGTAGGAGGCGGCGATGCATTTGAACAGGCCGAACAGCAGCGCTGCCCCGGCGATGTTCAGCGGCTTCCAGTTGCCGAAGATCATGACGGCCAGGGCCAGGAAGCCGAAGCCCGCCACATCGCCGGTGGAGGCGCAGTTGGCGGTGGTCAGGGCGTAGACAAAGCCGCCTATGCCCGCCAGCACGCCGGAGATGGTGGTGCCCGCGTACCGCATTTTGTACACGTTGATGCCCAGGGAGTCGGCGGCCTGGGGATTTTCGCCGCAGGAGCGCAGGCGCAGTCCAAACCTGGTTTTGTAGAGCAGGACGGACAGCACGATGAACAGAAGGATGCACACATAGGTGGCCAGATACACCCTGTTGATGAAGGTCTCGCCCAAAAATCCCAGATCGGTTTTGCGGTCGATGCCGAAGGTGCTCTTCTTAATCATGAACCAACTGGCGGCATCGCTGCCGTCCGCCATTCCCAGCGTGTTTTGGTTGGCGATGATCCGGATGAGGAAGAGCACCAGAGCGGGGGCCATCAGGTTCAGCGCCGTGCCGCCGATGGTCTGGTCCGCCTTCAGGTTCACCGAGGCGAAGGACAGCAGCAGGGAGAACACCGCGCCCATCACCCCGGCGGCCAGCATGGCCAGCAGCTCCAGGCCCTGGAGGGTCAGCCAGTCTTTGGCGGCGAAGGCGTCGTGGAAGAGGGCGGTGCCCTGCATGAGCCGGACAAAGAGGACCCCGATGAAAGCGCCGAAGATCATAATGCCCTCCAGCGCCAGGTTGATGATGCCGCTGCGCTCCGCGAACACGCCGGCCAGCGCCACAATCATCAGCGGGACGGCGTAGAGCAGGGTCTGCTGAATCAGGAACGTCATGCCTGCTCCCCTCCTTTCTCAGCGGAGGCCTCCCCCGCGGGCCCGTCCTCCGCCGGGGTGTCCGCCGCGGCTTGCTCCGGCTTGTCCTTCTTGCGGGCGCTTAGCAGCATCTTAATGAGCAGAGAGAAGGCGCTCAGGTAAACAATCACCGAGATAATGACGTCGGTGATGTACTCGTTGTAAGCGGTCAGGTTGGTGAGCTGCAGCCCCACAATGTTCAGCATGGACATGAAGCAGCCGGTAAAAATGACGCCAATGGGGTTGTTGGCCGCCAGCAGGGCCACGGGAATGCCGTTGAAGCCGGTGGCGGGCAGGGTCTGATAGGTGTGCCAGTAGAATTCCGTGTTGCCGGACAGGTAGTACAGCGCCGCGCCCGCCCCAGCCAGCGCCCCGGCGATGGCCATGGACAGCACGATATTCCGCTTGTCGTTAATCCCGGCGTACCGGGCGGCGTGGCGGTTGGCGCCGCAGGCCTTGAGCTGGTAGCCCAGCGTGGTCTTGGTCATGAGGATGTACACGCCCACGGCGATAAGGATGGCGATGAGGATGCCTGCGTTGACCTGAGAGCCGGGGAAAAGTTTATCCAGCCCCAGCTTGGCGGTCTGCACGCCGTTGCCGTCCACATAGGTCCAGGTCCCATCCACCAGGGTCCGGCCATAGGCGGTCTTGTAGACGTAACTGCTCTTCGTATTTTCCACCGTATTCTGAAATACCTTGGTGGCGTCGAAGAACCAGGTCACCAGATTGGCGGCGATCCAGTTGGTCATAATGCAGGCCAGCACCTCGTTGATATTGAGGAACGCCTTCACCAGGCCGGGGATACAGCCCCATAGCCCCCCTGCCAGCATACCGCCCAAAAAGGCCAGCAGCCAGATCACCGGGCCGGGCAGCGCGGACGACGGGATGCCCAGGGCGATGGCCAGAGTCGTCATGGTGCCCATCAAATACTGGCCCGGCGCGCCGATGTTGAACAGGCCCGTCTTAAACGCCACCGAGACGGACAGGCCGGTGAGGATCAGCGGCGTGGCCCGGAAGAGCATGTTGCCGATGCTCTGGGGATTGAAGCCCCAGGTCAGATTGCCCACCGCGCTGCGGCCGGTGCTGAGTATGCCGAAGAAAATGAGCCGGATGCCCTCCCAGGCGCTGGACAGGCCCAGGTTGTCGCTGAACAGGCCCACCAGAAGCACCAGGAGGCTGCCCACCACCAGCCCGATGACAATGGAGAGCAGGGACGCCAGCACGGTCTTGGTCCCGTCCCTTTGCAGCAGAGTTTTCCCCTGATTTTTCATGCGTCCGCATCCCCCTCTCCTGTGTAGATCTGGAAGAGATTTGGATATTTTACAATCACGCGCCCTTCTCCTCCTTCCCGTTTTCATCCATTCGCTTGGCTCCGGCCATGTAGAGGCCCAGTTCCTGCACGGTGGTCTGCTTGGGGTCCAGTTCGCCCACGATTTCCCCCTCATACATTACCAGGATGCGGTCGGACAGGCTCATTACCTCGTCCAGCTCCAGGCTCACCAGCAGCACGGCCCGGCCCTTGTCCCGCTCTGCCACCAGCTGGCTGTGTATGTACTCAATGGCGCCCACGTCCAGGCCCCGGGTGGGCTGGACGGCCACGATCAGCGGCTTCTCCCGGTCCACCTCGCGGGCGATGATGGCCTTCTGCTGGTTGCCGCCGGACATGGAGCGGGCTGTGGTCACAGGCCCCTGGCCGGACCGCACGTCGTACTGCTCAATGAGCTGTCCGGCGTACTCCCGCACCGCCCCCCGGTTGATGAAGCCATGGGTTTGAAACTGCTTCTCGTTGAACCGCTGGAGCACCAGATTCTGCTCCAGGGAGAAGTCCAGCACCAGGCCGTGCTTGTGCCGGTCCTCGGGAATGTGGCTCATATTGTTCCCCCGGTGCCTGATGGAGGCATGGGAGATATCCTCCCCGCACAGGGTCACGGTACCGCCGGAGCTCTTCTCCAGCCCCGTCAGGCCGTAGACCAGCTCGGTCTGACCATTGCCGTCAATGCCCGCGATGCACAGGATCTCTCCCGCCCTGGCCTCAAAGGAGACGTGGTTCACGGCATTCTTCTTGTGAATTTTGGAGGGGACGCACAGGTCCCGCACCTCCAGCACCGGCGCGCCCGGCTGGGCGGGGGCCTTGGTCACCTCCAGCTGTACCGGACGGCCCACCATCATGTTGGACAGGGACTGCTTGTCCGTATCCTTGGTATCTACGGTGCCCACGCACTTGCCCTTGCGCAGCACCGTCACCCGGTCGGATACTGCCATGATCTCGTTGAGCTTGTGGGAGATGAACAGGATGGACTTGCCCTCCTTGGCAAACTCCTTCATGGTGGCCATCAGTTCGTCGATCTCCTGGGGCGTCAGCACGGCGGTGGGCTCGTCGAAGATGAGAATCTCGTTGTCCCGGTAGAGCATCTTGAGAATCTCCACCCGCTGCTGCATCCCCACGGTGATGTCCTCCACCCTGGCGTCCAGGTCCACCTTCAGCCCATAGCGCTGAGACAAGGCCTCCACCTTAGCCCGGGCCTCCCGCTTCTGGAGGAAGCCCATTTTGGTCGTTTCCGCCCCCAGAATGATGTTGTCCAGCACGGTGAACACCTCAATGAGCTTGAAGTGCTGGTGGACCATGCCGATACCCAGGGCGGTGGCGTCGTTGGGGTCGTGAATTTTGACCTCCTGGCCGTTCTTCTTGATGACTCCCTTTTCCGGCTGGTACAGGCCGAACAGGACACTCATCAGCGTAGACTTCCCTGCCCCGTTCTCCCCCAGAAGGGCGTGAATCTCCCCCCGGCGGAGCTGGAGGGTGATATCATCGTTGGCAATGATACCGGGAAACTCCTTGGTAATGTGGAGCATCTCAATGACATTTTCCGCTGTCATCGCTCTCCTCTCGCCTCCTCCTTCATAAGCTGACAGCCTAAAATTCAGGCTCTTTTTACATTATAAAGCAAATACGGCCAAAACACAAGAAAATTATGCGCATATTGCCATAGGCGGCGCCGCACAACAGGGCAAGGGTGGTTCGCGAAAGATTTTACGTCAGAATAAAACGCAATTCTAAAGGAATCAGCCCTTCCTTTTAGGGAATCATTTTCTGTTTTAACGCCCGCAGGGCAAGGATCAAAAATCCTTGCCCTGCGGGTCTATATTTTGTTCTCACTCCTCGCCCTGGAGGGCGTCGTAGCCGCTCTCTCCGGTGCGGACCTTCACGGCATTCTCCACACCGCTGACAAAAATCTTGCCGTCGCCGATGCGGCCTGTGTACAGGGCCTTCCGTGCGGCGTCCACCACCTGGGACACGGGCACCTTGGACACCACCATGTCCACCTGGAGCTTGGGCAGCAGGTTCATGGACAGGGGCACGCCGCGGTAATACTCAGTGCGGCCCTTCTGCACGCCGCAGCCCAGCACCTGGGTGACGGTCATGCCGGTGACACCGATGTCGTTCATGGCGGACTTGAGCTGCTCGAACTTGGCCTGATTGCACACGATGGTGACCTTGGACAGCTTCACGTCAGAGGCGGGCATATTCCCGGTAACCACCTGGACGGGCACCGCCTCGTCCACGCTCCTGCCGCTCTTGACGGCCACGGGCTCGGGGAACGCGTTATCCCCAGGCATGGCGGTCAGCGTGGTGGAGGGCATGAAGTCGGCGTAAGCGGAGGGCAGGCCGTGCTCGGTGGAGTCCAGGCCGGAGATCTCCTCCTCGGCGGACACCCGCAGGCCGTTGGCGGCGCGGATGATATGGAACACAATGGTCATGGTGACCACGGTGTAGGCCGCGATGGCCAGCACGCCCAGGCACTGGACCCCCAGCTGGTGGAAGCCGCCGCCGTAGAGCAGGCCGCCGTCGGTGGCCAGCAGGCCGGTGAGGATGGTTCCAGTAAGGCCGCAGCCGCCGTGGACGGCCACCGCGCCCACCGGGTCGTCGATGTGGAGCTTGGTGTCGACGGTCTCAACAATGACAACGACCAGAATGCCGGTGACCACGCCCACGATGGCGGAACCCAGAGCGTCCAGGTTGGCGCAGCCGGCGGTAATGCCCACCAGGCCTGCCAGGGGGGCATTGAGGCACATGCCCACGTCAGGCTTACCATTCTTGATCCAGGTGAACAGCATACAGACCACGGTGGCCACCGCCGGGGCGATGGTGGTGTTACCCAGAATCTGGGCCATCTGGGCGGTATCGGAGGCCGCCGCGCCGTTGAAGCCGTACCAGCAGAACCACAGGATGAAAGTGCCCATGGCCGCCAGCGGGATGTTGTGGCCCAGGATGGCCCGTGAATTGCCCTTTTCGTCATACTTGCCGATGCGGGCCCCCAGCATAATCGCGCCGATCAGCCCGGAGATGCCGCCCACCATGTGGATGACGGCGGACCCGGCGAAGTCGATAAAACCCAGTTTGGCCAGCCAGCCCTGGGCGTTCCATACCCAGCCCGCCTCGATGGGGTACACCACGGCGGAGATGACGGCGGAGTAGATGCAGTAGCTGGAGAACTTGGTGCGCTCGGCCATGGCTCCAGACACGATGGTGGCGGCGGTGGCGCAGAACACCAGCTGGAAGAAGAAGTTCGACCAGTCAAAGGCGTAGAAGTCGGTGAACATCTGATACTCCGGCATACCGATGAGGCCGAAGAAGTAGTTCTCGCTGTTCATGATGCCATAGCCCAGGGCCACGAACACCACGGTGCCGATGCAGAAATCCATCAGGTTTTTCATGATGATGTTGCCCGCGTTCTTGGCCCGGGTGAAGCCCGCCTCTACGGCGGCGAAGCCGCACTGCATGAAAAACACTAAAATCGCCCCCACCAGATACCATACTGACATATCCATTGCAATTCCTCCCTGAAAACAGTTTTAGGGCGGACCCACGTTTTTCGCGGACACGCCCCCTTGCGTGAAACAGGAATGGCGCCGGGAGCGGTGAAGCTCTCCGGCGCCTTTGCCTGATGGGGGCAGTATAGCCCCGCTTTTGCAGGATGTCAAGTGCATAAATTCATTTTTGGCGGGTATTCCAAATGTTTTTGCTGTTTGAGCAGCAATATAAGCATATTTTCCTGCATTTGTAACGTGGGATGTCAGTTCAGATTGCTGTACCCCATCAGATATTCGTCAACCTCCCGGGCGGCGGCCCGGCCCTCGGCGATGGCCCACACCACCAGGGACTGGCCCCGGCGCATGTCCCCGGCGGCAAATACCTTTTCCACTCCTGTTGCGTGACTGCCAGAGGCGGTGGACACATTGGACCGCCCGTCCCGGGCCAGGCCGAAGGCGTCGGCGGCGTAGTCCTCCGGCCCCAGGAAGCCCGCGGCGATGAGCAGCAGCTGGCAGGGAAGCTCCTCCTCCGAGCCGGGCACCTCACCCATAAAGCGCCGTCCGTTTTCCTCCCTTGGCTCCAGCTTCACGGTGACAATAGAGGACAGCTCCCCGTTCTCGTCCATCCGGCACTCCTTTACCGTGGTCTGATACAGCCGGGGATCGGCCCCAAACACCGCGATAGCCTCCTCCTGGCCGTAGTCGGTCTTGCAGATCCGGGGCCACTGGGGCCAGGGGTTGCCGTCCGCCCGCGTGTCCGGCAGCTTGGGCATCATCTCCAACTGCACCACGGAGCGGCACCCGTGGCGGATGGCGGTGCCCACGCAGTCGTTGCCGGTGTCTCCGCCCCCCACAATGACCACGTCCCTGCCCGCCGCGTCGATATACCTGCCCTTCTCCATCCCCGTATCCAGCAGGGCCCGGGTGGTGGAGGTCAGAAAATCCACGGCAAAATACGCGCCCTGGATCCCCTCCGCCACGGGAAGAGGCCGGGGCTTTTTCGCCCCGCAGCACAGGATGACCGCATCATATTCCTCCAAAAGGACTTGGGCGGACAGATCCCGGCCTATGTCGCAGGAGGTGCGGAACTCTACGCCCTCCGCCGCCATCAAATCCACCCGGCGGGCGACGACCTCCTTTTGCAGCTTCATGTTGGGAATGCCGTACATGAGAAGGCCCCCGGGCCGGTCGTCCCGCTCAAATACGGTGACAGAGTGGCCCCGGCGGTTCAGCTGCTGAGCGGCGGCCAATCCGGCGGGGCCTGACCCCACCACAGCCGCCTTTTTTCCCGTGCGCGCCTTGGGCGGCTGGGGCGCCATGAGTCCGGACGCAAAGCCCGCCTCGATCACCGCCAGCTCGTTGTCCCGGATGGTAACCGCCTCCCCGTGGAGGCCGCAGGTGCAGGCCGCCTCGCACAGGGCGGGACACACCCGCCCTGTGAATTCTGGGAAGCTGTTGGTCTTGCACAGGCGGGCCAGGGCCTGGTCCAGGTTTCCGGTATACACCAGGTCGTTCCACTCCGGGACCAAATTGTGGAGGGGGCACCCGGTGAACATGCCTCCCAGCTCCACCCCGGACTGGCAGAAGGGGACGCCGCACTCCATACACCGCGCCGCCTGACGCCGCCGCTCCTCCTCCGGGAGCATGGGGTGGAACTCGTTCCAGTGCCTGACGCGCTCCAAAGGCGGCTGGCCGGGACGGCCCCGGCGCTGGAACTCCAAAAATCCAGTGGGCTTTCCCATTATTTCGCACCTCCCGTCACGGCGTAAAACGCCTCCATTTCCGCCTCGTCATGGTTCATGCCCCGCTCCTCGCACTGGGCGATGGCCCGGAGCATACGGTCGTAGTCCCTAGGCAGAATTTTTTTGAAATTCGCCGCGGCGCTGTCGAAATCCTCCAAAATGGCCCTGCCCTTCTCCGAACCGGTGGCGGCCACATGCTGGGCAATGAGGGCCCGCAGCTCCTCCAGATCGTGCTTTGACCTCACCGGCTCCATGGACACCAGCTCCTTGTTCACCCGCAGGTACAGGTCCCGCCGGGGGTCCCAGACGTAGGCCACACCGCCCGACATACCGGCGGCAAAGTTTTTGCCGGTCTCACCCAGCACCACCACCCGGCCGCCGGTCATGTACTCGCAGCCGTGGCCGCCCACGCCCTCCACCACCGCCGAGGCCCCGGAGTTGCGCACGGCGAACCGCTCCCCGGCCCGGCCCGCGATGAAGGCCATGCCGGAGGTGGCCCCATACAGCGCCACGTTGCCGATGATGATGTTTTCCTCCGCGTAAAAGCGGGCGCTTTTGGGCGGATAGACCGCCAGCTTACCGCCAGACAGCCCCTTGCCGAAGTAATCGTTGGCGTCCCCCTCCAGCTCCAGGGTGAGCCCACGGGGAATGAATGCCCCGAAGGACTGTCCTCCCCCGCCGGTACAATGGACGGTGAAGGCGTCCTCCTCCAGTCCCTGCCCGTGGAGGCGAGTGATCTCAGAGCCGAATATGGTCCCCACCGCCCGGTCCGTGGAGGTGACGGGCAGGGAGATCTGGGCTTTTTTCCCTTTTTTCAGTGCCCCGCCCAGCTTGGGCAATAGGACGGACTGGTCCACCCCCTGCTCCAGGTGAAAATCATACTCATCGGCGGGGTCAAAATGGGTCTTGTACCCCTTTCCAACGTAGGGATTGTCCAAAATAGCGGACAGGTCCACCGCGGCGGTCCGGCCGTTCACCGCCCGCTCCCGTCTTTTCAGCAGGTCGGTACGGCCCACCAGCTCGTTCACCGTGCGCACACCCAGCTTGGCCATGTGCTCCCGCAGCTCCTGGGCGATAAAGCGCATAAAGTTGACCACGTATTCCGGCTTGCCCTGGAACCGCTTCCTCAGCTCAGGATTCTGGGTAGCCACCCCCACGGGGCAGGTGTCCAGATTGCACACCCGCATCATGACGCAGCCCATGGTCACCAGGGGTGCGGTGGCAAAGCCGAACTCCTCCGCCCCCAGCATACAGGCGATGGCCACGTCCCGGCCCGTCATCAGCTTGCCGTCGGTCTCCAGCGCCACCCGGGAGCGCAGCCCGTTCTGGATGAGGGTCTGGTGGGTCTCCGCCAGCCCCAGCTCCCAGGGCAGTCCAGCATGGTGGATGGAGGTGCGGGGAGCCGCTCCGGTGCCCCCGTCCCAGCCGGAGATGAGCACCACCTGGGCCCCCGCCTTGGCCACGCCGGCGGCTACGGTGCCCACCCCCGCCTCGCTCACCAGCTTGACGGAGATGCGGGCGCTGCGGTTGGCGTTTTTCAGGTCGAAGATGAGCTGGGCCAAGTCCTCGATGGAGTAGATGTCGTGGTGGGGCGGCGGGGAGATCAGAGCCACGCCGGGGGTGGAATACCGGGTCCGGGCGATCCAGGGGTATACCTTTTTCCCCGGCAGATGGCCTCCCTCCCCGGGTTTGGCCCCCTGGGCCATCTTAATTTGAATCTCTTTCGCGCTCACCAGGTACTCGCTGGTGACGCCGAACCGCCCGGAGGCCACCTGCTTGATGGCGGAACAGCGGTCCGATTTCAGTCGGTCAGGCCGCTCGCCCCCCTCGCCGGAGTTGGACTTGCCCCCCAGCAGGTTCATGGCCTGGGCCAGGCACTCGTGGGCCTCCTGAGAGATGGAGCCGTAGCTCATGGCCCCGGTTTTGAACCGTTTCACAATAGAGTCCACACCCTCCACCTGGTCGATGGGGATGGGCTCGTCCAAATACCGCATCTCCATCAGCCCCCGGAGGGTGTGAGGGGAGTTCTCGTCGTCCACCAGGGCGCTGTACTGCTTGAACAGGGCGTAATCCCCCCGGCGGGCGGCCTCCTGGAGGAGGTGGATGGCCTGGGGACTGTACATGTGGTCCTCCTGCCCCGCCCGGGCCTTGTGGGTCCCGGCGGAGTCCAGGGTGAGGTCCGCCGCCAGCCCCAGGGGGTCGAAGGCCCTGGAGTGGTTCCGGTCCACCATCTGCTCGATCTCTTTGAGCCCGACGCCCCCCACCCGGGAGACGGTGTTGGTAAAATACTCGTCCACCACGTCCTTGGCGATGCCGACAGCCTCAAAAATCTGGGCGGACTGGTAGGACTGGAGGGTGGATATGCCCGTCTTGGAGGCGATTTTCACGATCCCTTTGAGGATAGCCTTGTTGTAGTCGTCCACCGCCGCGCTGAACTCCTTGTCCAGCATCCCCTCGTCGATGAGCTGGCCGATGGTCTCCTGGGCCAGGTAGGGGTTGACGGCCCGCGCCCCGTAGCCCAGCAGGGTTGCGAAATGGTGGACATCCCTGGGCTCGGCGGACTCCAAAATCACGGACACCGCCGTGCGTTTGCGGGTGCGGACCAGGTGCTGCTCCAGGGCGGACACCGCCAGCAGGGACGGGATGGCCGTGTGGTTCTCATCCACACCCCGGTCGGACAGGATGATGATGTTGGCACCGTTTCGGTACGCCCGGTCGGCGGCAATTTTCATCTGATCCAGCGCCCGCTTCAGGGGCATGCTTTTGAAGTAGAGCAAAGACACCGTCTCCACGTGAAAGCCCGGACGGTCCATGTGTTTGATTTTCATCAGGTCCACCGAGGTGAGAATGGGGTTGTGAATCTGGAGCACCCGGCAGTTTTCCGCCCGCTCCTCCAGCAGGTTGCCGTCGTCGCCCACGTAGACGGTGGTGTCGGTGACGATCTCCTCCCGGATGGCGTCGATGGGCGGGTTGGTCACCTGGGCGAAGAGCTGGCGGAAGTAGTCGAACAGAGGCCGGTCCCGGCGGTCCAGCACAGCTAGGGGGATATCCGCCCCCATGGCGGCGGTGGGCTCCGCCCCCGTGCGGGCCATGGGCAGGATAGCGTCCTTCACGTCCTCCCAGGTGTAGCCGAAGGCCTTTTGCACCTGGGCCCGGCGCTGGGGAGAATAGGTCTCCACCCGGTGGTTGGGGACGGAAAGGTCTTTTAAATGGACGAGGTTCCGGTCCAGCCACTCGCCGTAAGGACAGCGGGCGGCATAGTTCTCCTTGAGCTCGCCGTCGCCGATAATCCGGCCCTGAACCGTGTCCGCCAGCAGCATCTTCCCCGGTTCCAGCCGGGATTTTTCCACCACATGGGCGGGGTCCACATCCAACACGCCCACCTCGGAGGACAGGATCAGCCTACCGTCATCGGTGACATAATACCGGGCGGGGCGCAGGCCGTTGCGGTCCAGCACCGCCCCCACCTGGTCGCCATCGGAGAACAGAATGGCCGCCGGGCCGTCCCAAGGCTCCATCATGGCGGCGTAATACTGGTACAGGTCCCGCCGGGCGCGGGACAGCGATGAATCGTTCCCCCAGGGCTCCGGGATGCACACCATCACCGCCAGGGGCAGCTCCATGCCGCTCATCACCAGAAATTCCAGGGTGTTGTCCAGCATGGCGGAGTCCGAGCCGTTCACGTCCACCACTGGGAACACCTTGTCCATGTCCCCCTCCCACACCGGAGCCCGCATGGTCTCCTCCCGGGCCAGCATCCGGTCCGCGTTGCCCCGGATGGTGTTGATTTCCCCGTTGTGGAGGATAAAGCGGTTGGGGTGGGCCCGCTCCCAGGAGGGGTTGGTGTTGGTGGAGAACCGGGAGTGGACCAGGGCGATGGCGGAGAGATAGTCCTCGTCCTGGAGGTCGGGGTAGAACTGCCGCAGCTGGCCCACCAGGAACATTCCCTTGTACACGATGGTCCGGCTGGACAGGGAGGCCACGTAGGTGTCACCGCTGGACTGCTCGAACTCCCTGCGGACAATATACAGCTTCCGGTCAAACTCCAGGCCCTTGGCCAAATGCTCCGGGCGGCGGACAAAGCCCTGGACAATGCGGGGCATCTTGCTCAGCGCCTTCTGCCCCAGCACCTGGGGGCACACCGGCACCTCCCGCCAGCCCAGGAACTCCATGCCCTCCTTTTCCACGATCAGCTCAAACATTTTCATGGCCTGGTTCCGGCGCAGGGCGTCCTGGGGAAAGAAGAACATCCCCACGCCGTAATCCCGCTCTCTGCCCAGGGACAGGCCGCACCTCTCCCCCTCTTTGGCAAAAAATCGATGGGAGATCTGGAGCAGGATGCCCACGCCGTCGCCGGTTTTGCCCTCGGCGTCCTTTCCCGCCCGGTGCTCCAGCTTTTCCACAATTTTCAGCGCGTCGTCCACCGTCTGGTGGCTTTTCCGGCCCTTGATGTCCACCACAGCCCCAATTCCGCAGGCGTCATGCTCAAATTGGGGGCGGTACAGCGGAGCGGCGGGCCGCGTTTCAATCTGCCTCATGGTCAAAACCTCTGTTTCCCGCTCTCCCCGCAGGGGGAGAAAATTTCTGAATAGAATAGAGGGACGGCGGCACAAGCGCCGCCGTCCCTCTCCGTCAGGCGTCTCTGCCCGGTTTTATCTCGTCCAATACCTGCCGCGCGGTATCCGCCATCCGAAGGCCGCAGTCCATGCTCCGCTTCTGGAGGAAGCGGTGGGCCTGCTCCTCCGTCATGCCGCTCTGGGCCATCAGCGCCGTCTTGGCCTGTTCCACCAGCTCCCGCTCCTCCTCTGAGCGCCGGACGGGGGCCTCCCGGGCCTGGGTGAGCTGGGCCAGCAGGCGCACCGAGGCCAGCAGCTCCGAGCGGCGTACCGGGGTGGGGAGCTTGAACACCCCTGCTGACGCGCACAGGTCCAGCTGGGCCTGGGGCGCCACCATCAGCATGGCACAGCGCTGGGGCAGGTCGCCGTACAGCGCCTCGCAGCTCTCGTCCGCCAGCTTGAAGCCGCACACCACCAGGTCCAGCCGCAGCTTGTGCACAGTGCGCTTCACCTGAGCGCCGGCGCGGCAGGTCAGGCAAGTGAATTCCCCGGTGCTCTCCAGCATCTCCCGAAGGCGGTCGCAGTTGGACTGGCGCTCAAAGGCCACGATCACTTGACGCATGGCCGTTCACCAACTCTCTGCACAAACTTTTCCTCAGTAGTTCATCATGTATTTATCCCGCTCCCAGCTGGACACGCGGGTGCGGTACTCGTCCCACTCCGCCTCCTTGCCCGCGATGTACTGGGCGCTGACGTGCTGGCCTAGGGTATCCATCACCAGTTTGTCCTTCTTCATGGCCACGAGGGCCTCCTCCAACGAGCCGGGCAGGGCCTCGATGCCCCGGCGGCGGCGGACAGCAGGGGTCATGGCGAAGATGTTCTCGGTGATCTCCGCCGGAGGGGTCATGCCTTTCTCAATGCCGTCCAGTCCGGCGGCCAGGCAGACCGCCAGGGACAGGTAGGGATTGCAGGCCGGGTCGGGGCAACGCAGCTCCACCCGGGTGGCCTGACCGCGGGCGGCGGGGATGCGGATGAGGGCGGAACGGTTGGAGGCGGACCAGGCCAGGTAGCAGGGGGCCTCATAGCCGGGCACCAGCCGTTTATAGGAGTTGACCAGGGGGTTGGTGACGGCGGCCATCCCCTTCATATGGGCCAGTATGCCCGCGATGAAGGAGAGGCACTCCTTGGACAGTCCCTTGGGACCCTTCTCGTCGAAGAACACGTTTTTCCCGTCCCGGAACAGGGACATGTTGGTGTGCATACCGGAGCCGTTGATGCCGAAAATGGGCTTGGGCATAAAGGTGGCGTGGAGGCCGTTCTTCTGGGCCAGGGTCTTCACCGCCAGCTTGAAGGTCATGATCTTATCGGCGCACTGGAGGGCGGGGGCGTACTTGAAGTCGATCTCATGCTGACCCTGGGCCACCTCGTGGTGGCTGGCCTCGATCTCGTAGCCCATGTCCTCCAGGACCAGGCAGATCTCCCGCCGGGTGGACTCCCCGTGGTCCAGAGGGCCCAGGTCAAAGTAACCCGCCTCGTCGTTGGTGCGGGTGGTGGGCTTGCCCTCCTCGTCGGTCTGGAACAGGAAGAACTCCGCCTCCGGCCCCACGTTGAAGGTGTCGTAGCCCATGGCCCTGGCCTTTTCCAGCGCCCGCTCCAGCACCCCCCGAGGGTCGCCCACAAAGGGAGAGCCGTCCGGGTTGTGCACGTCGCAGATGAGCCGGGCCACTTTGCCCTGCTGGGGCCGCCAGGGGAAGATGACGAAGCTGTCCAGATCGGGCCAGAGATACTGGTCGGACTCGTTGATGCGGACGAAGCCCTCAATGGAGGAGCCGTCGATCATGATCTGGTTGTCCACCGCCTTCTCGATCTGGGAGGCGGTGATGGCCACGTTTTTCAGCTGGCCGAAGATGTCGGTGAACTGCATGCGGATGAACTTTACGTCCTCCTCCTTCACCATGCGGATGATGTCTTCTCTGCTGTAGCCCATAATAAAATCCCCTTTCTATTCCTCACAAAAATGGAAAGCGGCGCTCCTCTCCCTCTCGGGACGGAACGCCGTTGTTCTCGCCTAAGCTACGGTCAGTATAGCCGGTTAAAGCGAAAAAGTCAAGGTCATTTTTGCAATCATTCAAATTTTTAATTCATATTACAAGGATTACCCCCATGATATCCCCCATTTTATGCAAGTTATATATCTATAGCTTGCAATTTAAAAGCACAAGACGATTGACAGGAGCGCACGGGGGGCATATAATAGAGCAAAATCCACCCATGGGCAAGGAGGACGATATTATGTGTGGGATTGTGGGCTTTACGGGACAGCGGCAGGCCGCTCCCATTTTATTGGACGGACTGTCCAAGCTGGAGTACCGGGGCTATGACTCGGCGGGCCTGGCCGTCCGGGACGGCGGGAATTTGGCGCAGGTGGTGAAGGCCGTGGGCAAGCTGCGCAACCTGGCCGAGAAAACCGACGGCGGGAAAGCCCTGGCGGGCTCCTGCGGCATCGGCCACACCCGCTGGGCCACCCACGGCGCACCCAGCCAGACCAACGCCCACCCCCACGTCAGCGGCAGCTGCACGGGCTCCGGCTCCGGCGCGGTGGAGTCCGCCGTTGTGGGCGTCCACAACGGGATCATCGAAAACTGCGCCGAGCTGAAGGCCAAGCTGGCCCGCCATGGATATACCTTCTATTCGGACACCGACACTGAGGTCGCGGTCAAGCTGGTGGATTACTACTATAATAAGTACAAGCTGGGCCCGATGGACGCCGTCACCCGGACCATGGTGCGCATACGGGGCTCCTACGCTCTGGCGCTGATGTTCAAGGACTGTCCGGGAGAGATTTTCGCCGCCCGGAAGGACTCCCCCATGATTATCGGCGTGGCGGACGGAGAGACCTATCTGGCTTCCGACGTGCCCGCAATACTCAAATATACCCGGAATGTGTACTATATCGGCAATCAGCAGGCGGCGCGGCTCAGCCCCGGCGAGGCGCATTTCTACGACCTCAACGGAGACGAGGTGGAGCTCCCCCTCACAGAGATCACCTGGGACGCGGAGGCGGCGGAAAAGGGCGGCTACCAGCACTTCATGCTCAAGGAGATCCATGAGCAACCCGCCGCGGTGCGGGATACCTTGAACAGCGTGCTGAAAGACGGGCGGATCGACCTGTCGGCGGCAGGGCTGACGGAGGAGGTTCTCCAGTCTGTCTCATCCATCCATATCGCGGCCTGCGGTTCCGCCTGGCACGTGGGAATGGCGGCTCAATACATCATGGAGGAGCTGGCGGAGGTCCCCACCCGGGTGGAGCTGGCGTCGGAGTTCCGCTACCGGAAGCTGCTGCTGGACCGGGACGCGCTGGTGATCGTCATCTCCCAGTCCGGCGAGACGGCGGACAGCCTGGCCGCCCTGCGGGAGGCAAAAAAGCGGGGCGTTCGGACGCTGGCCGTGGTAAACGTGGTTGGCTCCACCATCGCCCGGGAGGCGGACGATGTCCTCTACACCCTGGCGGGGCCGGAGATCGCCGTGGCAACCACCAAGGCGTACAGCGCCCAGCTTATGGCCATGTACGCCCTGGCGGTACAGCTGGCTCTGGTCCGGGGCAGGATCTCGGAAGACACCTATACCGAATATATCGGGGAGCTGACCTCCCTTCCGGACAAGATCACCAGGGTGCTGGAGGACAAAGGGCGCATCCAGTGGTTCGCCGCCAAATTTGCCAACGCCCGGGACATCTTCTTCCTGGGACGGGGCGTCGACTACGCCGTCAGCCTGGAGGGCAGCCTGAAAATGAAAGAGATCAGCTACATCCACAGCGAGGCCTACGCGGCGGGAGAGCTCAAGCACGGCACCATCAGCTTGGTGGAAGACAACACCCTGGTCATCGGTGTGCTCACCCAGAGCGAGCTGTATGAGAAGACGGTGAGCAATATGGCGGAGTGTAAAGCCCGGGGGGCGTACCTCATGGGGCTGACCTGCTACGGCCATTACAACGTGGAGGACACGGCGGACTTCACCGTCTATATCCCCAAAACCGCCCCCTGTTTCACCGGACTGCTGGCCGTGGTCCCCCTCCAGCTGCTGGGGTATTACACCAGCGTGGCCCGGGGCTTGGACGTGGACAAACCCAGAAATCTGGCCAAGAGCGTCACGGTGGAATGACCGGGCGGCCCAGCCGCGCAATAAACAACCCCCGGCTTTCCGGGGGGCCATAAGAAAATATGGGAAAACCCAATCAAATCAGTGGTTTTAAGGGCAGCGGAATTGACGGCGGAAAAAACAAACGGCATATCGTAGTGGATACTATGGGAAATCTGCTGGCGGCGATGGTTCATGCTGTCAATATACATGATACGAAATCAGGCATTCTGGCAGCGGCAGATTCGTAATCGGGCACAAGAACTTTCTCTTTTTTGGACTGGCTAATTTGACGCTTACGTTGTTTCAATGCCTGTGCGGACACCCCCGTTCCCGGATTCAATCTGCCGCTGAGACCGCCCTCGCAGAGCAGGTCACAGTTCCCCTTTCAGCCTCGTCCGCTTCCAATAGTTTTTCATTTTGTAGTCGGCGCACTGGGTGATCTCACCCACATAGTCAAAGCACGGCGCAAAGCGCTCAGCTTCCTCAACACTGGGGAACTCCACCTCTGCGTACATGAACTCGAAGCTCGAGCCTCCGTCAACCAACGAACACTCAACCCGCAATCCATTGGGGAGCTCGTAGAGGCGGTACTCTTTCTTGATAAAGCTGTATGGCACCATCTCCGCCAAGGCGTAGAAATCCTCCGCGCTGACGCTCATTTCGACCTCCTTGCGCGCCAGCGTTCCATTGGACTTGATCGTAAGGAAATATGCCACATCCTTTCCATCAGTCTCAACGCGCCGGATTCTCACCTCAGGCTCAATAGACAGGTATGCCTGGTAGATGTTGAGCTGCTTCTTCAGCGGAAGGTTGGCTGGAAACGATTCAAGCAGAAACTTCCGCTCAATTTCCATAAACTGATTCGACATTTGTGCGTTTCCTTTCATTCTAACAATTGTTTCGCTCCACATAAATGTGCCCCGCCGTTTAGGGCAGATGGCATCCATCTGCGCCCCAACGGCGGGGCTTAAAGCTTTCGTGAATGGCCGTGGCGCGTCCGCGCCGCCTTATGGGAGCCTAATTACTCGATGACGTTGAGATTCACGTTGGACCACGCAGTAGTGGTCAGCTTGGCGAAGTCGGCCTCAGTCTCCATGCTGTCCACCACCAGCTTGCCGGAGGCCATGTCGGCCAGCTGGGCCTCATACTCGTCCACGGTGTAGGTGGTCATGCTCCAGGTGGCGGTGGGCAGGCCCACGGCGTCGTCCTTGGCGCCCAGGGAGGTGCCCTTGCCGCCGATGTCGGAGAAGGAGTCGTCATACACCTTGGCCACGGCCCACTGCACGGAGGTGGACAGGCCCTTCATGGCGGAGGTGACCACGGTGTTGGACTGGGCGGACTGGTCCACGTCCACGCCCACCACAGCGCCGTCGTTGGCGGCGGCAGCGGCGACGATGGACTGGAACATGGAGCCGCCGCAGGCAAAGACGATCTCGGTGCCGTTGTTATACCAGCCGTTGATCATGGTCTGCAGGTCGGTGGAGGCGGAGAAGGAAGCGCCGTACAGCCAGGAGTAGTTGATGTCCACGGTCTTGCCCAGCTCCTTGGCGGCGTCGTTGGCGCCCTGCACGAAGCCGTAGCCGAACCGGCAGCAGGCGGGGTTGGTGCCGCCGCCGCCGCCGGAGAAGCCCAGCTTCTCATAGCCTTCCTTGACCACGGCGTAGCCGGCCAGATAGCCGCTCTGATGCTCCGCGAAAGCGATAGCGGCCACGTTGTCACAGCCATCGATGGGGGAGCCGTCGATGAAGATGAAGGGCACGTCGGGGAACTCGGCGGCGGCCCTCGACAAAGCGGCGGTCTGCATGAAGCCGGCGCACACCACCACCTCGGCGCCGCCTTCCACGGCGGCCTTCATGGCGTCGTAGCGGTCGTCGTCGGTGGCCTGGTCGCCGTTGGCGGGCTGGTAGTACTTATAGGACTTGCCGTTGGCGGCGGCGTACAGCTTCACGCCGTCAAAAGTGCCCTGGTTGAAGGACTTGTCCTTCAGCTGGCCCACGTCGGTGATAAAGGCCACCTGGTACTTGCCATCGGAAGAGGTCATGGTGTCGGGGATGTCGTCGGGGTTGTCAGCGGCGGGGCCGGGCTCCTCGGTGGGAGCGGTGCTGGGCTCGGCGCTCTCCTCCGTCTTCTGGGAGGCGGGAGGCTCGCTGGTACCCTGCGTGGGATCGGGGGTTCCGCTGCTGCAGGCGAACAGGCTAACCATCATAGCCATGGCCAGCAGCATCGCAAAGAGCTTTTTCATTGCAATTCTCATCCTTTCTTATCGTCTGTCCCAGGCGGCGGGGCCGTCCGGGCGCCGTGCCCGCAATGGACAGGGGCGCAAGATCTGTGTCCCGTCCAGCGGACGAGCCCATTATATCGCGTCTGCGGGCAAAACACAAGGATTATTTGCATTGTACACGGATTTTTCACAAATCCCGACAAATTGCACGGCTCAGTACCCCTGAGCCTCCTGTCCTTTCACCAGCTTGACGATACGGCTGGTGCCCAGCCGGTCCGCCCCCAGGGCCAGGAAATCCGCCGCGTCCTGGAGGCTGGAGATGCCCCCGGCGGCTTTGATTTTCACATGAGGGGCCACGTTGGCCCTGAATAAGGCCACATCCTCCCTGGTGGCCCCGGCGGTGGAGAAGCCGGTGGAGGTTTTGATATAGTCCGCGCCGCTGTCGGATACAATCTGGCACAGCTTCACCTTTTCCTGGCCGGTGAGCAGGCAGGTCTCAATGATGACCTTCAGCACCAGACCGCCGCAGGCCTCTTTCACCGCCTTGATCTCGGCCAGCAGGTCGTCCCACCGGCCGTCCTTGGCCCAGCCGATGTTGATGACCATGTCGATCTCTTTGGCCCCGTTGGCAATGGCGTCTTTGGCCTCGAACACCTTCACGGCGGTGGTGGAGTAGCCGTTGGGGAAGCCGATGACGGTGCACACCGGGAGCCTGTCCCCCAGGTAGTCCGCCGCCTGCTTCACATAGCTGGCCGGGATGCACACGCTGGCGCAGCCGTAGGCCGCCCCGTCGTCGCAGATCTGCTTAATCTCCGCCCAAGTGGCAGTCTGTGTGAGCAGGGTGTGGTCCACGGCGGATAAAATGGCTTTGTTGTCCATTGGAATCACCTCATATATTATAATGTAGCTTCATTGTACTATGGACGGGTGGGAAAAGCAAGCGTCTCCCCTGTTTTGGCGCAAATTTAGCATATGCAACCAGCAGTTGTCAGATTGAACACAGTTTTTGGTTGCCATGCCCGCCTGTTTTTGCTATGATTAACCCAGTCCAAAGGCGCCGGACAGTCTTATCCTGGAGGTATTGCAGCACATGGATTTTCGTGAGCGTTTATTCGACCTGCGCCGTCAGGCCGGCCTGAGCCAGGAGGAGCTGGCCAATCTGGTTGGCGTCACCCGGCAGGCGGTACAGAAGTGGGAGGCGGGCACATCCCGCCCGGACATGGACAATCTGGTGTCCCTGGCGGACTATTTCAAGGTGTCCCTGGATTATCTGGTGACAGGCAAGGAAGCCTCTCCCCCGCCCGCCCCCACCATCGTCAACAATTACTATGACGGACAGTCTGAACGCTGGCACTACGAGTACAAGAGCAAGCGTACCCTGTTCGGCATTCCCCTGGTCCATATCAATCTGGGCCGCAACAGCTGGGCCAGAGGCATTGTCGCCGTCGGCAGCATTGCCACCGGAATCGTGGCCCTTGGCGGCGTGACCTTTGGGCTGTTCACCCTGGGCGGGGTCAGTATCGGATTGCTGCTGGCCCTGGGGGCCGTATCCCTGGGCGCGGTTTCCGTCGGCGCAATCGCCGTGGGCCTGCTGGCCTGGGGCGGCCTGGCCCTGGGCTGGCTGGCGGTGGGCGGCATGTCCCTGGGGGTATATGCCGCCGGCGGCGCGGCGGTGGCCTCAAAGGTGGCCGTGGGCGGCGCGGCGGCGGCCCAGCAGCTGGCCATCGGGATGGACGCTGAGGGCGCTCAGGCCATCCTGATTCCCATGGAAGGTTTGAAGGATGCGGCGCTGTCAGAAGCCCATGCCGCGATTGACGCCGCCTGTCAGGGTGCGCCCGGCTTTGTGGCACGGCTGCTCAAGTTTTTTGTGTGGGCCGAGATGACCTGAACGCTCCCACGGCAGATGTAAAACAGCATACCACCTTCCTGTCCGCCCCGGCGGCACAGCGGGAACCGGGCGGCTGGCCAGCCGCCCGGTTTTTTACAGGTCTTTTTCCACTAAAATATATTCATCCGTCCGCAGGCGCTCCCGAAATCCCATCTGCCGGAACAGCTCCACAGACGGGTTGTCCAGGGCGATGTTGTCCATCAGCCGCTTTACTCCGTTCTCTTTGGCGGCGGCGCACAGCAAGGCCAGCCCCTGCCGTCCAAAACCCTGTCCCCGCTCCCCTGCGGACACCAGCACATCGCAGACATATCCGCCGAACTCACTGTCAAAATGGTATGCGACCTCTCCTACAAGTTTTCCCGTCTCCGGACAGAGGAGACCGCGGTAAAACCGCGTCCCGGACTCATCCCCTACCCAGCGGGCGTACCAGTCCGCCCAGCGCTCTTTGGGAAAAGAGATGGCTCCGCCGTACGCGTGGTTGTAGGCCATCGTTTCAGGGTCCTCCAGCAGACTCCGGCGAAAGCTCAGCTCATCCAGGCTGGGCCGGTGCAGTATGATCTCGTACATATCCAACCCACCTTTTTTCATTTATCTAACAGCCGCGCCACGGCGGTTCGGCGCACCCTCATGGCGCTCTCCGGGCAGAACTCCTGGCAGCAGAAACAGCGGATGCACTTTTTACGGCGGATGCGGGGCTTCCCCTTTACCATGGAGATGGCGTCCGCCGGGCACACCCCCTTGCACACGCCGCACCCCACGCACTTGGAGGGGTCAAGCTGGGGCCGCTGGGACAGCAGCTTTTCCATGGCCGTCCCTTTGAGCCGTATGAGCGGATTTTTTCCGTCCCCCCGGAACAGATGGCTGTTGCCGGTGGTAATCAGCTGAAAATCCGGTATGGCAAAGGCGGCGGGGTTTCCCTCCACCGTCAGCTCCTCCGCCGAGGGGGGGATCAGCTCCCGCTCCAGCGCCGCTTCCAGGGTGGGGACCTCCTCACGCTTCAGCCCGATGAGCTTGGCGCACAGCAAATCCACCTTATGGGGGCTCTCCCCCGCCACCAGCGCCCCCATATGCCGGGGTGTGCCGCTCCCCGGCCCATTGCCCTCCATGCAGACCACCGCGTCCACGATGGTGAGCCGGGGTTTAAAATATTCGTCCAGGTCCACAATGGTCCGGGCGAAATCCCTGGGATCGGAACAGCGGAAATGGTACTCCGGCTTTCGGGTTCCCGGGATGGCCCCAAACATGTTTTTCGCCCCGCAGGTCATGGCCATCATGCCGTGGGTTTTCAGCTTACAGAAGTCAATGATGGCGTCCGCCCCGTCCAGCCACGCGGTGTACTGAAACCGGCGGCACACCTTTCCCTGGGGAAAACTGGCCTCCCGCTCCGTAAAATCCTGGTTCAGCCGCCCGCCGCACTGCTCCACTGCCTTCATACCGGCGGCGGCGTACACCCGGTTTACATGGGCGGCGCTGTACAGCCCGCCGGGGCTGTCCCCCACCACCACATCCGCCCCCCGCGACGCCAGCAGCCTCACCAGAGCGCACACCAAGCTGGGGTGGGTGGTGGCCGCCTGCTCCGGCCTGGCGGCGCTGACCAGGTTCACTTTGATGGCAATCCTCATCCCCGTACTTACCCAGTCCAGCCCGCCCAGGGGGGCCAGCGACTGCTCCAGCGCGGTCCGGGCGGCCTCCTCCGAATAGTCCGCGCAAGGGACGATAACTACGTCAGGTTTCATGGTTTTTCACCTCGATCGAAAAAGGCTGCCGCAGCCGCGGCAGCCTTTTCAGCGCTTGAATTGGAAGGATTACTCCTCCTCGGGCTCCTCGTCCTCCACAGGGGCGGACTCCAGCAGAGCGCGGATGGACAGGGAGACCTTCTTGTTCTCCTCGTCGATGGCAGTGATCTTGGCGTCCACAGTCTCGCCCTCGCTCACCACGTCGCCGGGCTTCTCCACCCGGTGGTCGGCCAGTTGGGAGATATGGATCAGGCCGTCCACGCCGGGGACGATCTCGGCAAAGGCGCCAAAGGTCATCAGCTTGACCACGCGCACAGAGGCCACGTCGCCCACGGAATACTTCTCGGTGAACACAGTCCAAGGCTCCTGGCTGTGATCCTTCACACCCAGAGAGATCTTCTTCTTCTCCGGGTCAAAGGAGATGACGTACACATCGATGGGGTCGCCCACAGACACCACCTCAGAGGGGGTCTTGATGCGGGACCAGGACAGCTCGGAGATGTGGACCATGCCGTCCACGCCGCCGATGTCCACGAAAGCGCCGTAAGAGGTGAGGCTCTTGACGGTGCCGCTGTAGCGCTTGCCGACCTCGATATTGTTCCAGATCTCAGCGGCGGCGGCGGCGCGGGCCTCGGCGGCCACGGCGCGGATGGAGCCCACCACGCGGCGGCGGGCGCGGTTCACCTCAGTGATGCGCAGCTGCACCCGGGTCTTGACCATCTCGGACAGGTCGGCGCCACGGGGCTTGCCGGACTGGGAGGCGGGGATGAATACACGGATGCCCTTGACGTTGGCCACCAGGCCGCCCTTGTTCTCCTCGGTGATGATGCCCTCCAGAACGTCCTTGTTCTCCACGGCGTTCTCCACGGTCTCCCAGTTCTTGTCGGCATCCAGGCGCTTCTTGGACAGCTTGACCACGCAGTCCCGGTCGCTGACCAGCATGACAATGGCCTCAATCTCCTGGCCTACCTTGGCGATGTCCTCCACCTTCACGTCGGGGTCGTCGCTCAGCTCGGACAGGGGGATGGTGCCGGGATACTTGACGCCCAGCTCCACCTGCACCTCAGTGGGCGTGATGGCCGCGACTGTACCAGTGACCCGATCCCCCGTATTCAAAATTTTGAACGACTCCTCCAGCATCTCCGCGAAGGACTGTTCAATCTCCATAATTTCGTCGCTCATTTTGTTGCTGACCTCCTTTATTATCCACTCCGGCGTGGATGCGCCGGCAGTGATCCCAAGCGTACAGATCCGGCCAAACTGTTCCCGGTCAATGTCTGTCCCCCGCTCCGTCTGTATAACCACCGGACATTCCCCGGCGCACAGCTGGGTCAGTCTCCTGGTGTTGGAGCTTTTCGGGTCGCCAATCACAATCATGGCGTCGCATTGAGCGGCCAGTTCCAGGGCCTCAGACTGCCGCTTGGACGTAGCATTACATATTGTATCAAAAAATTCCGCGTTTGTACACACTTTTTTTGCGTTTTCCACGATTTTTTCCCACTCAGACAGAATTGCTGTGGTTTGGGACACAAATGTCAGGGGCGTATCGGGAAAATCCGGCACTTTTTTCACGATTTGTTCCAGCTGATCCCAGCCGGAAACCACGATTCCATGGCGGGTGCACCCTAAAATTCCCAGAATTTCCGGGTGATCGGCCTCTCCCACAATGACGGGGACCCGGCCCCGGCTCTCCGCCTCCCGGACAATATCGTGGATGCGGGCCACGTTGGGGCAAGTGGCGTCCAGCACACGGCATTCCCTGTCCTCCAGCGCCCGGTAGATGCTGTCCGGCTCCCCGTGGGCCCGGATGAGCACCACAGCCCCCTCGGGGGCCTCCTCCGGGGCGGATATGGTCACCGCGCCCATGTTCTCCAGCCGCCGGATGACGTGGTCGTTGTGGGTGATGTGGCCCAGCAGGTACACCGTACCCTGGGCGGCGGCCTTTTCCGCCATATCCACCGCCCGGCGCACGCCGTAGCAGAACCCGGCGCTCTTGGCGACCTTGACGGTCATCCCGCCTTCTCCCCCAGCGCCCGCACCCGAACCAGCAGGTCGTCGGCAATGCGCTGATAATCGTCGGCGGAGGGCTTGCGCCCCTCAAATTCCGGATAATAGGGCGAGCCGAACACCACAGTGGTCTTGCGGAACCGCCGCTTTTTCGGCTGGATGTAAACAGGCACCAGGGGCGTCCCCGTGCGGGTGGCAAACATAGCCGCGCCGGTATGGGCCTCTGCGCTCTCCCCGTCTTTCACCCGCGTGCCCTCCGGGAACATAAGGAGCTTCTCCCCATTTTTCAGCGCCCGGAGGCACTCCTTTACCGCACCCATATCTGATTTGCCACGGTTGACGCCGATGATGCCCGCCTTTTTCAGCAGAAAACCCACCACCGGCCATTTTATAATCTCCGCCTTTGCCATCACATGGGTCTGCCGCTTTCTCCCCATGGCGCATACCACGTACAGCGGGTCCCCTAAGGTGGTGTGGTTGCCGCAGATCACCGCCGCCCCTTCGGGGATGTTGTCCGCCCCCACCGCGTTCCAGGGGTGGAGTATCCGCATAAACACCCAAATGATGGGATAGAGCACCGCGTAGACCTTATTCCGCATGACTTCCCTCCTCCATCCCCAGCCGCTCCCGAATGATACCCAGCAGCAGCTGAAAGCTCCCCTCCAGGTCCAGCCCGGTGGTATCCGCCAGCACAGCGTCCTCCGCCTGCCGCAAGGGGGCGGCTTCCCGCTGGGTATCACGGCGGTCCCGCTCCACCACCTCCCGCAGGACCTGGTCAAAATTGGCTTGCTGGCCCCGCTCCAGAAGCTCCCGGCAGCGGCGCTCCGCCCTGGCCTCCGGCGCGGCGGTGAGGTATATCTTCAAGTCGGCCCGGGGCAGCACCACTGTGCCGATGTCCCGACCGTCCATGATGACGTCGTGCTCCCGGGCGGCCTTGCGCTGCATCTCCATCAAGAAGTCCCGCACCGCCGGGATGGCCGCCACTTTGGAGGCACAGGCGGAAATCTCGTTTTCACGGATGGCCGCCGTCACGTCCTCCCCATCCAAACACATACGCTGGAGCCCATCCTCCCCGTAGCCCATCGTGATGGTCAGCTGGGGCAGCACCGCCGCCACCTGGGCGGCGTCCGACAGGTCAATGCCCCGGCGGAGCGCGGCCAGCCCTACCGTGCGGTAGATGGCCCCGGTGTCCACATAGAGAAAGCCCAGCTCCTGGGCCAAACGCTTTGCCAGCGTCGATTTCCCCGCGCCGGACGGCCCGTCGATGGCGATACTGCGATGATTCATGGGAAAAACCCTTCCTTATATATTATTTGCCCGCTCCGCCGCGGCCAGCCCAGCAGCGTGGCCGGTGGACCAGGCGATTTGGAGATTAAACCCTCCGGTATAGCCGTCCACGTCCAGCAGCTCCCCGGCGATGAACAGGCCCCTTGCCTTCTTGGACTCCATGGTCCTGGGGTCCACCTCGCCCACCGCCACGCCGCCGGAGGTGACCACCGCCTCCTCCACCGGGCGGGGCCCGGACAGAGGTACGGCAAAGTCTTTCAACGTCTCCAGCAGCTTCCGCCGCTGCTCTCTGCGGATATCATGGACCTTAGTATCCGCCGGGATCCCGGTGCGCTCCACCAGCACCGAAACCATGGACCGGGGGACCAACCCGCCCAAAGCGTTGGCATAGTCCTGGTTGGCCCGCTCCTCAAAGTCCCGCAGCAACCGCGCGTCCAGCTTTTGCTCGTCCAGGGCGGGCTTTAAGTCAATGTGGGCGGCGTACTTTGACCTAGCAAAATCCATGTGGGCGGAGGCAGACAGCACCAGCGGCCCGGACAGCCCAAAGTGGGTGAACAGCAGCTCTCCCTGCTCCCGGAACACTGTCTTTCCCCTCTCGTTTTTCACCCGCAGCTCCACGTTGCGCAGGGACAGCCCCTGGAGCTTGGCACAGCAGGGGTCCTCCGACTCCAAAGGCACCAAAGAACCTCGAATCGGTATGATGGTATGGCCCACCGACTGGGCCAGCCGATAGCCGTCTCCAGTGGAACCGGTGCGGGGGTAGGAGGCCCCGCCGGTGGCAAGGACAAGCGCCTTACAGTCTTTGAGCTCTCCACCTTTCTCCGAACGCACAACGGCAAGCTGTCCGTCCCGGACAGCAAGGCCCGTGACCCGGTCTTGCCGGACCTCCACCCCTTGGCGGCGCAGCTCGAAAAACAGCGCGTCCACAATGTCCGCGGCCTTGTCAGAGACGGGAAAAACCCGGTTCCCCCGCTCCGTTTTCAGCCTGACCCCCAGGTCTTCAAAAAAGGCCATAGCATCTGCCGGGCCAAAGCGGTCAAAAGAGCTGTAAAGGAATTTCCCGTTACGGGGAACAGCAGCCATCAGCTGGTCCCGATCGCAGTTGTTGGTGACGTTGCACCGGCCCTTCCCGGTGATATACAGCTTCCGCCCCACCTTCTCGTTGGGCTCCAGCAAAAACACATCCGCCCCGGCTCGGGCGGCGGTGATGGCGGCCATCATACCCGCCGCGCCCCCTCCGGCGACAACGACTTTATTTGTCCCCATACTCCACCTTTTCGTACACCTGGTACTCGTCCCAAATGCTCTCCAAACGCTCAAAGGTGGCGGTGACCTCAGCGGACCGTTTCCGGCCCACCGCCACGATCAGCGCGTTGATGATGGACAGGGGCGCCACCAGGGAGTCGGCAAAGGAGGCCATATCGCTTTTGGCCAGCAGGCGGTAGTTGGAGGTATCGTACAGCGGCGACATCTCGCTGTCGGTGACGGCCACCACCGTGGCCCCCTGGTCCCGGGCGAACTCCATGGCCCGAACCGACCGGGTGGAGTACCGGGGGAAGCTGATGCCGATGACCACATCCCCCTCTCCCACCCGGAGCATCTGTTCAAACATCTCGCTGGCCAGGCTGGTCTGTACCTGGATCACATTGTCGAAAATCAGCTTAAAATAAAAGGTAAGGAAGTCGGACAGGGCCGCCGACGAACGCACTCCCAAAATGTAAATGCGCCGGGCGGACACGATGGCGTCCACCGCCTCCTCAAAATCCTGCCGGTTCAGCTCGCTGAGGGTCATGCGCAGCTTCTCAATGTCCGACTGCACCACCTTGTCCAGCACATCCTGGGAGCCCAGCCGGTCATAGGACACCTCGATGCGCTGCACGGTGGTGAGCTTGCCCCGAATCATCTCCTGCATGGCCTTCTGCATGGCGGGATAGCCGTCATAGCCCAGCTCGGCGGCGAAGCGGACCACCGTGGACTCGCTGATGTGGACCGCCTGTCCCAGCCGCGCCGCCGTCATGAAAGCGGCCTTGTCGTAATTGTCCAGAATATAGCGGCCAATCAGCTTTTGGCCCTTGGAAAACGTGCCCATCCTGCTCTGAATGATGGTCAGAATATCACGGCTCATCTCGTATCGACCCTACTCTCTTTCTATCCTCTATTGGATCTGGTATTCGTATCCAATAGAGGTATCATACCGTTTTCCCGGTAAAAAAGCAAGGGGGTTTTGAAGGTTTTCCCTCTCAATCCTGCAAAAAGGCAATTTCCTCCAATGTGAGGCGGCGCCACTCCCCCGGCCTCAGCCCGCCCAGCAGCACCTTTCCCTCCCGCACCCGCCGGAGGCGCTCCACCTTCAGCCCGGCGGCGGCGCACATACGGCGCACCTGCCGGTTTTTCCCCTGATGGATGACCACAGTGAGGGTATTCTCCCCCGTCCGCTCCACCCGGTCGGCGGTGAGAGTTTCCCCGCCGTCCACCACCGGGGCGGACAGGATGGGCAGGGCCCGGTCCACATCCCCCCGCACCCACACCTGGTACTCCTTTTCCACCTCATGGGAGGGGTGGGTGAGCCGCTGGGTCAGCGCTCCATCGTCGGTGAGCAGCAGCAGTCCCTCCGAGTCCATGTCCAGCCGCCCCACTGGCCACACCCGGGCGGAACAGGCCGCTACCAGCCCGGCCACGGTCCTGCGCCCTTTCTCATCAGACAGGGTGGTGACATACCCCCGGGGCTTGTTCAGCATGATGTAGGTGCGCTGTTCTCCGGCGGACAGGGACGCGCCGTCCACCTCCACCCTGTCTCGGGCCAGGTCGGCCTTGTCCCCCAGCCGGGCCGTTTTTCCGTTGACCGTCACCCGGCCCGCCTGTATGTACGCCTCAGCCCGGCGGCGGGAGCACACCCCCGCCGCCGACAGCAGTTTTTGCAGCCGTTCCTCCACCGCCGCCACCTCTTTCCAGCATTATGCCGCGCCCCACAGCCGCCACCACCAGCTCAGCGGCTCCCGCACGTCCAGCCCGGCCCCGCTCTGGGCTACTAGCGGGATCCGGGCCACAAGTTCACCGTCTTTTTTCCACAGGGCCTCTCCAATGACAGCGCCCGCCTCATAGGGGGCTCGGATGGAGCGGTCCAACTCCACCTCCATGGTCAGCGCCTCCCCCGCTCTCAGGGGATAGCCCGCCTCTTCTGCCGTCACCGCCGCCACCGTGGGGATGAGGCTACCCTCCACCGCCACCGAGCCCAAGACCTCCCCGGTTTGACACAGCGCCTGCCGTGGAAAGGTCTCGAAACCGTAGTCCAGCAGCTTGCAGTGGTCGTTCCAGTCGTCTCCGTCGTTGAGGGTGACGCAGATCAATGTCTGGCCCTCCCGGGTGGCGGCGGACACCAGGGTCCGCCCCGCCTTTTCCGTAAACCCGGTCTTCATTCCCACACAGCCCCCATAGCGGTACAGCAACTTGTTGTGGTTGACGAAGGTGCGGGTGCCGATGGTGATGGACCGGGTGGCGCATATGTCCGCCACCGTCTCGTTCTGCAAGCACGCCTGGGCCAGCAGAGCCATATCGTAGGCGGTGGAGTAGTGCTTGTCGTCATTCAACCCGCTGGGGTTGGCAAAGGAGCTGTCCTTCATCCCAAGCTCCGCCGCCCGGGCGTTCATCAGCGCCACAAAGTCCGCCTCGCTCCCCGCCGTGTGGCAGGCGATGGCCATAGCCGCGTCGTTGCCCGACTGGAGCAGAAGGCCATACAGCAGCCCCCGCAGGGTGATCTCCTCCCCCGCCTTCAGGTAGATGGAAGAGCCCTCGCTGCCCAGCCATTCCCCCTTGACCGTCACCACCTGGTCCAGGTCCGACCCCTGCTCCACCGCCACCAGGGCGGTGAGCAGTTTGGTGATGCTGGCGATGAGGCGGGGCTGGTGGATGTTCTGTTCATAGAGCACCCGGCCGCTCTCCGCGTCCATGAGGATGGCGCAGGACGCGTGGGTATCCACGGCGCGGGCCGGGAGACAGGCTGTGGCCAGCAGCAGCGCCGCCAGCGCCGCAGTCAGTTTTTTCACAAATAGGTCACTCCCATCTGAATGGTCAGATGGGAGTAGTATGGCCTTATTCAACCGGATTATCCTCAGCGGTCTTTTTGTCAATATAACCGGTGACCCGCTCAAACATCTCGGGCACCAGGTCCACCACCCGGCTGACGGTGTCCCCCGGAGGAGGCGCCACAGGCAGCAGCCGCACGTTCCCATCCTTGACGACCAGGAAGGCCACAGGAAACACGCTGACGCCAGCTCCTGCGCCGCCGCCGAAATTCTTGGGCACATTCTGGGTCTTGCCGAAGTCGGACCCGCCGGTGGCAAAGCCGAAGGACAGCCGGGACACCGGGATCAGGGTCACCCCGTCCTGGGTGGTGATGGGCTGGCCCACCACCGTGTTGGCGTCCACCATCTCCCGGATCTTGTTCATAGTGGTCTGGAGCACTTCATTGATGGGATGGTTGTTTTCACTCATGACTCAATGCCTCCTGTCTTTTTCTAGGGATTCTTCCGCTTTTCACCCAGGTAACCAGCGCTTTCACGCCGTAGTGTGTCCCAAGGGCAAAGATCTGGCCCACCGTAAGCGTCACCGCCGCCCGAACCTCCGCTGCGGGAGCTGTGCGCTCGTAGTCCAGCCCGATTTGAAACGAGTGGCGTTTTACCTTGAAATTATGGTCAAAAATGGGCCAAAGCATACCCAAAACCGCGTTGGCCTGACCGTAGCCCAAAGCGATGGCGGCGGGGTCGGAGCCGCCCCAAATGAGCTCCAGCTCCAAATCGTCGATACGGATTTTACGTTTCAGCGCCCCGCAGGCCTGTCCCACCACCGGCAAAAGCTTCATCAGCCGGGACAAAGTGCCGGGCTGGCCCTCCTTGGGCTTCTCCTCGTGTTTTTCAGCCGCGGGCGGTTTCTCTTTTTTTGCCTTTTTTCTCGGTTTTTTCTCCTTTTTCGGCTTGGCAGGCAGAATTTGAATCTGAAACGGCCCGGCCAGGGCGGTGACAAACAGCCCCGCCTCCCCATAGCTCACCCTGCCTCCAATCCGGATGAGGGAGATGAGCCACAGGACCAGGAGGATGATGAGAAGCACCTTCCAAAAGGTCATGGCTCCCCCTCCTCCCCGTCCGGCGCAGGCTCACCCGCCGTCTCCGCCTCCCGGAGGCGGCGCAGGGCGGACTCCATCTCCATGGTGAGCTGGAGGTCCTCCTGGCTGGCGGAGGCCAGATCTGGAAGCTCCTCCAGCGAGGCCAGGCCAAAGGAGCGCAGGAAATTTTTGGTGGTGCGGAACTGCATGGGCCGCCCCGGCACCGCCAGACGGCCCGCCTCCCGGATGAGCCCCCGCTCCAGCAGAAGGCCCACGGTGTAGGAGCTGTCCACCCCCCGAACCTGTTCAATGTAGGCCCGGGTCACCGGCTGGAAGTAGGCGATGATGGCCAGCACCTCCAGGGCGGGCTGGGACAGCTTGGCGGGCTTCCGGTTCTCCAGCGCCTTGCGGATATACTCCGCCTGCTCCGGGGCGGAGCACATCTGCCAGCTGTTCTCCATCCGCACCAGCCGGATGCCCCGGCGGTCGTAGCTGTAATTGTCCGCCAGGCGCTGGCACACGCTTTCCACCGTCTCCCGGTCCTGGCCCAGGGTGAGGCACAGCCGCTCCACGCTCATGGGGTCGCCCGCCGCAAAGAGGATGCCCTCGATGGCGCTCTCCAGCTCCTTCAGTTCCATGTTGGGCTTCTCCCCCTTTTCTGTCAATACGTTTCCACAGTGACATCCACCTCTTCCGGCAGATCGTCCACGGTGCTGGTGACGGTGCAGTCCTCCGCCGTCCCCGCCAGATGGATGCGGTTGGCCTTGCACAGCTCCAATATCGCCAAAAAAGTGGCCACCACCTCGGACCGGCTCCGGCTGGTCTTGAACAGCGCCTTGAACCGGGCCACGCCGAACTGGATGAGCCTGTCCAAAATGGAACGGGCCTTGTCCGCCACCGGGTAGGGCTCACGGCCCACAATGCCCTCAAAGGCCGCCGTCAAAGGGGGCAGCTTGTTGTCCGTCCGGGCCAGCACCGAGCGGATGGCGGTGAGGATATCCGCTTTGTCATGGACGTACTGGTAGGCGGTTTCCGCCTTCACCGGCTCAGGCTGCTTGGGGAGGTAGTCCCGGCCAAACTCGTAGCGCCCGTTGAGCTCCTCCGTCACGTCCTTGATCTTCACGTAGATCTCCTGGGATTTGTGCTCCTCCAGGGCGGCCATCAGCTCTTCCATCTCGCTCATGGCCACCTCGTCGTCAATGGACAGCAGCATCCGGGTCTTGATGAACACCAGGTGGGCGGCCATGGTGACGAACTCGCTGGCCACCTCCAGATTCAGCTCCTCCCGCTGGGCCATCCAGGCCAGGTACTGGTCCAGCAGGTCGGAGATCTGGATGTCCCGGATCTCGATTTTGTTTTTGCTCAGCAGGTGGAGGATCAGGTCCAGGGGGCCGTCGAAGTCCTCCATGTCCTCCTGCTTGGCCTTTACCACCTTGTCCAGGTGGTAGATGGGGGCTTCCATGGCTCCCCTCCCCTCTATAATAGGGATATTATAGCAAATTTTCTTGCAAAAAACAAGAGCAGACCGTTTTTGCTTTACAGCTCTTTGCGCATGCAGTCAGGTCCGTATTCAATGTATCCATGTTTGGGATAAAATTGTTTTGACTCAAAATACTCTTTTCCACCCAAATGCACGATGGAGTACCGATACCCAGCCTTTTTCATCTGTTCTTCAGCCGTTTTAAGCAGTTCAGTTCCTATACCCTGCCGCTTCAGGTTCCACCTAATATAAAACCGATGCAGTTTGGCGGTATTTTGATCATACTTGTTATAACCGATACACCCGATAACTCTATTGTCCTCATTGAGCGCCAGCCAAAACATCTCCCCTCGTGACAGGTAATATCTTTGAACATCCAATAAATCCTCATTCAAACGCGGCACACGTCCCAGAGCATTTTTGGCCTCCAGAACCATAAAAATCATATCGTCTCGATAGCGGTCCTCATATTGAATGATTTTCATTTTAGTAGCCTTCACCCGTTCAGCCTCTCCAGCGCGGCCTTTGCCGCCATCTGCTCCGCTTCCTTCTTCGTCCGGCCCGCCCCCGTGCCGATGACCTTGCCGTCCACCGACGCCTCCATCTCGAAGCTGCGGCAGTGGTCCGGGCCGCTCTCCCGCACCAGCTTGTAGTACACCGCCGCCCCCGGCGTGCGCTGCACCAGCTCCTGAAGAGCGGTCTTGTAGTCCCGGTCGGCGGCCTTCTCCTGCTCCTTGTCCAGGATCAGCGCCCGGATGATGGGCCGCACCGCCTCCATCCCCCCGTCCAGGTAGACGGCGGCCAGCATGGCCTCGGTGGCGTCCGCCAGGATGGAGGGCCGTTTCCGGCCTCCTCCCGCGTCCTCCCCCTTGCCCAGTCGGAGGTAGCGGCCCAGGTCCAGCCCCTTGGCCGCCTCGTGGAGGCTCCCCTCGCAGACCAGCGCCGCCCGGGTGCGGGTCAGCTCCCCCTCGGGCATGTCCGGGTGTTTTTTGTACAGGTAGTCCGCCACCACCACCCCCAGCACCGAGTCCCCCAGAAATTCCAGCCGCTCATTGCTGGTCAGCCCCGTCCCCCGGTGCTCGTTGGCATAGGAGCTGTGGGTCATGGCGTGCTCCAGCAGCCCCCGGTCCTTGAAGCGGTAGCCCAGCTTTTCTTCCAGCTCGTTCATAAACATCCCTCACCACGGAAAAAGCCCCGCCTCGGCGGGACTTTTTCTCTCAAAATCGTAAGCTCAGATATCCAGATGCTCCTGCATGTACTTATACAGGTCGCCCACTGTGACAATGGATTCAATGTCCTCGCTGTCCATCTCCTCCATGCCGAACTCCTCCTCCAGCGCCATGGACAGGTCCATCAGGTCCACGGAATCCGCGCCCAAGTCGTCCACGAAGGCGGAATCGGCGGTGACGGATTCGGGGTCTACGCCGAATTGCTCAGCAATCAGCTTACACAGTTTCTCAAACATCTTCCAGCAGCTCCTTTATGTTGCTTTAGTCTCCCCCATAATAGGGGCTTTATGGCTGGCTGTCAAGAGTATTTTTGACAATTTTTTTGTCATTTTCCTCCACGCCCCCGTCAGCGGCGGAAGAACGGGCGGGAAGACGCATATGCTCCACATTTTCCGTGATGTCCTCCACGATGCCGGAACGGCTGAATTCCACCGCCTGACGGATGGCGTTCTTGATTGCGTAGCCGTTGGACGAGCCATGGGCCTTGATGACCGGCTTGGAGATGCCCAGCAGCGCCGTCCCTCCCACCTCGTTGGCGTCCAGCAGCTTTTTGAAGTTTTGTAGGCTGTCCTTCATCAGCAGGGCGGCGATCTTGGTCTTCAGGCTCTTCATAAACATCTTCTTCATCTCCCGGGTGAGGAACAGCCCCGCCCCCTCCACCGCTTTTAAGAAAATGTTGCCGGAGTAGCCGTCCGCCACGATGACGTCCACCGCGCCCTCCACCGCCTCCCGGGCCTCCACATTGCCCACGAAATTGATGCGGCCCTCCTCCTTGGCCTTTTGGAGCAGCTGGTACGCCTCTCGCTGGAGGTCCGTCCCCTTGGAGGGCTCCGCGCCGATGTTCAGCAGACCCACCTTGGGCTCGGGGCGGCCCAGCACCCGTTCCGCGTAGTAGCTGCCCATAAAGGCAAACTGGAGCAGGAATTCCGGGGTGCCTTCGGCGGTGGCCCCGCAGTCGATGAGCACCGAGCCGCCGCCCCCTGTGGGCACCACCGGGGCCATGGCCGCACGGCGGACGCCCTTGATGCGTTTCACCAGCAGGGTGGCTCCCGACAGAAGCGCCCCGGTGGACCCGGCGGACACAAAGGCGTCCCCCTCCCCGCTTTTCAGCAGGTTCAGCCCCACCGTCAGGGAGGAGTCCTTTTTCTCCTTGAACGCGGTGGCGGGGTTGTCGGACATGTCCACCACCTGCCCGGCGTGGGAGATGGACAGCCCCGCGGGCAGCTCGGCCACGCCCTCCCGCTGGAGCGCCTCCAGAATGTCCTCTCCACGGCCCACCAGGACCACCTCTACCCCGTACTCCTTGATCGCCTGCAAAGCGCCCTGTACCGGCGCCTGGGGGGCGTTGTCGCCGCCCATGGCGTCCACGATGATGCGCATACCGTCGGCCTCCTTCATAGTCTCTCTTTCAGCCCGTCTATCAGCGCCAAGGACCGCTGAGACAGCTCGGCGTTCTTGTTCCGCTTCCCTTTGACCTTGTGGTCCAGCGGGGGCATGATGCCGAAATTGATGTTCATGGGCTGGAAATCGGTAACGCTCTCACAGCTCACATACTGGGCCAGCGCCCCGATGGCGGTCTCCCGTGGAAAATCCAGCGGCTCCTGCCCCGTCAGGCGGCGGGCCAGCTCCACCCCCGCCAGAAAGCCGGAGGCGGCGGACTCCACGTACCCCTCCACCCCGGTGATCTGCCCGGCAAAGGCCACCCGCTCCTGGCCCCGCACCCGGTAATAGCGGTCCAGCAGCCGGGGGGAGTCCAGATAGGTGTTGCGGTGCATCACCCCGTAGCGCACGTATTCCGCGTTTTTCAGCGCCGGGATCATGGAGAACACCCGCTTCTGCTCCCCCCATTTGAGATGGGTCTGGAAGCCCACCAGGTTGTAGAGCGTCCCCTGGGCGTTGTCCCGGCGCAGCTGCACCACGGCGTAGGGCTCCCGCCCGGTCTTGGGGTCGGGCAGGCCCTTGGGTTTCAGCGGCCCAAAGGCCAGGGTCTGTACCCCACGGCGGGCCATGACCTCCACCGGCATACAGCCCTCGAACACGTTCTTGTCCTCAAACCCGTGAACCTCCGCCTCCTGGGCGGCGCACAGCTCCTTCCAGAAGGCCAGATACTCCTCCTCGGACAGGGCGCAGTTGATGTAGTCCGCCGTCCCCTTATCATACCGGGAGGCAAACCAGGCGTGGTCCATGTCGATGCTGTCAAAGGTGACGATGGGGGCCGCCGCGTCAAAGAAGTTGAGATAGCTGTTCTCCGGGAACAGCTCCGCGATGGCCTGGGACAGGGCGTCCGAGGTCAGCGGGCCGGAGGCGATGACCAGCTCCCCCTCGGGGATGGCCGTGACCTCCTTTTCCACCACCGTGATATTGGGATGGCCCCGGACGGCGGCGGTGACGGTGGCGGAGAACCCCTCCCGGTCCACGGCCAGGGCCCCCCCGGCCTCCACACGGGTCTGGTCGGCACAGCGCAGGATCAGCGACCCGCACCGGCGCAGCTCCTCCTTCAGGAGGCCCACGGCGTTCTCCAGCTGGTCGGAGCGCAGGGAGTTGGAGCACACCAGCTCGGCAAAGCCGGGGCTGTGGTGGGCGGGGGTCATTTTATGGGGCTTCATCTCCGTCAAAATGACGGAAATTCCCCGCTGAGCCAGCTGCCAGGCGCACTCACACCCGGCCAGGCCCGCGCCGATGACGGTGACATTCATGGGCATCATCCTTCAATTTGGGGTATCGGTACGGCCCACCAGATAGTCGATGGACACGTCGTAAAAGTCGGCAAGGGCAATCAGCCCACTGATCGTCGGCTCATTTTTCCCACTCTCATAAAACTGATATGCGCGAATTTTTACGCCCATCAGCTCTGACAATTCTTTTTGCGGAACTTTTCGCTCTTTTCGGAGTTGCTTCATGCGCTCACCAAGCATTTTAAATTCCCCCTTGACATGAATCTAAGATTCGTGTATAATACACGTATCTTAGATTCGCGTTTGGAGCTGATACATATGACCGACGCCATGCAAGCGTTATTTCTTTACGCCCAGGAACACATGGTGCGTTCCCTGCTATGCCAGGAACATGAGTATGACAACGCTCATCTGAGCGCTGAAAAGCAAGAGGAAGCTTTCCGCACCCTGCTGGACGAAACAGCCCAAAAGTGCTTTGACGATTTGCAGGACGAGCAGAATCTGCTCTCGTTCTTCTATGGGCGGGCCCTGTTCCGAGCCGGGTTTCAAATTGCCATGGAACTGTCCCGGTGACTCATTCCGCCGCTTTTTTCGCGGCCTTTTTGGCTGTGGTGGTCTTTTTCGCGGTGGAGGTCTTTTTCGTCGCCGCGGCCTTGGCGGAGGACGCGGTTTTCTTCGCCGTGCTCTTTTTTGCCGCCGTCTTCTTGGCGGCGGGCTTTTTCTCTGCGGCCTGGGCGCTCTCCCCCTCAGAGACGTCCTCCGTCTTTTTCTTGAACCCGCCCCGTTTATCCTCTGGCAGGAAGTTGGCGCAGTCCGGGTTGATGCAGAAGGGCCGCTTGAACCCCCGGCCGGACAGCTTGAACATGGTCCAGCCGCACAGGGGGCAGTTGTCCTTGACGGGCACGTCCCAGGTCATGAAATCGCACCGCTTGGCCTCCACCTTGCTGTTCAAATACTCACAGCAGTAGTAGGTGTACTGTTTATTGGTCTTTTTACTCACGCCGGTGCGCTTTACCAGCCGTCCCCCGCACTTGGGGCACTTTCCGGGCATCTCCACCACCAGCGGCTTGGTAAAGGTGCACTCCGGCCAGCCGGGACAGGCCAAAAACCGCCCAAACCGGCCCATTTTCACCACCATCTTCCGGCCGCACAGGTCGCACACCTCGTCCGATTCCTCGTCGGGCACCTTGATGCGCTCCCCGTCCAACTCGGACTCGGCCTTTTTCAGCTCCGCGTCAAAGCCGGTGTAGAACTCCCCCAGCACCTGCTTCCACTGGGCCTCGCCCGCCTCCACCTTGTCCAGGCGGCTCTCCATCTGGGCGGTGAAATCAGTGTCCACGATGTCGGGGAACTTCTCCTTCATCAGCCCTGTGACCACCTCGCCCAAAGGGGTGGGGCGCAGGTACTTGCCCTCCTTCACCACGTACTGCCGGTCGGTGATGGTGGAGATAGTGGGGGCGTAGGTGGACGGACGGCCCACCCCTTTCTCCTCCAGCGCCTTGATGAGGGTGGCCTCGGTGAACCGGGCGGGGGGCTGGGTGAAGTGCTGGCCGGGGGTGAGGCCGTTGAGCTTCAGCGCCTCGCCCTCCCTGAGGTCGGGCAGGGGCGACTGGGGGGCCTCCTCGTCCTCGTCCCGGCTCTCCTCGTAAACCGCTGTAAAGCCATTAAACTTCACAGATGAGTGGCTGGCCCGGAAACGGTAGCCCGCCGACTCCGCCTCGATGGTGACGCTGTCGTACACCGCCCCCGCCATCTGGCAGGCCAGGAAGCGGCTCCAGATCAGCTTGTACAGGCGGTACTGGTCGGCGGTGAGGCTCTTTTTCAAATCCTCCGGGGTCAGGTTCACGTCGGAGGGCCGGATGGCCTCGTGGGCGTCCTGGGCGCTGCCCTTGGACTTGAACCGCCGGGTTTTTTCCGGGTAATACTGCTTGCCGTAACGGCTCTGAATGAAAGTTTTGGCCGCCGCCAGCGCCTCCTCGGACAGGCGCAGGGAGTCGGTACGCATATAGGTGATGAGGCCAACAGTGCCTACGCCCTGGATGTCGATACCCTCATAGAGCTGCTGGGCGATGGACATGGTGCGCTTGGGGATCATGTTCAGCTTCCGGGACGCCTCCTGCTGGAGGGTGGAGGTGGTAAAGGGGGGCGCGGGAGAGCGATGCTTATCCTGCCGCTTCACGCTGGATACTGTGAAGGGAAAATCCTTCACAGTCTTTACAATCTCCTGGACCTGCTCCTCGCTGTTGAGTTCCATCCGTTTTTCCCGACCGTAGAACTCCGCCTGGAATCCCCCCAGGTTGGGGGCCACACGGGACAGGTCGGCGGTGATGGACCAGTACTCCTGGGGAGTGAAAGCGCGGATCTCCTCCTCCCGCTCCACCGCCAGCCGGGTAGCCACCGATTGCACCCGCCCGGCGGACAGCCCCCGCTTGATCTTCTTCCACAGCAGCGGCGAGAGCTGATAGCCCACGATGCGGTCCAGCACCCGCCGGGCCTGCTGGGCGTCCACCAGGTCCTGGTCGATATCCCTGGGATTGGCAATGGAGTCCCGGACCACCTTCTGGGTGATCTCGTTGAAGGTCACCCGGCAGGTCTTCTCCTTGGGTACGCCCAACACACTCTGGAGGTGCCAAGAGATGGCCTCCCCCTCCCGGTCAGGGTCGGTGGCCAGATAGACCCTGTCGCTGGCCTTGGCGGACTTGCGCAGGTCGCGGATCACATCCGCCTTGTCCTTGATATTCTCGTAGTCCGGCTCAAAGGTGGACATATCCACGCCCAGCTTGCTCTTGGGCAGGTCCCGGATGTGACCCATGGACGCCTTGACCTCAAAGCCGGGCCCCAGGTATTTGCCGATGGTTTTCGCCTTGGCGGGCGACTCCACGATGACCAAATTTTGATTTGCCATGTTCCTCAACTACTCCATTTTCAATTTGACGGCGGCACGGAACCGCTTTCCGCTCTCCTCGGCCACATAGCCCTGGATCTGCAGCACCGTGAGGGCGGACAGCACCCGCCGGGCAGGGATCTGGGTGCGCTCCACCAGGTCGTCTGTCTGGACCGCTCCCCCGTCCAAGGCCAGCAGCACCTCCCGCTGGTCGTCCGTCAGTTTATCCTTGCAGTCCGCCCAGCGGAGGTACACCGTGTCCTCCTCCGGCGGCTTTTCCTTTGCTTTGCGGGGCTCTCCCTGATCCGGGACGTCCGCGGCGCCCTCCAGGCGCTGTTTCTCTGCCTCCGGCGGCAGGGACGCGCCCCGGCCCAGCCGCAGCTTTCCCGGAAACTTGTCCACAAATTCGCACAGCACGTCGTCCGCCTCCATGATGAGCTTGGCGCAGCCCTCCTGGATCAGGCGGTTCGTGCCCTCGCTCATGGGCGCGTCGATAGGACCGGGGACGGCGAACACCTCCCGGTCCTGCTCAATGGCATGGTTCACCGTCAGCAGAGTCCCGCTGGCCCGGGCGCTCTCCACGGCGATCACTCCCACGGACAGCCCGCTGATGATGCGGTTGCGGACGGGAAAGTGCTCACCCCGGTGGTCGGTCCCCGGCGGGTATTCGGATATGAGCGCCCCCACCGCCGCCACATCCTCATAGAGGTTCTGATGATTTCTGGGGTACACCCGGTCAATGCCGCCCGCCAGCACAGATATCACCGGCCCGCCCACCTTCAGCGCACCCCGAACGGCAGAGGCATCGATGCCCTGGGCCATGCCGGTGACCACCAGCGCACCCTTACGGGTCAGGTCGGCGGACAGTTTGGCGGCAGCCTGTGTTCCATAGGGGGTTGCCTGACGGGAACCCACCATGCCGATGGCCGCCTCGTTGTCAAAGGCGAACTGCCGCCCCTTCCAGTACAGCACCATGGGAGGCTGGGCAATGGCCCTGAGCCGCTCCGGGTAAGTGGAGTCCTGGAGGGTGAGCAGTTGGATTCCATACCGATCGCAGTCCCCCAGCACTACGTCGGCCTGGTCCAGCGACTTGTTCATCAGGGAGCGGATGACCGAGTCCGCCAGGCCGCCCACCATCCGGTAGGCCTCCTCATCGGCGGCGTAGGCCAGCTCCGGCGTACCGAAATGCTCCAGCACCCGCCTAGCGTTCTGTCCCGCCAGCCCTTTGCGCAGAGTAAGCCAGATCCAATGCTTCAGATTCGACATACCGGGCCTCCTCCCCGCTTTCTCTCAATCGTTTCGCGCCATCTCCCACAGCACCACCGACGCGGCCACAGCCGCGTTCAAGGACTCGCACCTGGGGGACATGGGGATTTTTATCGTTTTTTCGCACAGCTCCAAAGCCTGCCGGGACACCCCCCGGCCCTCGCTGCCGATGGCCACCGCGCAGCGACCCAGCGGGATCTCCCGCACATCCACGGTGTCGTCCCGAAGGGCGGCGGCATACAGCGGGAGTCCCGCGGCGGCAAGCCGTTCCGCCGCCGCCTCCAGCGTACACTCATATACAGGCAGGCGAAACGCCGCGCCCATGGTGGCCCGCACCGCCTTGGGGTTCCAGGGGTCGGCGCAGCCGTTGCACAGGAGGAGCCCATCCGCCCCAAAGGCGTCGGCAGTGCGCCAAATGGTGCCCACATTGCCCGGGTCCTGCACGCCGTCCAGCAGCAGATAACGGTTCCCCGCCAGCCGGTCCGGCACCGTCAGATTTTTCCCCTTACAGATAAAAACGATACCTTGGGGGCTTTCCGTATCCGCGATGGAGGCCAGCAGGCTGTCCTCCACCTCCACCACCCTGGTCCGGGCCGGCAGCTCGGGCAGTGCTGAACCGGGGACACAGATCACCGCCTCCAGCTCCCCGCCCCAGCGCAGGGCCTCGGCCAGCAGCTTGGGCCCTTCGGCGGCAAAGGCTCCCTCCGCCCGGCGGAAAGCCCGGCGGCTGTTCAGCCTGCGCACACGGGTCAGCAGCGGGTTCGCCCTGCTGGTGACGACCTCCCGTTCCATGGCGTTCTCCCCCCTGTTTCAATGCGCAAAAGCATACCGGCGGCCCCGCCGGTATGCTTTTGGGAAAAATCTCAATCCAGCGGCTTCATCGTGGGGAAGAGCAAAACCTCCCGGATGGAGTCGTTGTTGGTGAGCAGCATGACGCAGCGGTCGATGCCGATGCCCAGCCCGCCGGTGGGGGGCATGCCGTACTCCAGGGCGGTGAGGAAATCCTCGTCCATCATGCCGGCCTCGTCGTCCCCCTTGGCCCGCAGCTCCACCTGCTTCTGGAAGCGCTGGCGCTGGTCGATGGGATCGTTGAGCTCGGAGAAGGCGTTGCCCATCTCGCTGCGGCAGATGAACAGCTCGAACCGCTCGGTGAGCCGGGGGTCCTTGGGAGAACGCTTGGCCAGCGGGGACACGTCCACCGGGTGCATGGTGATAAAGGTGGGCTGAATCAGCTTCCCCTCCACCTTCTGGTCGAAGCACTCATACAAAGCATTGCCCCAGGTCTTGTCAGCGGTATCGGGCAGCTCCACGCCGATGGACCTGGCGGCGGCCACCGCCTCCTCGTCAGAGCTGATGGCCATGAAGTCCAGCCCGGTGTACTGCTTGACGGCCTCATGCATGGGCAGGCGGGGCCAGCCGGGGGTCAGGTCGATCTGCTCCCCCTGCCACTCCACCTGATAGGCGCCCAAAATCTTCTGGGCAGCGGAGGACAGCAGGTCCTCAAACAAATCCATCATGTCGTTGAAATCGGCATAAGCCTGATACAGCTCGATGGTGGTGAACTCCGGGTTATGCCGGTTATCCATACCCTCGTTGCGGAAAATGCGGCCCATCTCATACACCCGCTCCAGGCCGCCCACGATGAGCCGCTTCAGGGGCAGCTCGGTGGCGATGCGCATGTACATGTCGATGTCCAGGGTGTTGTGGTGGGTGATGAAGGGCCGGGCGGTGGCGCCGCCGGAGATGGTGTTGAGCACAGGGGTCTCCACCTCCATGAACCCGCGCGCGTCCATGAAATCCCGGACGTGCTTGATGAACTGGGAGCGGATGATAAAATTCCGCTTCACATCGGGATTCATAATCAAATCCACATACCGCTGGCGGCAGCGGGTCTCCACATCAGTGAGGCCGTGGAACTTCTCCGGCAGGGGCAGCAGGGACTTGGACAGCAGGGTGATGGTCTTGGCCTTGATGGAGATCTCCCCCCGCTTGGTGCGGAACACCTCGCCCTCCACGCCCACAATGTCGCCGATGTCATACTTCTTGAAGGCGGCCAGGGCCTCCTCTCCCACGTCGTCAATGCGCACGTAGAGCTGAATGCGGCCCGCCCCGTCCTGGAGGTCGGAAAACACCGCCTTGCCCATCCCCCGCTTGCTCATGAGGCGGCCCGCCAGCCGGACGGTCTGACCCTCCAGCTCCTCAAAGCGGTCCTTGACCTCATCGCTGTGGTGGGTCACCTGGAACTTGGTGATGACAAACGGGTCCTGCCCCTGCCCGCGCAGGGCGGTCAGCTTGTCCCGGCGGATCTGGAGCAGCTCGGACAGGGAGGGCCCCTCCTGGACAGGCTGGCGGCTGTTGGTCTGATCAGACATGGATCTTCTCTCCTTTGTATCGTCACGGGGCCGCCATCACCGCTGGATGGCGACCACCTCATACTCGATGTTGCCCGCCGGGGCCTCCACCACGGCGATGTCGCCCACGGCCTTACCCAGCAGGGCCTTGCCGAAGGGTGATTCCTCAGAGATGCGGCCGTTCATGGGGTCGGCCTCCTGGGAACCCACCACCTGGTAGGTCTCCTCCTCCCCGGTGACCACATCCTTCACCGTGATCTTGCTGCCCATGCCCACCACGTCGGTGTCGTCGGCGTTCTCCTCGATGACCACATAATTGGCCAGGATGTTCTCCACCTCGGCAATGCGGGAGTACAGCTTGCCCTGCTCGTTTTTCGCCTCGTCGTACTCGCTGTTTTCGCTCAGGTCGCCGAAGGACCGGGCCTCCTTGATGAGGTCGGCCACCTCCTTCTCCTTTACGGTTTTGAGGTAGGTCAGCTCCTTTTTCAATTCCTCCAGGCGCTCGGCGCTCAGCTTATATTCCTTAGCCATCTTTGTTTTCATCCTTTCTTTCCCCGCCCTGGGGCGGGGCGGTAAACCGCCGGCGGCAGACAGCTCGGTCGCAACAGTTGTTCTATGGAATTATAGATACTTTATCCCTCTTTGTCAAGTGGTTCCACACAGTCTCAGGAAATCCCTGTCATTTTTTTCGGCTGGAGGCCCGTTTTTTCCGCTTTCCACCCCCCAGCATCCCGGCCAGCGCGCCGCCGCACAGACAGCCCGCCAGCTCCACGAGGGTCTGAACGCCCAGCGTCAGACCCTCGCTCATAAGCAGTCCCACCGCCAAAATGAGCAGGTAGCACACCACGCCCGCCGCCAGCCCGCCCAGCAGCCGCCGGGACTTCCACCTGGCGCAGGCCAGGAGGCCGCCCCCGAAACAGCCCAGCACGCAGGCCGCCGCCGTCAGCTGGGGCGCGGCGTCCTCCTTTAATATGCCGTTGGACACCGCCAGCGAGCCCAGCAGCAGGATCATCAGCTCGATCCCCAGGGCCAGCAGCCCGCCCAGCGCCACCCCTGTGGCCATCTGGACCGCGTTGGTCCCCCGCTCCTCCGCCTTACCCATAAAAGCACCCCTTTTCACATGGTTTCCAAGGCAATGCCGCACAGCCGTGCGGTCCTGCCCCTACCATATGCAAAAGGGGTGCTTGTCATGCCAGGTCAGGGACGACTCACTTCTTGTCCTTCTTGTCCTTATCCTTTTTCTCCTCTTTTTCCGGGACAGGGGCCTCCTCGGTGCTCTGCGTGCCCTTGCTGGAGATGGCCCACTTGGTAAATTCAATGCGCACCCGGTCCGCGCCGGTCTCCATCACAATGGTCTGCTCCTTCACCGCGCAGATGGTGCCCACGATGCCGCCGATGGTGGTGATGGTATCCCCCACCTTCAAGCTGCTGCGCATCTCCTCAGCGGCCTTTTTCTTCTTGTTCTCCGGCCGGATGAGCATGAAGTACATGACGGCGATCATGACGACGATCATAATAATTTCCACTTAGTTTTTCCCCCAATGTAAAATTTTAAAATGGGCAGCTTAAAGCGTATTATAACGGTTTCCGCCGGGAAACACAAGCCCTATTTTTTCAAGAACCCCAAAAGCCGCCTCGCTTCGCCCCGTTCCTCCGGCGCGGCACAGGCGGTTTACTCCTCCCAGCTGTTCCCCGTGGCGTAGTCGATAACCACGCCTGGCTGGACGTTATAGAGGTAGACGTTGAAGCAAATCCCCTCCCCCTCGTCCTCCACGGAGAAGGCCTCCAGCTGCACCCCGCTGACCACCAGGTTGTCCCCGTCGAAGATGGGGGTCGCCCGGTAGAGCACGTGGTTTTCCGTCTCCTCCACGTAGCCGTCCACCATATTCTCAAAGGGGAGCATCCCCTCCACGTTCATGTACCGGGTGCCAGTGATGAGGTTCTGTTTGTTGGCGTTCTCCCCCGCCAGCTGGTAGCCGATGAGGTGACAGCGGTTATAGAGGTATTTCCCGTCCACGCAGTCGTATTTCACCGTCTGCCAGCCGGTGGGCTTCACCTGGCCGATCTCCTCCCTGGGCCCGGTGGGCATGATGTCCAGGCAGACGTTCGCATAGGCCGCGCCGCACCGGCCTAAGTAGTCCAGCTCGCTGTAGGTCTCAAAGGGTTCTAGGGTCAAATCCTCCAGGCCGAAACTGGGCTGGTTGTCCTGCAAGACCACATAGGGCTCGCCGGAATATTCCGGGACGTTCTCCAACAGCACCGCCGCCGGAGGCTTGAGGCCCAGCTCCACCAGCAGGTTGTCCAGCGTCAGCGAGCCCTTCAAATGCAGGCTCAGAGCGGCCGCCGCCACAATCAGAACGATGCCCAGCAGCAAAAAAATCAGCTTTTCCTTACTAAACCCTGTCTGACGCCGTTTTCCCGTGCGGGCGCTCATGCCCTGCCCTCCAAAATGCCGCCGGCCTCAACCGCCGCCACAATCTCCTTCATGACAGATACGGGCCGCACCAGGGCAAACCGCACGTGCCCTTCCCCCAGGGGCCCGAAGGCGGAGCCGGGGGTGCAGAGCAGTCCCGTGCGGTCCAGCAGCTCGAAGCAGAACTCCACCGAGTTCGCATACCCCGCCGGAAGGGGCGCCCAGACGAACATACTGCCCTGGCTGTCCGGCACCTCCCAGCCGATGGAGCGCAGGCCGCCGCACAGGGCGTCCCGCCGGGCCTGGTACTCCAGGCGGTTGCGCTCCACGCTGTCCTGGGGGCCGTTGAGGGCCGCCGCGGCGGCGTGCTGGATGGGCAGGAACATCCCGTAGTCGATCTGGGAGCGCAGGCGCTTGAAGGCCCCCACGATCTCCCGGTTCCCCACCACGAAGGACACCCTGGCCCCGGTGAGATTGTAGGTCTTGGACAGGGAGTTGAACTCCACCCCCACCTCCTTGGCCCCGTCAAAGGACAGGAAGGACTTCCCCACCCGGCCGTCGAAGATGATCTCAGAGTAGGCGTTGTCGTGGAGGATCACGATCCCATGCTTTTGGGCAAATTCGATCAAACGGGGATAGAACTCGTCCGGCGCCGCCGCGCCCAGGGGGTTCGCCGGGTAGGACACCACCATAAACCGGGCCCTTTTCGCCAAATCAGGGTCAAAATGCTCCAGATCGGGCAGATAGTCGTTCTCCTTCAGCAGAGGATAGTGGACGCAGCTTGCCCCGCACAGGTAAGGCCCCAGCTCAAAAATCGGATAGCCCGGGTCGGGCACCAGAACCACGTCGCCGGGGTCGCACAGCGTCCAGCCCACGTGAGTCAGCCCTTCCTGGGAGCCGTACACCGCCATCAGCTCGTCCGCCCCCAGCTCCACGCCGTAGCGCCGCCTGTACCAGCCCTGCACCGCCTGGGTCAGCTCCGCCGTCTCTCCCAGGGAATAGCGGTAGTTGGCCGGGTCGGAGGCCGCCTGAGCCAGAGCCTCCACAATGTGGGGCTCTGGCAGGAAGTCCGGCGTGCCGATGGACAGGTTATACACCGGCTTTCCCTGGGCCATGCGTTGATTCTTTTTCTCGTCCAGCACGTTGAAGATTCCCGGCTCAAAGCCGTCCATCCGGCGGGCAAATCTAATCTCCATGGGTCATTCCCTCTTTTATCTCTATTTTCTCAGCTGGGCCAGAAGGGCCTCCGCGTCGCCCTCGCGCTCCCCCACCAGCACCAAAAACTGCTCCTCGTCCAGCACGGGCACGCCCAGCTCCTGGGCCTTACGCAGCTTGGAGCCCGCCGCCTCTCCGGCCACCACGCACCCCGTCTTTTTGGACACCGAGCCGGACACCTTAGCCCCCAGGGCCTCCAGCTTCTCCCCCGCCTCCTTCCGGGAGCAGGAGGACAGCTCCCCGGTGAGGACGAAGGTGAGCCCCGCCAGCTTGTCCCCTGCGGGGGCCGCCTGGCTTTCCATGTTCACCCCCGCCTTCTTCAGCGCGGCGATGAGGTGCCGGCTCTGAGGGGCGGCAAACCATTCCGTCAGATACTTAGCAGTGATTCCGCCGATGTCGTCGATGGCGGTGAGCTCCTCCTCGGTGGCCTGGGCCAGGGCGTCCAGGGACCCGAACCGGGCCGCCAGGATCTTCCCCGCCTTCTGCCCCACCTGCCGGATGCCGAAGGCGAACAGCAGCTTAGACAGGTCGTTCTCCTTGGACTTTTCGATAGCGGCCAGCAGGTTGTCCGCCGATTTCCTGCCCATCCGCTCCAGCTGGGCCACCTGGTCCCGGTCCAGCCGGTAAAGGTCGGCGGGGGTCTTTACCATTCCCGCGTTCACCAGCCCCTCTACCACCGCCGGGCCCAGCCCCTCAATGTCCATGGCGTCCCGGCTGGCAAAATGGGTCAGGTTGCGCAGCAGCTGGGCGGGGCACTCCGCCCCGGTACAGCGGATGTGGGCGCCGTCCTCGTCCCGGGCCACCGCCGCCCCGCACACTGGGCACACCGTGGGGAACAGGTAGGGCACGGTCCCCTCGGGCCGCTTCTCCTTTACCACGGACACGATCTCCGGGATGATCTCCCCCGCCTTTTGGACGACAACGGTGTCTCCGATGCGGATATCCTTCTCAGTGATTAGGTCCTGGTTGTGGAGGGTGGCGTTGGTGACGGTGGTGCCCGCCAGCCGGACGGGCGAGATCACCGCTTTGGGGGTGAGCACCCCGGTGCGGCCCACCTGGATCACAATGTCCTCCACCACACTCTCCTTCTGCTCCGGCGGGTACTTGTAGGCCGCCGCCCAGCGGGGGAATTTAGCGGTCTCCCCCAGGGTATCGCGCTGTGTCAGGTTATTCACCTTTACAACCGCTCCGTCGATATCGAAGGGATACCTCTCCCGCTGGTCCCCCAGCTCAAAGACGGCGGACTGAATATCCTCCATGTCTCTAAATAACTGGTAGTCAATGACCTTGAACCGAAGCTCTTTCAGCCAGTCCAGCCCGGCGCTGTCCGTCTCAAAGGGTGGGTGGTCGGTGTACTGGATGTTGAACACCACCATGTCCAGCCCCCGGGCGGCGGCAATCTTGGGGTCCAGCTGCCGCATGGACCCGGCGGCGGCGTTGCGGGGGTTGGCAAACAGCGGCTCTCCCCGCAGCTCCCGCTCTTCATTGAGCCGCTCAAAGGTCTTGCGGGGCATATAGACCTCCCCCCGCACAATGAGCGACGCCGGGGCGTTTTCCAGCTTCATGGGGATGGAACGGATGGTGCGGATGTTCTCCGTCACATCCTCCCCCACCTGGCCGTCGCCCCGGGTGGCCCCCCGGACAAACACCCCGTTCTCGTACTCCAGGGCCACCGACAGCCCGTCCACCTTGGGCTCCAAGAGATATTCCGGCCCCTTCGCGGTCTCCCCCACCCGGCGGTCGAAGTCCAGCAGCTCGTCGGGGGAAAACACATCCTGGAGGCTTTGCAGCGGCACCCGGTGGACCACCTGCTGGAAGCTGTCCAGCGCCTGTCCCCCCACCCGCTGGGTGGGCGAGTCCGGGGCAATCAGCTCCGGGTGGGCCGCCTCCAGCTCCTCCAGCTCCCGCAGCATACGGTCGTATTCAAAGTCGGAGATGGAGGGCGCGTCCAACACATAGTAGCGGTAATTGTGCTCGTTCAGCTCATCCCGAAGCCGCGCGACCTGGGTTTTGATGTCCATATCAGCCGTTCCCCTTTTCCAGATTCAAATAGGTGTCGGGCGTTTCGCCCACAATGACGGTCTCCGCCACGCACACGCTGCTGCTGACGGACACCGGGAGGATTTTCCCCGGCAAAAACAAATAAATCGTGGCCGTGATGTCCAGGCTCACCCGGTGCAGGGTTTGGTTCACCCCGGCAGCGGTGAAGGAGTTGGTATAATCGGCGGTGACCTCTCCCACCGAGTCCACCCGCACCCGGACGGACGGCCCCTTGCCCGACAGCAGGGGCTGGCCGGTGAGGGTGCCCAGCGGAACGCTCAGCGCGTCGCTGTCCAGGGTGGTGAGCTGCCGGGTGACGGCCTCCGCCACCTGGCGCTTGAACCGGCTGTTGGCCGCCGTATTGCTGGTAAGGGCGGTGACCTTCCCCAGCCCGTCGGTGGTAATGGTCACAAAATCGCCGTAGCTCATGCCGTTCTCCTGGAGGCAGTTGTCAACGGCGGTGTCAATGGCTTGGGTCATCAGATTGGTGGCCTGACTGGAGGCCTTGGCCTCCAAGACCGGGCCCAGCCGCCTGTTTACCGTCCCCAGCACCACCCCGCTCAGCGCCAGCGCCGCCAGCACGGGCAGAGCCGCCGTCAGCCTCCCGTCCCGCCGCAGAACAGTAAGCAAGCGTTTCCACTTTACAGCCATACAGCCACCCCCTATGGGTCACTGTATGCCTGGAATGGCTCGGCCTATGTCATCCGCCAAGCAGCTCCTCCGCCGCCAGCATCACGCCGGTCTTTCCCGACTCGTAGGTGAGCCCGCCCTGGAGGTACACCGTGTAGGGCTCCCGCATGGGCGCGTCGGCGGACAGCTCAATGGACGCCCCCTGGATGAAGGCCCCCGCCGCCATAATCACCTGGCTGTCGTAGCCCGGCATATCCCAGGGCTCCGGGGTGACATAGGAGTCCACCGGGGCCCCGGATTGGATGCCCTTGCAGAACCGCTTCACCGCCTCGGGGGTCTTTAGATGTATCATCTGAATGATATCATGCCGGACCGCGTCCGAGCTGGGCTCTGTCTCATAGCCCAGCAGCTCCATGAGCCGGGCAGCAAACACGGCGGTTTTCACCGCCTGAGCTACGGTGTGGGGGGCCAGGAACAGTCCCTGGTACAGCAGGCGGTTGTTGCCCAGGGTTGACCCGCACTCCCGGCCAATGCCCGGGCAGGTGAGGCGCATGGCCGCGCCCTCCACCAGGTCCCGCCGCCCGGCGATATAGCCCCCCGTAGGGGCCAGCCCGCCGCCCGGATTTTTGATGAGGGACCCCACCACCAGATCAGCCCCCACATGGGTGGGTTCCTGCTCCTCCACAAACTCTCCGTAGCAGTTGTCCACCAAAATGGCGGCATTGGGGTTGTTTTCCCGCACGATGGCGCACAGCTCCCCGATCTCGTCCACCGACAGGGAGGCCCGGGTGGCGTACCCCTTGGAGCGCTGGATGAGCACCGCTTTCACTCTGGGGTCCCGGACCGCCTGGGCCAGCCCCGCCTTGTCGGGGGCGTCGTCCGCCAGCTCCACCTGGCGGTACTCCACGCCATAGTCCTTAAGGGAGCCGCGTCCCTTGTCCACAGCCCCCACCACCCCCAGCAGGGTGTCGTAGGGAGCGCCCACGGCGGACACCAGCACATCCCCGGCCTTCAGCGCCCCAAACAGGGCGCAGGTGATGGCGTGGGTGCCGTTGACAAACTGGAGGCGCACCAGGGCGTCCTCAGTGCCGAACAGGTCCGCGTAAATCTCATCCAGCTTGTCCCGGCCCAGGTCGTCGTATCCGTAGCCCGTGGTCCCGGCAAAATAGCTCTCCGCCACCCGGTGTTCCTGGAACGCGGCCAGCACCCGCTGGCTGTTGGCCTGGGCGATGGCGTCAATCCGGGCAAACTGGCCGCTCAGCTCCCGCTCCGCCTGGGCGGCCAGCGTCCGCACCTGTTCTGATATCTGTAAAGGAGAATTCATTGACTGTTCCCGTCCTATCTTGTGTTTCGTTTACTTCTCCAGCTTGCTGGAGGCAAAGGCCGCCGCCAAGTCGGCGCAGGCGCGCACATCGTTCAGGTCCGCCATCTCCACCGGGGTGTGGATATAGCGGCAAGGGATGGAGATGCCCCCGGCGTACACGCCGCCCCGGGTGGACTGGATGGGCCCCGCGTCGGTGCCCCCCATCTGGAGCACATCCCGCTGCACAGGAATGCCCTTCTCCGCCCCCAGCGCCATCAGCTTCTCCACCAGGGCGGGCGGGCAGATGACGGAGCGGTCCATCACCTTCACCGCCGCTCCCTTGCCGCACAGGCTGCTGGCCTGGTGCCTGCTCCCCGGCTCGTCGTCCGCCCCGGTGACATCCACCGCGATGCCGTAGTCCGGGTCCACGGTCCAGGCAGCAGTCTTGGCCCCGCGGGTGCCCACTTCCTCCTGGGTGGAGAACACGAAATACAGGTCGTTTTCCGTCTCCTCCAACCGCTCCATGGCCATCAGCAGCACCAGGCAGGCGATTCGGTCGTCCAGATAGGGGGAGATCACACGGCCCGCCGCTTGACGGACGGGAGTGTCGTATACGGCGGCGTCCCCAACCTGGACCAGCTTCTTCGCCGCTTCCTCGTCCGCCGCGCCGATGTCGAGGAACAGGTCGCTCACCTTCAGCTTATCCAGCTCCGCGCCGTCTTTGGCGCAGATCAGGCCGCAGGTCCCATTGCGGAACCGCACCGGGGTATAGGCCACCTCTTTGGCGCTGACACCCCCCAGCGCCCCCACATGGACAAACCCCTTGTCGTCGATGTGGGTGGCCACCAGCCCGATGGAGTCCATGTGGGCGGAAAACATCACCCTGGGGCCGCTCCCCCGCTTATGGCAGATGAGGCTGCCCAGAACGTCCCGGGAAATCTCGTCCACATAGGGCCTGGCCAGCTCCTCAATGACCTGAGAGACCTCATTTTCACAGCCGGAGGGCCCAAACGCTCCCACCAGCCGGGTCAAAACCTGTATCATTTCCATATAAAACCCTCCTGTCAGCGCTCTGCCAGGGCCTGAATAAACAGCCTGGTCAGCGCCAATATCTGTTCCGCGTCAGAAATGCTGCATACACTGCTGGGGGCGTGGAGATAGCGCACCGCCGCCGAGATTCCGGCCACCCGCACCCCCGCCTTGGTCCGCTGGATCGTCCGGGCGTCGGTGCCGCCGGACACATAGTGCTTCATCTGCCAGGGCAGGCCGTTTTTCTTCGCCAGCTCCCGCAGCAGCTCGAACAGCTCACGGTCGTAGATGGTCCCGCCGTCCATCCAGGACAGGACGGGCCCTCTCCCCGGCCAGCAAACCTGCCGGTCCGGCTCCAGGGCGGGGATGTCGGCGGCGGTGGTGCCCTCCAGCACCAGGGCGATCTCCGGCGTGATGGAGAAGGCCGCCCCAAAGGCCCCCCGTGTGCCCACCTCCTCCTGGACTGTGAACACAAAGGTGCAGTCCATGGGCAGGTCCTCCTCCAGCAGCTTCACCAGCACAGAACAGCCCACCCGGTCGTCGATGGCCTTGGCCTTCAGCATCCCATCGCCAAACTCCGCCGCGTCTCCGGCAAACGTGCAGATGTCCCCCAGCTCCACCTGGGCCAGAGCCTCTTCCCTGTTCTTGGCCCCAATGTCGATATAAAGATCGGTGAGCTTTGGCACTTTTTTCCGCTCCTCGGCGGTGGTCAGGTGGATGGCTTTCAGCCCAATGACGCCGGGGATGGCCTGCTCCCCCACCACAACCCGCTTGCCCAGCAGGATGCGGCGGTCGATGCCGCCCACGCAGCCGAATTTCAGATATCCCTCGTCGGTGACCGACTTGACGATCAGCCCCACCTCGTCCATATGGGCGCACAGCATCAGCTTGTTCCCCGCGGCCTTCGCCCCCCGCTTGAACGCGATCAGGTTGCCCAGGGCGTCCGTGCGGACGCTGTCGGCGTAGGGCTCCACCCGCCGCCGGATATAGTCCCGGACCTGGTCCTCGTGGGAGGAGACGCCGGACAGGGCGCACAGCGTTTTCAGTGTCTCAATCATTGTGCCGCCTCCTCTCCCAACCCCTGCGCAAAGGCGGCCAGCAGCCGGGCGGTGTCCTCAATGTCGCTCAGCTCCACCACCTCCACCGGGGTGTGCATATATTTCAGGGGTACTGACACGAGGGCGGTGGCCACCCCCTCGTTGGCAACCTGCATATCCCAGCCGTTGGTTCCGCTGTTCCCCTCCATGACCTCTTTCTGCACGGCCATATCCAGCCCCGCCGCTTTGTCCAGCAGCCGCTTCACCATCCAGCGGGCGCAGTTGGGGCCGATACCCACCGCCGGCCCGCCGCCCATGGCAAGAGCCTCTTCCTTCGAGCAGTCCGGCGTCCTGCCGAAGGTGACGTCCACCGCCACGCAAAAGTCCGGCGCCAGCGCCTGGGCCCCCACCTGGGCGCCCACGCCGCCGGTCTCCTCGCACACGCTGCCCAAAATATACAGGTCCACATCCAGCGCCGCCTCTTTCAGCAGCTCCGCCGCCCGCAGCAGCGCGGCAAAGCAGGCCCGGTCGTCCAGCGACTTGGCGCACACCTGCCGCTCCCCCAGGCGGGTGAGCTCCGCCCGGTACACCATGGGCGTGCCAATGGGAATCAGCCGCTCCGCCTTCTCCTGGGACAGACCCGCGTCAACGAACAGATCCTTCACCTCCGGAGCCTTCTCCCGGTCCTCCGCCGACAGCACGTGGGGGGGCAGGCATGCCACCACCCCCAGCATGGGCGGGTCAGTGAGAATACTCACCTCCCGGTCCGGCAGCATCCGGGCGTCCACACCGGCGGCCTTGAAACGCAGGAAGCCGTCCTTATGCCCGGTCACGATCAGCCCCACCTCGTCCAGGTGGGCGTCCAGCAGCAGCTTTTTCGCCCCCGGCTTTCCGCAGCGGCGCACGCCGATGAGGCTGCCCAGCCGGTCGGTCCACACCTCGTCCATCAAGGGCTCCAGCAGCTCCCTGGCCGCCAGCACGGCGGGACGCTCAAAACCGGAGGGCCCGCCCACGGCGCACAGCCGCTCCAGTATCTGTTCTATTTCCACTTCAATCCTGCTCCTTTCCCGCTTATTTCAAAGCGTTCACCAAATCCTTGAATACATTTCCCCGCTCCTCGAAGTTCTTAAAGCGGTCAAAGGAGGCGCTGGCCGGGGAGAGAATGACCACGTCCCCCGGCTGGGCCAGCGCCCGGGCCCGGTTCACCGCCTCCTGGAGGTCGGCGCAGTCAAAGACGGCCGGCTCTCCTTTCCGGTATCCGGGCGCGGCCAAAGCGGCCGCCTTTATTTTTTTCGCGGTGTCCCCCGTCAGCAGGAGGGCCTTGACGTGCTCCACAATCTCCGGCCCCAGGGCGTCGTAGGGGATGTGCTTGTCGTAGCCCCCCGCGATCAGGATAACCTTCCGGTCGAAGGACCGCAGTCCGGCCGTGGTCCGGCTGGGGCTGGAGGCGATGGAGTCGTTGTAGTAGCGCACCCCGTCCAGCTCCCGCACCAGCTCGATGCGGTGGGGCACCCCCCCGAAGGTGCGGGCGAAGTTCCGGACCACCTCATCCGGCACCAGGCCGTCCAGCGCCGCGATAGCGGCCATGTAATTTTCCAGGTTGTGAAGGCCGGGCAGAAGGATGTCGTCTGTGGACAGCACCGGCCGCCCGCTGCACACCACGGTTTTGTCCCGCAGGTACACCCCGCTCTCCAGCGTCCGCTTCCGGCTGAACAGGGTAACCGCGCCCCTGGCCTGGGCGGCGAAGCCCGCGGTGATCTCGTTGTCGGCGTTGAGCACCAGCCGGTCTCCCGAGTCCTGATAGGCAAAGATGTTCCGCTTGGCGTTCACATATTCCTCCATGTCTTTGTGCACGTCCAGGTGGTTGGGGGCCAAATTGGTGACCACCGCGATGCTGGGGCTCTGCCGCACGGTCATCAGCTGGAAGGAGGACAGCTCCAGCACCACCATGTCGTCGGGACGGATGTCGTCCACCTGGCACAGCAGGGGATGGCCGATGTTTCCCCCCACAAAGGTGCGGTAGCCCGCCGCCTTCAGCAGACCCGCGATGATGGTGGTGGTGGTGGTCTTCCCGTCGGAGCCGGTCACCGCAATGATCCGGCAGGGGCACAGGTCCAAAAACGCCTCCATCTCCGAGGTGAGTCTGGCCCCCCTTTCCACAGCCCGCTTGAGCTGAGGCGTGTCCGGGTGCAGGCCGGGCGTGCGGAAAATCACGTCGGCCCCATCCAGCCGGTCCAGATAGTCCGGGCCCAGCGCCGCCGTCAGCCCCCGACGCTCCAGGGACTCGACGAGGCCGTCGAAGTCCTCCCGCTGGCGTTTGTCGCACAGCAGCACCTTCACCCCCGCGTCCAGCAGGCCCTCCACCAGCGGCCGGTTGGACACGCCCAAGCCGATCACCGCCACCTTTTTCCCTTTTAACGAGCTAAAATATTCCTTTAACGCTGAATCCATTGATATTCAAACCTCCAAATCACCGGTTTTGAACCCTGTCTTCTCAATGGCAGATTTCGCATACCCAGGTATTATACCCCATTCAATTTCATTTGACAATCACCTAAAGATGAAGTACAATCAAAAACGCAAGTGCGCTGGACAGCCGCGCGGCCAGGCCGAAAGGCCGTCCGTGAGGAAAGTCCGGGCTCCGCAGGGCGAGGATAACGGGTAACACCCGCCGGGGGCGACCCTAGGAAAAGTGCAACAGAAATAGACTACCTCGTCCCCAATTGGGGCCCCCGCAAAGCCGTCTTTTGGCTTTGTGGGGAGAGGAGGCACAGCGAAATGAGTGAGCTCTGCCGCTTGCGGCGGAGCGAGCAATATGGAGCTTGTGCCGACGAGGAAAAGGTGGAAAGGCGAGGTAAGAGCTCACCCAATGGCGTGTCAAGCGCCCATTGCTGTAAACTCTATCCGGAGCAACGCCGTGGGAACACATATGGCCGGCCCGGCCGTGTTCAGGAGGCGGCTGGAGCGCACCGGCAACGGTGCGCCTAGATAGATGGCTGTCTTAAATGACAGAACCCGGCTTACAGGCGCGCTTGCGGGACGCGGGACTCCGAGAGGGGCCCCGCGTTTTCCTTGTCCATCTTACCCTAGCCCGGACCTCTGGAGGCGGTAATTTCTCTCTTTTTGTCCGTTGCGCTCCGGCTTTTTATACTATATAATGTACAAAAGCGTTTTATACAACACAGTTAGGAGGGATATCCCCTTGCGGCTCTTGATTCGAGGCGGGCGGGTCGCCGACCCCGCCCAGGGCATTGACGAATGCCTGGACATTTTGCTGGAAAACGGGAAAATCGCCCGGCTGGGCAGAAATCTGCCCGCAGAGGACGCCCGGGTGCTGGACGCTGACGGGCTTGTCGCGGCCCCCGGCCTGGTGGACATGCACGTCCATCTGCGGGAGCCGGGCTTCGAGGCCAAGGAGACGGTGGCCACCGGCTGCGCCGCCGCGGCCAGGGGCGGCGTGACCACCCTGGTGGCCATGCCCAACACACGGCCCGCCACGGACTGCCCCGGCATTGTGAAATTGGTGCGGGCCAAGGCCGCCCCCACCGGGGTGAACGTCCTCCCCGCCGGGGCCGTGACTTTGGGGCAGAAGGGCGAAGTCCTCACCGACTTCGCCGCACTGAAGGCGGCGGGCGTCCCCGCCCTCACCGACGATGGCGTACCCATCCAGAACATGGCCCTGCTTCGGCAGGCCATGCAGGAAGCCAAACGGCTGAATCTTCCTCTGCTGGACCACTGTGAGGACCGGGACATGGTTCAAAATTACGCCGTAAACGAAGGCGCGGTATCCCAGAAGCTGGGCCTCCCCGGCCGCCCCGCCGTGGCGGAGGAGCTCCAGATCATGCGGGACGTGATGCTGGCGGAGGACACCGGGGCCCATGTCCACATCTGCCACATCTCCACCGCCAAAGGGGTGAACATCGTGCGGCAGGCCAAGGCCCGGGGCATCCGGGTCACCTGCGAGACCTGCCCCCAATATTTCACCTTCACCGAAGAGGAGGTGCTCCGCCAGGGGACCATGGCGCGGGTCAATCCCCCCCTGCGCACCCAGGCGGACGTGGAGGGCATCCGGGCGGGCCTCGTGGACGGCACCATCGACGCCATCGTCACCGACCACGCCCCCCACACCGCTGAGGAGAAATCCAAACCCCTGCCCGACGCCCCCAGCGGCATGGTGGGGCTGGAGACATCCCTGGCCCTGGCCCTCACCGGGCTGTACCACACGGGGCTGCTGTCTCTGAACCGGATGCTGGCGCTGATGTCCGCCTCCCCCGCCGCCCTGCTGGGGCTGGACAAGGGGACGCTGGTCCCGGGCCGGGACGCCGACCTGGTCCTCTTCGACCCAAACCAGGAGTGGGTCATCGACAAGGAGCAGTTTGTCTCCAAGGGACGCAACACCCCCTTCCACGGACGGACCGTGCGGGGGAAGGTCAAATACACCATTTCCCGGGGAAATATCATCTATCAGGAGGGCTGAATCATGTCATTCGACGTATTGCAGGACAAGATCAAGGCGAAAAAGAATCCAACCGTGGCCGGGCTGGACGCCCGGGTGGAGTACGTTCCCCCGTTCATCCTCAAAAAGCACATGGACCGGCATGGGGAGACCCTGGAGGCCGCCGCTCAGGCCGTGCTGGAATTTGACAAGGGCCTCATCGACGCTTTGGCGGACGTAGTGCCCGCCGTCAAGCCCCAGTCCGCCTACTTTGAGATGCTGGGCTGGCGGGGCATGCGGGTCCTGGAGGAGCTCATCGCCTACGCCAAGGAGAAGAGCCTGTTTGTCATCGCTGACATCAAACGGGGCGACATCGGCACCACCGCCGCCGCCTACAGCGAGGCGTGGCTGGGGACCACCCAGGTAGGCGGGACGGCCTGCTCCGTGTTTGACGCCGACTGCGTCACCCTCAACGGCTACATGGGGTCAGACGCCATCAAGCCTTTCCTCAAGGACTGCGCCCAGTGGAACAAATGCGCCTTTGTGCTGGCCAAGACCTCCAACCCCTCCTCGGTGGAGCTCCAGGACATCGTGGCCGGCGACCGGCTGGTATACACCGTCATGGGCGACCTGATCCAGCGCTGGGGCCAGGGCACTGAGGGCAAATACCATTACCAGACCCTGGGGGCCGTGGTCGGGGCCACTCACCCCTCTGTGCTGAAAGAACTGCGCCGCCGTCTGGACCGGGTGTTTTTCCTGGTCCCCGGCTACGGGGCTCAGGGGGGCACCGCCGCCGATGTGCGCTTTGCCTTTGACGAGCTGGGCCGGGGCGCTATCGTCAACGCCTCCCGCTCCATCATGTGCGCCTGGCAGAAGACCGGCAGGGACGGCGCGGACTACCAGGAGGCCGCCCGGGCCGCCGCCGAGCAGATGCGGGACGAGATCAAGCAGTACGTGGCGATTTTGTAGGGCCTTCTTTTTCTTTTCTTGAACGAAAAGAAAAAGAAGCAAAAAGAAAAGAACTTTAGACTTTTGGGGGGATAAGATGCCTATTCAACAGATTTGCACCGTGGTCTCCATGGAACGGCTGGACGCCAGCACATGGTGGATGGTGCTGGAAGCGGGCAAAATGGTGGAGCGGTACGGCCTGCGGGGCGGGCAGTTCCTGCACATCAAATGCGGGGACGGCCAGCTCCTCCGCCGTCCCATTTCGGTGTCCATCACTGGTCAGGATGAGCCGGAGGATTTGGTCACGCTGATTTTTGAAGTTCGCGGCGAGGGTACAGAATGGCTGTCTCAGCGCAAGATCGGAGACAAACTGGACGTGATCGGCCCGTTGGGCAATGGGTTTGACGTATCAAAGGAGGGCCGCTATCTGCTGGTGGGCGGCGGCATCGGCGTGCCTCCGCTGATGGAATACGGCGAATGCCTCCAATGGCCCCACACGGCAGTTCTGGGTTTCCGTACCAAGGATAAGGCGTTCCCCGCCATCGTCAGCCGGTTCAAGGAGCATTGCGAAGAAACCTACCTCTGCACCGATGACGGCACCCTGGGCCGCCACGGCTTCGTGGACAGCCAGGTGCGTGAGATTCTTGTAAAGGAAAATAACTTTATAGCCATTCTGGCCTGCGGCCCCAGGCCCATGTTGAAAAGCGTGGCCAAGGTAGCGGCGGAGTTCGGCGTTCCCTGCCAGGTGTCCATGGAGGAACGCATGGCGTGCGGCGTGGGGGCCTGTCTGGGCTGCGCCATTCAGATGAAGGACGGGACCATGAAGCACGTGTGCAAGGACGGACCTGTTTTCAACGCCGGGGAGGTGGACTGGGATGTCTGAGAAACACGCGTCTCATCCCGAGGCTGAGGGCATCATTGCCAGCACTGTCACACAGGCGGCATTGACCCAGGACCGCTCCATAGATTTGTCCGTTGATTTGGCCGGAGTCGTTCTGAAAAACCCGGTGGTCGTAGCCTCCGGCACCTTCGGCTTTGGCCGGGAGTACGGCCAATTCTTTGACCTGTCTGAACTGGGGGGCATTTGCTGTAAAGGATTAACCCTTCACCCAAGGGAGGGCAATCCTCCGCCCCGAATTGCCGAGACCCCCATGGGCATGCTCAACTCTGTGGGCCTGCAAAACCCAGGCGTAGACGCATTCATCGCGGAGGAACTGCCCTTTCTGCGCCAACACGACGTAAAGATCATCGCCAATATCTCCGGCAACACCCCGGAGGAGTACGGCGTGATGTGCGAAAAGCTGTCGGAGGCCGGGGTGGACATGATTGAGGTCAACATCTCCTGCCCCAACGTGAAGGCAGGAGGGCTGGCCTACGGCACCCGGCCCGATCTGGCCGCCGAGGTCACCCGGGAAGCCAAAAAGCATGCCCGCGTCCCAGTGATGGTGAAGCTCTCCCCCAACGTCACCGATATCACCGAGATCGCCAAGGCCGCGGCGGACGCGGGTGCGGACGCCCTGTCCCTTATCAACACCCTGCGGGGCATGCGCATCGACGTGAACACCCGCCGCCCCATTTTGAAGATGAATACCGGGGGGCTGTCCGGCCCCGCCGTCCTCCCCGTCGCCGTTCGGATGGTGTGGGAGGTGGCCAACGCCGTCAAACTGCCCATCCTGGGCATGGGCGGCGTGTCCAAAGGCGAGGACGCCGCCCAGCTCATGCTGGCGGGCGCCTCCGCCGTGGCGGTGGGCACCGCCCTGTTTGCCGACCCCCGCGCCCCGCTGAAGGTTCGGGATGGTTTGGCGGAAATCGCAGCAAAACAGGGACTGGGCGCCGTTCGGGAGCTCACCGGCGGCGTGCGCCCCTGGTAAAGAAAGAAGGAATCTCCATGACCACCATCTATCTCATCCGCCACGGGCAGGCGGAGGGCAACCTCTACCGCCGCTGTCACAGCTGGCACAACGGCCTGCTCACCCTCAGGGGCCGGGAGCAGGTCAAGGCCCTGGAAAAGCGGTTTGAAGGCGTCCATTTCGACGCGGTGTACTCCAGCGACCTGTACCGGGCCATGGCCACCGCCGGGGCCGTCTACCGCCCCCGTGGGCTCACCCTGCGGGTGGACCCCAATCTGCGGGAGATCGGCGCAGGCGTCTGGGAAGACGTGCCCTGGGGCCAGCTTCTCCACGATGACCGGGACAGCCTCACCGCGTTTCTAACCTGCAACCCCAGCTGGCGTGTGGAGGGCAGCGAGACCTTCTCCGGCGTCCGCCGGCGGATGGACCGGGCGATCCGCCGCATCGCCGCCGCCCACCCAGGCCAGACGGTGGCCGTGACCTCCCACGGCTGCGCTATCAAATGCGGGTTGTCCGTCTGGCTCGGGCTGGACGTGGACCAGATCGACCAAATCCCTTTGTCCAACAACTCCGGCGTGGCCAAGCTGGAGGTGGAAAACGGCCAGGTGAAGGTCGTCTATTATAACGACGACAGCCACTTGGGGGCACTGGCCTCCCTGCCCAAGGCCAGCAGCGCCTACGGCATCTCCGGCATGGAGCGCAACGCTTTGCGCTTCCGCCCCTTGCTTCTGCCCCAGGAAAAGGAGACGTACTTAGCCGCCCGGCGGGACGGCTGGCAGGCCAGCCATGGCACGATGGACGGCTTTGACGGCGGAAGCTTTTTGACGGTGGCTGAGAAAAACAGCGCACAGAATAAAAACTGCGTTCTGCTGGCCCTGCTGGGCGACACCCCTGTGGGTGTGCTCCAGATGGACTGGCAGCAGGACGCCCAGGATCAGGCCGGGCGGGTGCCCTTCTTCTACATGGCCCCGGAATTCCGCTCCCAGGGGCTGGGGGTTCAGCTGCTGGGCCAGGCGGTCTGCACCTACCGGGCCATGGGGCGGCAGGTCCTGCGCCTGCGGTGCGCGCCGGAAAATGAGCGGGCCAAGAAATTCTACACCTCCCACGGCTTTTACAAGGTGGGCGAGGAGCCCGGCGGCGTGGGCCATCTGGACACGATGGAAAAGTACATCGGGCTGGAGCTTTAAAAATTTCACATCACATTCCAATAAAAATCACAGGGCGGCTGGAATACCAGCCGCCCCGCTTGTTTAGCGCATTGCCCGGCCAACGTCGTTGGCCGCGTCGCCGATGGCGTCCCCTGCGCCGCGGACCACATTGCCGGCGCCCCGGGCGAGATCCCCCGCGGCGTCTCCAATGTCATCCATCACATCGCCCCCGTTGGAGGGGCTGCTGTTTCCAGAGACGTTGTTCTGGCCGTTACTGCCCGCATTGTCGCTGTAGTACGCGCCGTCGTCCATGCCGGCGCTGCTGTGAGCACCGTCGTTTACTCCAGCGCTGCTGCCCGCGTTGTTGTCAACCACCGCGCTGTTGGTGGGAGCGGCGGATGCCGCGTTGTCCTTGTCCCGGCTGGCGGAACAGCCCGTCAGCGCCATGGCCATCAGACAGGCCAGGAACAGGGCAAAATATTTCTGCTTCATCATTGATGCCTCCTGCTTTTTCTTCACGTTCCCCATGACTCATTATGTACCGGTGAAGTCGGTTCAAAGCAGGTATTTTTTTGTATTTTTGACCTGCCAGCTCACCAACAGTAAAAACAAATGCAGGAGGGAGCACCCACACCCCGCGCCCCGCTGTTTTGCCGCTTGACACATCCGTCTTTTTCAGATATACTACTGACAATCAACCCGCATGAAGCGGGCGCGGGGTGCTGAAGCGTCCCTTCCAACCATAAATGCTTTTGTTTTTTTGAACGGTATGCTAAGAAGGCATACGGTCCTCTCCGGAGAGGGACCGTGTGCTTTTTTCGTCCCATGAAGCATTTCACCTTTGACATTCTTTAGGAGGAATTCATGAAAAAACGGTTCTTTTCTCTTCTGCTCGCCTTTGCCCTATCATTGGCGTTGACGGCCTGCGGCGGCGCGCCCGCTGGAAATACCGCTCCCTCCACCCTGGTCTACGGCAGCGCCGACTACACCCGCATCAACCCCGCCATGGACGAGCACTGTGAGATCAACGCCCTGCTGTTCAACGGCCTCACCGCCCACGACGGCGAAAATCAAGTGGTCCCCGGCCTGGCGGACCGCTGGGACTACGATGAGACCGCCTATACCTACACCTTCCACCTCCGGGACGGCGTGAAATGGCACGACGGCCAGCCCCTCACCTCCGCCGACGTAAAATTCACCATTGAGGCCATTATGGACCCGGAAAACGGCGCGGAAAACGCCCCCAACTACGAGGACGTGGAGGAAATCACCACCCCGGACGAACAGACGGTGGTCTTCCGGCTGACGGGGCCCAACGCCGCCTTCTTGGAGTACATGACCATGGCGGTCCTTCCCCGCCACCTGCTGGAGGGCGAGGACATGCAGACCTCCGGCTTTTTCCGCGCCCCCGTGGGCACTGGGCCCTATAAGCTGGAGCGCTGGGACGTGGGCCAGGCCATCGTGCTGGTGAAAAATGAGGACTACTACCTGGGCTGTCCCAACATCGACCAGATCATCTTCAAAATCGTGGGGGACGACAACGCCCAGGCCGTCCAGCTGGAGTCCGGCGAGCTGGATTTGGCCCTGCTGGACCCCCGGAACGCGCAGAGCTTTGCGGGCAGGGACGGCTTCACCTGCTACGATATGATGACCGCCGACTACCGGGGCATTCTGTTCAATTTTTGGAACGATTACTGGATTGAGAACCGTGACCTCATCCCCGCCGTCTGCTGCGCCATCGACCGGCAGGCCATCATTGACTCCGTCCTGCTGGGCCAGGGCATGGCCGCCTACAGCCCCCTTCAGCGCAATATCTACAACAACGCGGACGTGGAGCGGTACGGCTACGACCCCGCCAGGGCCAAAGAAATTTTGGAGTCCGCCGGGTGCGTGATGGGTCCTGACGGGTTCTATCAGCGGGACGGCCAGGAGGTGGGCTTTGTTATCAGCGTGATGGCCGGGGAACAGGACCGCATCGACATCGCCCAGGCCGCCGCCCAGCAGCTCCGGGAGGCCGGCATCCACTGCACGGTAGAAATTCCCGCCAAAATCGACTGGGGCGGACAGATGGCCGGGCTCATCGGCTGGGGCAGTCCCTTCGACGCGGACGACCACACTTATAAGGTGTTCGGCACCGGTAAAGGGGCCAACTACAGCGGTTATTCCAACCAGCGGGTGGACGAATACCTGACTCTGGCCCGCCAGTCCGCCGACCCCGGCGTCCGCCGGGACTACTACGCCAAATTCCAGGAGGAGCTGGCCGCCGATCCCCCCTACGCCTTTATCTGCTACATCGACGCCAACTATGTGGCGAAATCGTCGGTGCGGGGCATTGCCGCCGATACCGTTCTGGGACACCACGGCGTGGGCATCTTCTGGAACGTCCACGAGTGGACCATCGAATAAATGAAACAATACCATGGGGGTGTACCATGCCGGAACTGCTGGAAGTCAAACATTTATCCGTCAGCTTCTTCACCCACACTGGGGAAGTCCAGGCGGTGCGGGACGTGAGCTTTTCCCTCAAGGCCGGGGAGGTGCTGGCCCTGGTGGGGGAGTCGGGCTGCGGCAAGAGCGTGCTGTGCAAAAGTATCATGAAGCTTCTCCCCCAGACGGCAAAAATCAAATCCGGCTCCATCCTGGTCAACGGCGCCGACATCACCCACTACCGGGAGCGGGACATGCACAAGCTGCGGGGAAGGCTGTTCTCCATGGTGTTTCAAGACCCCATGACCAGCCTCAACCCCGCCATGTCCATCGGGGAACAGATCGGGGAGGCCGTCCGGGTCCACCGGCCCCGCCTGTCCAGGGAGGCCCTTCGGGCCAGGGTGCTGGAGCTGATGGCCCTGGTGGGCATCGACCGCCCGGAGGAGCGGATGGGCCTCTACCCCCACCACTTCTCCGGCGGAATGCGCCAGCGGGCTGTGCTGGCCATCGCCCTGGCCGGGGACCCGGCCATCCTTTTCGCCGACGAGCCTACCACCGCCCTGGACGTGACCATACAGGCCCAGATTCTAGACCTGCTCCGGGATGTCCAGCACAAGCTGGGGACGGCCACAGTGTTCGTCACCCACGACCTGGGGGTGGTGGCCCGGGTGGCGGACCGGGTGGCGGTGATGTACGCCGGAAAAATCGTGGAGATTGGCACAGCGGAGGAGATTTTTTACGACCCCCGGCACCCCTACACCTGGGGGCTTCTGCGGGCCCTCCCCGCCCTGTCCAAGGGCCGGGACACCCTGTACGCCATCCCCGGCATGCCTCCTACCCTGGTCAATCCCCCCAGGGGAGACGCCTTCGCCTGCCGGAACGAGTACGCCCTTGCCATCGACTACCAGGAGGAGCCCCCCATGTTCCAGGTGACCGACACCCATTACGCGGCCACCTGGCTGCTGGACCCCAGGGCCCCTGAGGTTACGCCGCCGTCGGGAGGTGGAATCCATGCCGGATGAGATTTTGCTGGACGTCCAGCGTTTGACCCACCGCTACCCCCTCACCCGGACCATGTCCGTCAAAGCGCTGGACAACCTGTCCTTTCAGATCATCCGGGGGGAGATCTACGGACTGGTAGGGGAATCCGGCTCCGGCAAGTCCACCGCCGCCCGGTGCGTGATGAACCTCTACCGGCCGCAAACAGGCAAAATTTTATACAAGGGAATCGACACCTGCTACCCCAAGGCCTTCCGGGCAAACCGGCGGATGCTTCAGGCCAGCCGCCAGCTGGTCTTTCAGGACTCCGCCTCCAGCCTGAACCCCCGCATGAAGGTGTGTGACATCATCGCCGAGCCCATGCGGCTTCAGCGTATCACGCCGCCCCGTGGGACCCTCCGGGCGGAGGCGGAATTTCAGTTGAAATACGTGGGGATGGACCCCGGCTATCTGGACAAATACCCGCCCGAGCTGTCCGGCGGGCAGCGGCAGCGGGTGGCCATCGCCCGGGCCCTGGCCATGGAGCCGGAGCTGCTGGTGGCGGACGAGCCCATTGCGTCGCTGGACGTGTCCATACAGGCTCAGATCGTCAACCTGTTCAAGCACCTACAGGCGGAGCACGGCTTTTCCTTCCTGTTCATCGCCCACGACTTGGCCATGGTGGAGTTTTTGTGCGACCGGGTGGGGGTGATGTACCGGGGGCGGCTGGTGGAGGAGGCCCCCGCGGCGCAGCTGTTTGCCCGCCCCCTCCACCCCTACACCCAAGCGCTGTTGTCGGCCATCCCCATCCCAGACCCCCGCCGGGAGCGGGCCCGCAGGCCGCTGGAATTTCACGGGGAGGAGCTGCCGCCGGAAAGCGTGTGGATAGAGGCCTCTCCCCGGCACTTTGTCCTGAAGGACGGGAGGGATGAACGATGAGCATCTGGAATATGGCCCTGGGCTGGGGAAAGCGGCTGCTGACCCTTCTGCTCAGCGTGTTTCTGCTGGTCACCGCTGTGTTCTATGTCTCCCGTCTGGCCCCCGGCGACCCGCTGGTTGCCTATTACGGCGACCGGGTGGAGCGGATGACCCCAGACGAGCGGGCCTGGGCAAAGGACAGGCTGGGGCTCAACGACCCCATCACGGTGCAGTATGTCCGCTGGCTGGGCCGGGCCCTCCACGGGGACTTCGGAATCTCCTATCAATATAAAATGGACGCGGCGGAGGTCATCGCCAGCCGGGCCGGAAACACCCTGATCCTGGGCGGCGCGGGATTTGTGCTCACCTTTTCCCTGTCCCTGCTGCTGGGAGTGCTGTGCGCCTGGCACGAGGACGGGCCGCTGGACCGGGTTCTCTGCAAGCTGGGCACCGCCGCCAGCTGCGTCCCGGAGTTCTGGCTGTCCCTGGTGTTCATCCTGGTGTTTTCCATCACCCTGCGCTGGCTGCCCAGCTCCGGGGCCTACTCCATCGGAGGCGGCGGGCTGGGCGACCGCCTGGCCCACCTGGCGCTCCCGGTGAGCGTGGTGGTGGCCGGACACCTGTGGTACTACGCCTATATGGTCCGCAACCGGCTGTTGGAGGAGGTCCGGGCGGATTACGTCCTGCTGGCCAAGTCCAAAGGGCTGACCAAGGGCCGCGTCATGTTCCGCCACTGCCTGCGCAACGCCCTCCCCTCCTATCTGAGCCTCATGGCCATCTCCGTGCCCCACATTTTGGGGGGCACTTACATTGTGGAGACGGTGTTCTCCTATCCCGGCTTAGGGACGCTGTCCTATGAGAGCACCCGGTATCAGGATTACAACCTGCTGATGCTGCTGTGCCTGCTGTCCGGCACGGTGGTCATGGTCAGCGGCATGGCCGCCCAGTTTATCAACCAGCGGCTGGACCCCCGGCTCAGCGCCCGGGACGCGGCGGGGGTGAGAGAACCTTGAACGGAGCATTTGAACGGGTAGGCATCCGTCCTCTTCCGCCGGAGCCGGCGGCCAAACCCCAGAGGCGGCGGGGCGCGCCGGTGCTGTCCGCCGTCCTGCTGTCGGCCATTGCGGCGGGATGCCTGGCCTGTGGCCTGTTTGCGGCAAAGGACCCCTCCTACATGGATCTGGAGCACTGCGCCGTCCCCCCCGGCAACGCCTTCTGGTTTGGCACGGACACCATGGGCCGGGACATCTTCTCCATGATCTGGCACGGCGGGCGGCTGTCCCTGTTCATCGGCGTGACGGCGGCGGCGGTGTCCACAGTGCTGGGCGTGGTGTTCGGCGCGGTCAGCGGCTGCGCCCCCGGCTGGCTGGACGCCGCCCTCATGCGGCTGACGGAAATCTGGCTCAGCGTGCCCAGCCTCCTCCTCACCGTCCTGCTCCAGGCCGCGCTGGGCCGGGCCAGCCCCCTGTCCCTCGCTCTGGTCATCGGCGCCTCCGACTGGACGGCCATTGCCAAGGTGGTGCGCACAGAGGTGCGCCAGCTCCGGAACAGCGAGTACATTTTGGCGGCAAAATCCATGGGCGGCGGCTTCTTTTACCTCCTCCGGCGGCATCTGGCCCCCAACTTCATCCCCTCTATCCTGTTTATGGTGGTGATGAACGTGCGGACCGCCATCGCGGCGGAGTCCACCCTCAGCTTCATGGGCCTGGGCCTGCCCCTGGAGACCGTCACCTGGGGCAGTATGCTGTCCCTGTCGGAAAAGGCCCTCTTGAGCGGCGCATGGTGGATCATCCTCATCCCCGGCGGGTTTTTGACCGTGACGCTGCTGTGCGTCACCAGCCTGGGCGACTATTTGCGTAAGAGTGCCAGCCGCCGGGAGCGCAACCTGTAAAAATTTCTCCTCTCTCCTTGCGCCGCGCCCCGGCGTCTGCTATGATAGATGATTGACAAAACCCGCCCTCCGGCGGGAGAATTGAGAGACTGCCATGGAATTGAAGGATTTTTTCGCGGAGCGCCCCAAAGCGGCGCTGGCTTTTTCCGGCGGCGTGGACTCCGCTTACCTGCTGTACGCCGCGTCCCAATGGGGGGCCGATGTGCGGCCCTACTTTGTGGACACCGCCTTTCAGCCCCGGTTTGAGCTGGCCGACGCCCGCCGTCTGTGCGGGGAGCTGGGCGTGACGCTCCAGGTCCTGCCGGTGGATATTTTGTCGGTCCCCTCCGTGGCCGAAAACCCGGCTGACCGGTGCTACCACTGCAAAAAGGCCATTTTTTCCGCCATTGCCTCTGCCGCGGCTCGGGACGGTTACCCCCTCCTGCTGGACGGCACCAACGCCTCCGACCCGGAGGAGGACCGGCCCGGGATGCGGGCCCTCCGGGAGCTGGAGGTGCGCTCCCCCCTGCGGGAGTGCGGGCTGACCAAGGGTGAGATACGGCGGCTGTCCCGGGAAGCGGGGCTGTTCACCTGGGACAAGCCCGCCTACGCCTGTCTGGCCACCCGGATTCCCGCCGGAGAGGCCGTCACGGCGGAGGCACTGGCGCGGACCGAACAGGCGGAGGACTTTCTCCGCACTCTGGGACTGCGCGATTTTCGGGTGCGCCTGCTGGACGGCTGCGCGCGCATCCAGGTCCCGGTGGCACAGCTCCCTCTGGCGCTGGCGCGACGGGGCGAAATCATCTCAGAATTGAGGAAATCCTATAGCGGCGTGCTGCTGGATTTGGAGGCGCGGAATGAATAACGAGGTAAAACGGATTTTAGAGGCCGTCCGGACGGGCGAAATGCCGGTGGACGACGCGCTGCTGAAGCTGAAAGCGGCCCCTTTTGAGGACATCGGTTACGCCAAGGTGGACCTCCACCGCAAGGTACGCCAGGGGGCGGCGGAGGTGATCTACGGCGCGGGAAAGACCCCGGAGCAGATCACGGGCATCCTGTCTGCCATGAAGCGGGCCGGACAGAGCACGGTGCTCATCACCCGGCTGTCCCCGGAATCCGCCGCCGCCGTGGCCCAAACCCACCCCCTGGACTACCACCCGGACGCCCGGGTGGGCATTGTGGGGGATATTCCTCCCGCCGACGGCCTTGGGACGGTGGTGGTGGCCACCGGCGGCACCAGCGACATCCCTGTGGCGGAGGAGGCGGCGCTGACTGCCCAGGTGCTGGGCAGCCGGGTTACCCGGCTGTACGACGTGGGGGTGGCGGGACTTCACCGCACCCTGGCCCACCTGGACGAGATTATGACGGCCAGCGTCATCATCGCCATTGCCGGGATGGAGGGGGCTCTGGCCAGCGTCATCGGCGGGCTGGCCGACTGCCCGGTGATCGCGGTGCCCACCAGCGTGGGCTATGGCGCGTCCTTCCAGGGGCTGTCCGCCCTGCTGTCCATGCTGAACTCCTGCGCCAGCGGGGTATCGGTGGTCAACATCGACAACGGCTTCGGCGCGGGCTACCTGGCCAATATGATCAACCATATGGAGGCAAAACAATGAAGACCTTGTATTTGGACCTGTCCATGGGGGCCGCCGGGGACATGCTGGCCGCCGCCCTGCTGGAGCTTCTGCCCGACCCGGAGTCCTTCGTGGCGGAGCTGAACGGCCTGGGCATACCCGGCGTCCGCTATCAACGGGAGCGGGCCATGAAATGCGGCGTCACGGGCGCCCATCTGGCCGTGACGGTGGACGGCGAGGAGGAGCACAGTCACGACTATCATCCCCACGGCCACGGTCATGAGCACCACTATGACCACGAGCCCCACGAACACCACGACCATGAGCACAGCCACCACCATCACAGCGGAATGCACGACATCGAACACATTGTCCGGGACCACCTGTCTCTGCCGGACAAGGTCAAGGATGACGTCATGGCGGTGTACGCCCTCATCGCGGAGGCGGAGAGCCGTGCCCACGGCGTGCCCGTGACAGAGATCCACTTCCACGAGGTGGGGACCATGGACGCCGTGGCGGATATCACGGCGGTGTGCCTGCTGATGGACCGGCTGTCCCCGGACCAGGTGACGGCCTCCCCCGTCCACGTGGGCAGCGGACAGGTACGCTGCGCCCACGGCATCCTGCCGGTACCCGCCCCCGCCACCGCCCACATTCTCCAGGGTGTACCCATCTACGGCGGGCAGATTCAGGGCGAGCTGTGCACCCCCACCGGGGCCGCCCTGCTGAAGCATTTTGTCTCCCAATTCGGCCCCATGCCCCTCATGCGCACCCAGGCTGTGGGCTATGGCTGCGGCAAAAAGGATTTTGAAGCGGCAAACTGCGTCCGGGCCATGCTGGGCGAGGCCGGAGGCGGCGGGGACGAGGTGGCGGTTCTGTCCTGCAACCTGGACGACATGACCGCCGAGGCGGTGGGCTTTGCCGTGGAGCGGCTGTTTGAGGCCGGAGCGCTGGACGTGTACACCGTGCCCATTGGCATGAAAAAATCCCGCCCCGGCCTGCTCCTCCAGACCATCTGCCGCACACAGGACCGTCAGACTGTAACAGAGGCGCTCTTCCGCCACACAACCACTCTGGGCATACGGGAGAGCGTCAGCCGCCGGTATGTGCTGGATCGGTCCATTCAGACAGCAGACACCCCCTGGGGCCCCGTCCGCAAAAAGACCGCCGAAGGCTATGGCATCTCCCGGTTCAAATATGAGTATGAGGACCTGGCCCGGATCGCCAAAGAGCAAAAAATCAGCCTGAACGAGGCCAGACAGCTGGTGGAGGGCGGCTGACACAGAAATACTCCGCTGACCCCGAAAGTGTGAAAAACCTTTAAAACCGTGTTTTCCCAGGCTTCTCTTGAACCACTCGCTTAACAAGTGGTTTTCTATATGCAAAAAGCTGGCCCCGAATCGGGACCAGCTTTTTCATTTTTTGCGCTGACGTTTTGCCCTACACAAAGCAGTTCATAACCCTCCGGGGCGCTGTGGTAGAGAAACAGCGCCCCGTCTTGAGGCCACTCTACCGAATGGTCACCGTGTAGGCCAGCCTCTTCTCCCCGCCGGGGGCCAGCCGGACCACATGGCGCTTGCCGGCAAACTCACTGTCATCCCCTTCCCAAGCAGCACAGCCCTGCCAGGGCTCCAGGCAGATATAGGGGGCGTTGGCGTTCGGCATGGTCCAGAAGGCGATCATGGGAAACTCTCCAATGTCCATATGGACCTCCCGCCCACCATCCTTATGGCGAAGGGTGACTCCCTTGGAGCGCAGGCCCTCAAAAATCAACGTGTCCACCTGGTCGAAAATCCCGTGGTCCAGAGCAATGGTGTCTGTGTCCTCCATCCCCGGCCCAAACCGCCCGGCCCGCAGCAGACCCTGACCGGTGGGAATCAGGGGTTTGAGATTTTCGGTCTCGTCAAACACCAGGCGGTAGTCCTCAAACCGCTTCCCTGCCTCCAGCGGACAGTTGATCCCGGTGTGCCCGCCCACGCAGAACAGCAGATCCTGATCTCCGGGATTGCGCACCTCAAACGCGGTCAAAAAACCGTTTTCCACCAGCTGGTGCCGGACCCGGAGCACAAAATCAAAGGGGTAGCGTTCCAGCGTCTCCTGGGACTGCCGCAGCTCCAGCACAGCGTAGTCCTCCCCCTGTTCCGCCAGACTGAACTCACTCCGGCGCGCGAAGCCATGGCGGGACATGTGGAAGGGCCTGCCCTCCACCAGCACCATGTCGTCCTTCAATGCGCCCACAATGGGGAACAGGTTGGGATTCTGCCCCGGCCAGGACTTGGCGTCCCCCTGCCAGATGTACTCCACGCCCTGCCCATCCCGGAAGGACACCAGCTCGCCGCCCAGGGTGTTCACAGCGGCGGTATATTCTCCCCGTTTTAACTCAATCCTCATAGTCCGCTCCTCTCAGCCCGCCGGCCACAGCTCCTCCGGGTACAGCCCCGCCTCCGTCATGGCCGCGATGGCGGCGGTGACGGTGGGCTTGTCCTCCCGGTAGGTAACGCCGTACCACTTGTCCTCGCTGGGCAGAACCCGGACCTCCGCCCGACCCTCGCGGATGAGCTGGTCCACCACGCTGGGCAGGAAATACTCCCCCTTCAGCGGATTTTCCAGCAGCGCTTTGTCCAAAAAGGCCGGGAACCGGGTCTCCGCCTCGTCCAGAAAGCTGCGGGTGAAGCCCCACATGTTCATGGACACCAGCGTATCCCCGGGCAGGGCGGTCCAGCTCCGCCCGCCGTCTTCGGTGTAGCGGGCGTTGTCCCCGTCCTTCTCAATGGTGGTGCGCTCATGGATGTCGATGAGGGTGCCCCTTTGGTCCACATCGCACACTCCCCGGGCCACGGAGCCGTGCTCCGTCACGGTGTTCTTCACCCGGTAGCCCACCATGGCGTAGGCGTAGCGTTCGCCATCCTGGTGGCTGGCGAGGAAACCGTAAATCTCCCGGTAAGCCGCCGGTCCATAGTAGTCGTCGGCGTTGATGATGGCAAAGGGACCGTCCACCACATGCCGGGCCGCCAGGGCCGCCTGGGCGGTGCCCCAGGGCTTGGCCCGTCCCTCGGGGACGGCGTAGCCCTCCGGCAGATCGTCCATGGCCTGGAAGACGTACTTCACGTCCATGTGCCGCTCCACCCGGCGGCCCACCCGGGCCTTGAACTCCTCTTCGATCTCCTTTTTGATGACAAACACCACCGTCTCAAATCCGGCCCGGCGGGCGTCGAACATGGAGTAATCCAGGATCACCTGGTCGTGACCCCCCACCGGGTCCAGCTGCTTCAGGCCGCCGTACCGGCTGCCCATGCCCGCGGCCATGATAACCAGAACAGGCTTGCTCATTGTCCATCTCTCCTTTTATCACAATATGAGTAAAGTTATTCTTCTTTACTGCTTACAGCCCTCTTTTACCTTCCGAAGGCGCTCCACAGCCTCCTGAACCAGCTGGCCCATACCCAGCTCCTTCACCCCCACCACCATATTGTCGCAGTGGGCGATGGGCAGGAGAATGCGCTTGGCCGGACTCCGCCCCGCCGCCAGGGCCATGGCCGGCGTGATCTCCCCCAGCATGGCGTCGGCGATGACCGCGCCGATGGGGGCCACGATCACATCCGCCGTCCGGCAGTTCACCACTGCCGCGTTCTCTCCGGTGGCCGCCCGGTCCGCCCCCGCCTTCAGCATGGCGGAGGTGGCCAGGCTGTTGGTGCCCACCGCCGTCACCGTATCCTCGGAAAACGCCTTTTTGATGGCGGACACCAACTGTTTGCCCACGCCGCCCCCCTGGGCGTCAATGACCAGGATATTCACGACACACACCGCCTCTCCGTCCTCTTTTTCCCAATATACCACAGGCGGATGAAAAAGTCACGCCAAAAATACTGCGCGGTGAAAATCCGACTCAGCTCTCCCCTTCCCGCAAAAAGGACTTGCCAACGGCAGGAAATCGTTTATAATGATATTTATACCAAATCAGGGGCGCGCTGCCCCACAGGAGGCGTTTTTATGTTTAACTTTGAATACTACGCGCCCACGCGGGTGGTCTTCGGCCGGGGGACAGAGGCCCGCACCGGCCAGCTTCTCAAGGAATTGGGCGTCAGCCGGGTGCTTATCCATTACGGCGGGGGGAGCGCGGTGAAGTCCGGCCTGCTGGACCGGGTGGCCGCCTCCCTGGACGAGGCGGGCATCGTCCACACCTCTCTGGGGGGCGTGGTGCCCAACCCCCGGCTGTCCAAGGTCCGGGAGGGGGCCAAGCTGGCCCGGGAATTCGGCGCGGAGCTGATTTTGGCGGTGGGCGGCGGCTCGGTCATCGACTCGTCCAAGGCCATCGGCTACGCCGTGGCGGAGCCGGACCACGACGTGTGGGAGATCTACGACCGCAAGCGCACCCCAAAAGCCTGCCTGCCCGTAGCCTGTGTGCTCACCATCGCCGCGGCGGGCAGCGAGATGAGCAACAGCAGCGTCATCACCAACGAGGACACCGGGGAAAAGCGGGGCTACCGCAACAACCTGTGCCGCCTCAAGCTGGCCATCATGAACCCCGAGCTCACCACCTCCCTGCCCCCCTATCAGACGGCGGCGGGGTGCACCGACATCCTCATGCACACCCTGGAGCGCTACTTCACCCAGGGAGGCAATATGGAGCTCACCGACCAGATCGCCGAGGGCCTCATGCGCACGGTGCTGAAAAGCGCCCTCATCCTCCGGGACGACCCCTCCAACTACGACGCCCGGGCGGAGGTGATGTGGGCCAGCTCCCTGTCCCACAACGACCTCACCGGCCTGGGGGCGGACGGAATGGACTTCGTCTCCCACGGCATGGAGCATGAGCTGGGCGGCATGTTCGACGTGACCCACGGCGCGGGGCTGTCCGCCCTCTGGCCCAGCTGGGCCCGGTACGTGTACCAAAACTGCCTGCCCCGGTTTGTCAAGTTTGCCCACAATGTGATGCAGGTGGAGGGCGCCTCCGACGAGGACACCGCCCTCAAGGGCATCGCCGCTTTGGAGGACTTCTTCCGCTCCATCCACATGCCCGTCACCCTGAAGGAGCTGGGGGTGGAGCCCACCGAGGAGCAGATTCTGGCTATGGCCGCCTCCTGCGCCAAGGGGGCCGGGGGCAAAAAGGGCACCGCCAAGGTGATGTATGAGGCGGACATGGCCGCCGTCTACCGCATGGCCCTATGATCGATACCATCCGCGCCTTGCTCCGAAAGCACCGGGAGCTTATCAGCTATGTGTTCTGGGGCGTCATGACCACCGCTGTCAACTATGTGACCTACCTCCTGCTCACCAAGGGCCTCCACGTCTACTACCTCACCAGCAACATCATCGCCTGGACGGTAAGCGTGCTGTTCGCCTATTTTGTCAACAAGCTGTTTGTGTTCCAATCCAAGGATTGGGCTTGGCGGGTGGCCCTGCGGGAGCTGTGGCAGATGGTGGCCTCCCGGCTCTTCTCCCTGGGGCTGGAGATGGGAATCCTGTGGCTGTTTGTGGACAAGCTCCACTATAACGACGCCGCCGTCAAGCTGTGCGCCAACGTGGTGGTGGTCGTGGTCAACTATGTGCTGAGCAAATTCATCATTTTCAGGAAAAAAGCAGACTGACGCCAAGAGGGCCGCATACGCGGCCCTCTTTTGCTCATATTTCCCTCCAAAACCACGCATACTACCTCAAAGAGGTGATGCGTTATGCCGTCTATCTGGGAGAAAACCGTCCAGCTGCCGGAATTTGAACCCATGCGAAAGGACATCCGGGCCGACGCGTTGGTGGTCGGCGGTGGCCTGGCGGGCCTGCTATGCGCCCACGAGCTGACCCAGGCCGGGCTGCGGTGCGTGGTGGCGGAGGCTGGAAAGATCTGTGGCGGCACCACCAAAAACACCACCGCCAAGCTCACGGTCCAGCACGGCCTGGTGTATCAAAAGCTGTTGAAGCGGTTCGGGGTGGAGCGGGCCAGGGCCTATCTGGAGACCAATCTCGCCGCGTTAGACAGGCTTCGGACACTCTGCCAGGACATCCCCTGTGACTTTGAAGAGACTCCCAATTTCGTCTACTCCCTGGACAGCCGGAGGGAACTGGAGCTGGAGCTGTCGGCCCTGGAGTGGCTGGGCCACCCCGCCTCCCTCGTAAAGGAGATTCCCCTTCCAATCCCTGTGGCAGGCGCGGTGCGGTTCGATCACCAGGCCCAATTTCACCCGCTGAAATTCGCCGCCGCCATCGCGGAGCGCCTGCCCATCTTTGAGCACACCCGGGTGTTGGAGATCAAAACCGGCCAGGCGGTGACGGAGCACGGGACCATCCGGGCGGACCACATCGTAGTGGCCACCCACTTTCCCTTTTTGAACAAGTTCGGTGCCTACTGGCTGAAGCTGTATCAAAGCCGGTCCTATGTGCTGGCTCTGAAGGGCGGACCGGACCTGGGCGGGATGTATGTGGACGCCAGCGGCAAGGGTCTGTCCTTCCGCAATTACGGCAATACGCTGCTGCTGGGGGGCGGCGGACACCGCACCGGCAAGCCGGGGGAGGGCTGGGCCGGCCTGGAGGACTTTGCCCGCCGCCACTACCCGGAGGCCAAGCCCGTGGCTCGCTGGGCTGCTCAGGACTGCATGACCCTGGACGGCGCACCCTATGTGGGCCCGTACTCCCCCAGGCTCCCCCGGCTGTACGCTGTCACCGGCTTCAACAAGTGGGGGATGACCTCCTCCATAGCCGCCGCCTCCCTGGTCGCCGACCTGATTTTGAACCGGGACAACCCCATCCGCCAAACCTTCTCCCCCTCCCGGTCCATCCTCCTTCCCCAGCTGGCCGTAAACGCCGGGGAGAGCGCCCTGAACCTGCTCACCCCCACCCGGCCCCGGTGTCCCCACATGGGCTGTGCCCTGAAATACAACCCCCAGGAGCACAGCTGGGACTGCCCCTGCCACGGCTCCCGGTTTGACGACGACGGGGCGCTGCTGGACGGCCCCGCCACCGGGCCCCTGGATCATGACCGATACTCTTCAAAATGAGAGGGCGCGGCCCAACGCCGCGCCCGCTCATTCAGTATTTTATCCGGTTCGTCAGCGTATGAAGGACCACCGCCGCCCTGTCCACCTGCTCCGGGCGGTTGAAGGCGGAAAAGCTGAACCGGACTGTTCCGGTGTCCTGGGTGCCCGCCGAGCGGTGGGCCAATGGGGCGCAGTGCAGGCCCGCCCGCACCGCGATGCCCTGTTTTGCCAGCGTCTCCCCCACCTCCTCGCAGTCCATGCCCTCCACCACAATGGAGCACAGCCCGCTCTGACAGCTCTCGCTCCCCCGGAACACTGTGATACCGGGGGCCCGCTCCAGCCGGTCCATCAGGCGGCGGGTCAATCCCTGTTCATAACGATGGATGCGGGCAGTACCCGTCCGGCTGACAAACCTCATTCCCTCCAGCAGGCCCGCCGCGCCGCACACGTTGTGAGTTCCGGCCTCCAGCCGGTCCGGGAGGAAGCCGGGCATCTCCTGCCGGGCGGACAGGCTCCCCGTACCGCCGTAGAGCAGCGGCTGGGCCTGGGTGCCGCACAGCAGCAGTCCGGTACCCTGGGGACCGTACAGCCCCTTGTGGCCCGGCATGGCGATGAACGCCGCCCCCCAGCCCTCCATGTCCACATGGAGCGTCCCCGCAGACTGGGAGGCGTCCACGATGAGGGGGACGCCCCGCTCCCGGCACAGCTGAGCGATGCGCTCCACCGGCTGGATGAAACCGAACACGTTGGACACGTGGTTGCAGATCACCGCGTCCACCCCGGGAGTAACTTCCCGCTCAAAAGCGGCGTACACGCCGTCCGGGTCAAACAGCGGCCCGGCGGCTACCTGAACCTTCACCCCCGGGATGGCGTAAAGGGGCCGGGTCACGGCGTTGTGCTCATAGCCGGAGATAACGGCTGTTCCCCCTGGCTTCACCAGGGACCGGATGGCAATGTTCAGCCCGTGGGTGGCGTTAGAGGTGAGCACCACCCCCTCCGGGTCTTCCATGTGGAACAGCCGCGCCGCCTGCTCCCGCATCCGATACATCAGGTCCGCCGCCGCCATTCCCGGGGCATGGCCTCCCCGGCCGGGGCTGGCCAGGTGGGTCATGGCCCAGGCGGTGGCCCGGGGCACCGCCCCGGGCTTTTCCAGCGTGGTGGCCGCACTGTCCAGATAAATCATGACTTCACCTCACTGTACTCTCCCTCCGCCGTCTGGAGGAACACCTGCTTGGGGGACATCCCCTCCCGCCGCAGCACCGTCAGCGCGTCGGTGAGCCGCCGCTCCGGGATACGCACGCAGTATCCGCAGCCCTCCTTGGAGATGAGCTTGGGCGCGCGCTGGACCCAGCCGGGAATCCCCACCCGCTCCAGCACCTGGGCGGTGCGCTGGGCATAGGTGAGCGAGCGGCAGATGATAAGATAATAGACCATTGGCCCACCATTCCTTTCCCCTGTTTCTTGAGGAACGCCAAAAACGCCCCTCTCAAAGGCATCATATGCCCTGAGCGGAGCGTTGGTGATGACAGGGGCCCTCCTTTTTTCTTTGAAAAGAAAAAAGGAGGCAAAAAAAGAAGCTTTTGAGCCGTTGCCAGCGAGAGCACTTACTTAAAGTATTGCGTCGACCATAAAACGGGCAAAAAACATGAGAAATTTAAAAATCATTCTAATTCCTGACGTGGCCGGGCAAAAACTGATTCGTTTCTGCCCGGTCACGTCAGCGGTCTAAAAGTTCTTTTTGCTTCTTTTTCTTTCAAGAAAAAGAAGGACCTTGCCCTTCGATGAGTGTCACCGCGTGGGCGGCGATGCCCTCGCCTGTCCCGGTAAAGCCAAGTCCCTCCTCGGTGGTGGCTTTGACGCTCACCCGGCCTGGGTCAATTCCCATGGCGGCGGCCAGCCGCTCCCGCATCAGCGGGATGTGAGGGGCCAGCTTTGGGCGCTGGGCCAGCACGGTGGCGTCCACATTTCCCACCCTATAGCCGTTTTCTCCCAGCACCGCCGTCACCCGGCGTAACAATTCCAGGCTGTCCGCCCCCTTGTAGGCGGGGTCGCTGTCCGGGAACAGCTTGCCGATATCCCCCAGCGCCGCCGCCCCCAGCAGGGCGTCCATCACCGCGTGGGCCAGCACATCGGCGTCGGAGTGGCCCAACAAACCCTTTTCAAAGGGGATTTCCACCCCGCCCAGAATCAGCTTCCGTCCCTCCACCAGCCGGTGGACGTCGTAGCCGTGCCCGATTCTCACAGCACCGGCACCTCCTCGGACAGCACCTCGCCGATAAGCAGGTCGGTGGGAGTGGTGAGCTTGATGTTCCGCTCGTCTCCGGGAGTGAGCGCCACCTTCATGCCCAGCCGCTCCACAGCGGCGCAGTCGTCGGTAAGTGAAACCCCGTCGTCCACCGCCTTTTGCAGGGCCGCCCGGATCAAATCGCCGTCGAACACCTGGGGCGTCTGGACGGCGTACAGCTCCGAGCGGTCCAAGGTCCGCTCCACCAGCCCGTTATGAGAGGCTTTGATGGTATCCTTCACCGGCACAGCGGGGGCCGCCGCGCCGTTCACCGCCGCCTGGGCCACGGCGTTCTCGATCACTTGGACCGTGACAAAGGGCCGGGCCCCGTCGTGGATTGCGATGAGCTTCGCGTTGGGATCGCATTCCAGCGTGCCCAGCCGGGCGGACTGCGTTCGGTCCTCTCCGCCCCGGATCACCTTTACCACCTTAGACAAACCGAAGTCCTGGCACAGCCGGGCCACCTCCGGCACCAGATCCGTCCGGGTGACCACCACCACCTCGCTGACGCTGGGGGCTTCCTCAAAACTTTTCAGGCAGCGCACAATGACCGGCAGGCCTCCCACATCGGCCAGCACTTTGTCGAAGCCCATCCGGGCGGAGGCTCCCGCCGCTACAACCACCACGGAGCAGCTGGGTCCAGCCTCCTTTTTTCGTCTGCGGAAAAATCCCATCGAAACATCCTCCCAATATCGCGCAAAAAGGAGCCTTACGGCCCCTCTCGCTCTCAGCTCAATCCATCGTCAATGGCTCAGGACCGTGTCGATGCTGTTCTCCACCGTCTCATAGGGCAGGCTCTGGGCCAGCACCAGCTCGGAGATGAGGATCTGCTTCGCGGTGTGGAGCATCTTCCGCTCCCCGTTGGACAGCCCCCGCTGGCTCTCCCGGCGGCGCAGGCCCTTTACCACCCGGGCCACCTCCAGCAGGTCGCCGCTTTTCAGCCGCACAAGGTTTTCCCGGTACCGGCGGTTCCAATTGGATGTCATATCCACCTCAATGCCCTCCATTTCGGACATGAGCTCCTCCGCCTTAGCGCCGGACACCACGGGGCGCATACCGATCTCCCCGGTGTTGTCGGTGGGCACCATAACCACCATATTCCCCACCGACAGCCTGAGCTGATAATACTCTTGAACCTGACCCGCCACCCTGCGCCGCACAATGGAGTCAATGACTCCCGCGCCGTGCATGGGGTGCACTACCTTATCTCCGATCTGAAACAAACCTTTCACCCCCAAAATATGTATATCTTTCCACAAATATTATACCCGTTTTTTCAAATCAAAGCAACTATTTTTTCTAAAATTTTTCACAAAAAACCTGTCTGTTTTGGGCCTTTTCGGGCTGATTTATACCAAAGAGACCCAATTTTGTAAATTTCTATGCCCTCTCGGCCCCCTCCTCCGGCCAAAAAAATACCGCGGCCGCCCTTACGGGCGCCGCGGCGGGTTGTCCTCGCTGCCTGCTTGTCGTTTGCCTGTCCTGCTTACTCGTAAAACGCGTGGTCGCCGATGGTGGCCACATAGGTGCGGTTCCGTGCGGCGTAGCTCCTGGTGGCCCCTGCCGCGTTGAAAAACAGCGCGTTAGGCGTCACCTGGGCGCCGTCCATCACCAGCATAGCGGCCACCACAGACTCCTCATTGGGCTCGCGGTAGATGGAACCGCTGGCGGCAGGGGTGAACTGGTTCTTCTGGAACAGCACATCGTAGAGCGTATCAGGGAACCTGGGGTCCCTGACCCGGTTCATCACCACATTGCCTACGGCGATCTTGCCTTCCAGGGGCTGGTTGCCGCTCTCGGCGTTGATGATGCGGGACAGCCAGTAAAGGGTATCCCCATCGTACACCGCGCTGGCGTCAGCCAGGTAGGGCTCTCCGCCCTCCTGACGGCTGAGTATTACCAGATCATTTTCCGTGTTGTAGGCCACGTTCAGGTTATACACCCGGGCCAGCAGGCGCACAGGCGCCGCCACCCGGCCGTTGAGCTGGATCAGCCCGTCCTGGGCATAGAGATACCGGCCGTTGGCCACCATATAATCGCCTCCGGCGGCAGCGGTGAGGCTCAGATCATCCGTCACCACATTGGCGGTGTTCTCAATGGCCTCAGCGGCTTCTCCAGCCTCAGCACCCTCCTCCGCCTCAACGGCGGCCTCAGACTCCTCAGCCAGGGACTCCATGGGCACGACCTCAATGACGGTGGTGGTGTTGACGGAAACGATCCCGTTCTCCTCCTCCACCATGGCCTCCGCGTCCATCATGGACACGAAGGAACTCACCGTGACGTAACACACGCCGTCCAGTATCTCGAATTCTACGGACTCAGCGGGTTCGCCGTCCAGCAGGACGGCGCTGCGTACCTCCTCAATTTCTTCGCTCTTAGCTGGGGTCTCTTCCGGCAGTTCGTCGAAATCATCGGCCAGCGCAGGCAGGACAAAGCTCACGACAGCGAGGGCAGCCAGCAGGAAGCTGGTAGCTCGTGTTTTCATGAAATCTCTCCTTATTACAATTTGTTCTCAAATTGTAACCATATTGTAACTTATTCAAAACCATTTTGCAACCTTTTGAAGCCAGCAAAATAGCCGAACCTAATTCAAAATTAGGCCCGGCTACTGTGCGAATTATACAATTTCGACGTTTTCTGACCAAATGGAACTGGAAAATTTTAGTTTGTCATTGATAGAACCAATGACAACCGATTGTGGTGACATAGCTCTGGTTCTCCATGATCCAGTGGTTATCGGTGAGATCAGGGGCCAGGAAGTACAGGCTGTCCCCCGCCGCCCGGGCCCCGTCCAGTACCAGCTTAGCCGCCAGCACGCTCTCCTCCGTGGGCTCCATGTTGACGCTGCCGTTGGCCACCGGGGCAAACTGCACCCCCCACTTGCGGTCGAAGATCACGTCGTGGATGGTGTCGGGGAACTCATCGCTGGCCACCCGGTTGAGCACCACCGTGCCCACCGCCAGCTTGCCCAGCAGGGGCTCCCCCCTGCTCTCGGCGGAGATGATGCGGCTCATCCAGTACAGGTCCTCCTCGGTATAGTCCGCCGGGGCGGGTTTTCCACTACCCGGGGTGAGGACCACCCCTTCCTCCCAGCTCCAGTCCACCGTTCCGCCCAGGGCCTGGGCCAGCACCCGAACAGGGACCATGGTTCTGCCGTTCTCCAGCCGCACCTGATGGGGGATGTACAGCGCCCGGTCGTTTACCATCAGCCACTGGTCGCCGGGCCGGGCGGACAGGGCGAGGCCATTCCCCCGAACCCATGCGGCGCCGTCCTCCCAGGTGATCTCCGCGCTGGGCGCCAGGGCCTGAGCCACCGTGCGCAGGGACACATAGGTGGTGCCTCCCTCCACCAAATGGGCCTGAGACTGGCTCCACAGGTTCTGCCCGTTGACGGACAGCACATCCGCCGCTGAGGCGGGGAGCGCCAGCGCGGCGGCGGGAGCTGTCAGCGACGCGGCCAGGGCCATGCCCAAAAGGGTTCGTTTCATTTTCATATTCTGTCACTCCTTGGGGTGGTTTGTAAGCATATTGTAACCATTTTGTAACTGTCCGGCAAGGCACAATAGCTGGAAGCCCAGGAGGGATATTCCAAAAAGGCCGCCCGCCTCCAAACGGGAGGCGGGCGGCCGTCTATGGTTCATGCTTTTATGGAATCTTTCACAGCAGGGACTGCCTCATCTTCACCACAACCTTGCGCACGGGCCCCGGCTGTCCGGCGGCGCAGCCGGGACGGTGAATATCGTTGGAGAAAAACACGCAGTATGCCCCAGGGCCCACATCCACAAAGCTCTCTCCCTCCAGGTCCCGGTAGAACGTGATGTCCTTGCCCTCCGGGTCGGACAGCACCGCCTCCGCCCCGGTGTAAGGGGCATAGCCCATCCGCTCCACCCCGGACACCACATACTGGATGTCCAGATAGTCGTTGTGGCGCTCCGGGCTGCAGTCCTGGGCGGGGCGGGTGGTGAAATCCTGAATCATGACATACAAATCCTGTCCCTGAAGCTCGTAGGTACCGGCCTCCATATGGGCCACGTCATGCTCCGCGATCCAGCCCAGCGCCTCCCCGATGGCGCCGGGACAGACGGCGGGGCCGGGGACCGCCCTGAGAGAAGAAAAAATCATAGACTTGTCCTCCTTCGCGTAACTATCATTAAGCGCGGGCGGATTTCAGCGCCTGGGCCAGCTGATCCGGGCAGGAGGTGGGCTTCATGCCGCAGCGGATGCCCTCCATCCGGGCAATGGCGTCCTCCACGGTCATACCCTTCAGCAGGGAGCTGATGCCCTGGAGGTTGCCGGAACACCCCCCGTTCACCCGGACGGCCTGGATCACGCCGCCCTCCACGTCAATCTCCATGCTCCGGGAGCACACCCCTTTGGGACTGTATTTGATGGTCTCCAATGATATCTTCCTTTCCTTATAAAATGATGAGTCCGTACAGCTCGGACAGCCTGTCCAGCTCCGCCTGGCCGATCTCCCCCGTGCCGTCGTAGAACGCCCGGCCCTGGTACACCCGCAGGGCGCCCTCCAAAAGCTCCGGCACATCCGACCACAGGCACAGCGCCTTGCGGACGGCGTACTGGTGCTGGGCGAATATGTCCACGTCGTCCTGGCACTGTATGGCAATCTTCACCGCCCCCACCGGGTCGTCCTCGGCGGCGATGATATCCTCCAGCAGGTCGGGGCCGCACTCCAGTTCCTCACCCACGTCGATGGTGCGGCGGATGAAGCAGGGATCGGTAACGGTGGCGCAGGGGATGGCGTCCGGGTCCCGGGTGACCGGCTTGTAGGGCCAGGGAACCGGCTTTTTCCCCCGCATCTGGAACAGGGGTACCCGGGCGTAAGAGGCCAGGCCGCCCAGCACCTCTCCAGCGGCCTCCTCCGGGCACTCCACCCCGAAGGCCTCCGCCCCCATCCCCTCGCAGACAAACAGGGCGGCCAGCATGTCCACCCGGGTGGGAGACCGGCTGTCCTCATCGCACACCCAGCTCACCCAGGGCCCGCCGCAGTTCAGTTTTTTCGCGGCCAAAAGGGCGGCGCGGCACTCCGCCATGGTGGTCATGCCCCGGATGAGGACGGGACCCTCTCCCGGCTCAAGCCGGACCCGGTAGGCCGCCGCCAGCTCCTCAAAGCCGCACTCCCCCGCCGGGGCCACGTCCAGCCCCAGAGGCTCCAGCACTTGCCGGAATATGGGCACAGAAGCGTCCATGATACAGCTTCACAGCTCCTTTTCAAAAAATGATGTACCTTATAGGATGGCGATATTATAGCAGACGCCGGCGAAAATGGCAAGTGTCTTGTCCTTCCCGCAATTCTCCATTTACAAACTTCGACACAATTGTTATAATATACCTGTACCCACCCGCCCGCCAGCGGGTGGGATTGGAGGAGGAAACGCCATGAAGCGCACAATCTGCCTGTTTTTTGCCCTGTCCCTGCTGTTTCTGGCCGGATGCCACAGCGAGGAGCCCGCACCGTCCGTACTACCCACGCCGCCCGCCCCCACCTCCGCTCCGCCGGAGAGCAAGGCGCCCCTCCCCACGCCCAGTCCCGCCCCCGCCTTTCACCACCCTCTCACCGGCCTTCCTTGCCAGGAGGACCTGTCGAACAACAAGCCGGTGGCGGTGATGCTCAACAACCTGAAGACCGCCCTGCCCCAGCAGGGCAACGGACAGGCGGACATCATCTACGAGCTGCTGGCGGAGGGCGGCATCACCCGGATGCTGGCGGTGTACCAGGACCCCTCTCAGCTGGGCCTCATCGGCTCGGTGCGCTCCGCCCGGCAGTACTACTGGGAGATCGCCCAGGGCCATGACGCGGTATTCATCCATGCCGGAGGCAGCCCGGAGTTTTACAATACCAAGAACAACCGGGGGCTGTTCACCGTGGACGGGGTCAACGGCTACTACTCCAGCCGGGACGCTGGAATGTTCTGGCGGGACCGGGACCGAATCGCCGGCCATCATTATGATTTTGAGCACTCCCTGCTCACCTCCGGCCAGGCCATCAGCGACATGCTGGCCCAGCGGGAGCTGGAGGAGCACAGCGAGGGCTACTCCTACGAGATGACCTTTATTGATGGGTACGCCCCTGCCGGGGGCAAGAACGCCGACGTGGTCACCGTCCCCTTCTCCAGCTATAAGACCGGGGTATTCCGCTACGACGTCCTCAGCGGCCTCTACAATGTGGAGGAGTACGGCGAGCCCTACATAGACGGCAACGACAGCAGTCAGGTGGCGGTGACCAACCTGCTGGTGCTCCAGACCACCTATGTGGTGCAGGACAACGCGGGGCGGGTCAAGGTGGACCTGAGCTCCGGAGACGGCTGGTTCGCCTGCTGCGGGCAGATCATCCCCATCAAATGGGAGAAGGGCGGGTCCAATGACCAGTTCCGCTATTTCACCGAGGACGGCGCCTCCCTGGCCCTGGGCCGGGGGAAGAGCTACGTGTGCGTCATCCCCACCAGCCGGACCATTTCCGTGGAGTGACGCCGCAAATTTGTCAAAAAAATTTCCAGCATAGCGGTTTTTTCCGTGCGCAAACTACCTCCGTGAGAAAAAAACGGGCGGGAATTGAAACGCTCTCCCCCGTCCAAAGGAGGTTCGTACCGTGTTTCTGGATAAGATCGCCCTGGCGCTGGCCATCATCGGCGGGCTGAACTGGGGGTGCGTCGGGCTGTTCAATTTTGACCTGGTGGCCTTCATCTCCGGCGGCCCCGGCACCTGGCTGGCCCGGATCATCTACACCCTGGTGGGCCTGGCGGCCCTGTGGTGCCTGACCCTGCTCTTCCGCACGGAGGACAATCACGCCAGACACAGCCACGCCTGACAAGACGCGAAAATTCCCGGCGCTGACCGCGCCGGGAATTTTTTATCGCAGCTCCGTCCGAAATTTTCCATCGGACACTATGACCACCCCGTAGCCCACCCGGTTGTGAATTCCTCCGGCGGTGCCGGGATTGAACAGCCACACCCCGCGGTCCGGCATGTTCAGCCCTTCGTGGGTATGTCCGAAACAGGCCACGTCCACCCCTTTCTCCCTGGCGGCACGGGCCAGCTGATCCGTACCGCTCTTCACGCCGTAGCGGTGGCCGTGGGTGAGCAGGAACTTCACCCCGCCGGCCTCCACGATGAGCTCGTCCGGGGCCCTGTCCCAGTCGCAGTTCCCCCTCACCAGCTCCATGGGCAGGTCAGGATAGGCGTCCATCAGGGCCTGGCCGTCCCGATAGTTGTCTCCCAGAAAGAAAACCCGCTGGGGCCGCTCCTGCTCCACGGCGTCCAGCATGGCCCCAAGCCGCCCGTGGGAATCGGAAAACACTAAAATTTTCATATTGGTCACCATTCCTCCCTGCGCACATATAATGTCAGTGAACGGAGGGATCACCTATGCCGAATTTTGACGAACTTTTGAAGGGAAAAGAGGCCAGCCGCCTCATGAAGGACCCGTCCAAGCTGGAAAAGCTGCGGGACGCGCCGGAGACCCAGAAAATATTTTCCATGCTCAGCCAGAGCGCCGGGGACCTGGAGTCGGCGGCGGAGCGGGCCACCCGGGGGGACTCCGCCCAGCTGGCCGACGCCATCCGCCAGCTGATGCGGGACCCGGAGGGAGCCCGTCTCATTCAGAAAATGAAGGAAAATTTGAAGTAAGCAGCCGCATTGACCTATGAAAATGCCGGCCGGGAGGTGAAGCCATGAGCGAGCTGGAGGAAAAACTGGAAAATATCCTGGGCAACCCCCAGGCCATGTCGCAGATCATGTCCCTGGCCCAATCCCTGAACCTGGGCGGCTCCAATCAGGCGGCTCCGCCCCAAGATCAGCCCCAGGACCCGCCTCAGAACGAGACCCCAGCCCAGGAGGGGCCCGCGCCTCAGGCCGCGGCCTCCCCTCCCCCGGCGGCCCCCGCCCCGTCCGTCAATGGGCTGGAGGGCATGCTGGGGGCGCTGGGCGGCCTGGACATGAACACCCTGTCCGCCGCCGCAGGGCTCATCGGCCAATTCACCGACGGGGGCGACGACAAACGGGCCGCTCTGCTCACCGCCCTGCGGCCCTTCGTGCGGGAGGAGCGGTACGCCAAGCTGGACAAGGCGATCCAGATCGCAAAGCTGTCCCGGCTGATCCGCTCAGGGCTGGATCTGTTCCGCGCCCGCAAGGAGGCCGGCCATGTATAACCGCTATTTGGATGCTAACAATTTTGTCCTGCTGGACCCAGAGCCCCAGCCTCACGCCGGTCCCAGCCAGCCCCGGCAGGGCCAGCCCCATCAAGGCTTCAGCCAGCCTCAAGGCCAGCGCCCCGGCAACTGGCAGCGCCCTCCTCAGCCAATCCGTTCCAAAAACGACCTGGCGGGAGATGTGGTCCGGGGGCTGGGCCAGCTGCTGGACGGGGTAAAGCAGCATTTTTCTCTGGAAAAGTTCGACACCGGCGACATCCTGCTGGTGCTCATCATCCTCTTCCTCTACCTGGAGGACGGGGACAACCTGGAGCTGGTCATCACCCTGGGCCTGCTCCTCCTCTTGGGCCTGGGAGATGAGGAAAAGCAGGAGAAAACGGAGTGACTACTCCCCCGGCTGGTACAGCACCGTGCCGTCGGGCAGTGTAAATACTCCCTGGGTCTCGTCCAGAGGGCTGACCACATCCCGGGCGGCCATGGAATAGGCCATGGTCCCGTCCTGCTCCATTTCCGCCGCCACCAGCAGGCCGCTGTGCACCGACACCCAGTACCGCTCAACACAGCTCAAAGCGGTCTCCGCCTCCACGTACACGCATGGCTGGCCGCCCCGCTCCTCGTACCCGGCGGCGGTGATGGACTGTTTTTCCAGCGCCAGCACATCCTCATAGGTGGGCAGGCGCTGGGCCAAGTCGGCGGCGCGGTCCACCGCCGGTCCGGCGTACACCCGGCCTCCATCGCCCTCATACCACAGCCACAGGGTGTCTTCCCCCACGATGGAGTGCTCCACCGCGCCGGAATTGAGGGCAGCGGAGGTACGGGTCCACCCGCCGTCCGCCCACACCTGGGCGGTCACCGTCCCCACGGACTGTCCGGCGGAATAATACTCCACCGACACCGTCCGGCGGTAGCTCTCGTACCGCTCCAGGGCGGCGATGAGGCTCTGCACCGTCTGAGGGGTGACCTCCACCGCCACACCCTCCGGCCAGCCGCTCTCCTCCCCCACCAAATCCATGCTCTGGGAGGCATCCGGGTCAGGCATCTCCAGATGAGGGGTGGGCGTAAACAGGTTGAGGAAAAAGCTGTACAGCACTGCCGCCAGCACCACCACGATGATGATGACGGCCATCACCGTGCGCTTTTTGTCCTCCATATTCAGCTTTTAAAGGGCTCCGGCGGCCTGTCCGTCCGCCCAAAGTGGTACAAAATGCCGTCTGCAATGCGGCGGCAGGCCCTGCCGTCCCCGTAGGGGTTGACCGCGTGGGCCATCACCGCGTAGGCCGCAGGAGAGTCGATGAGTTCCGCCGCCATGGCGAACACTTCCGCCCCCTTGGTGCCCGCAATGCGCACCGTCCCCGCCGCCACCGCCTCCGGGCGCTCCGTCTCCCGGCGCAGGACAAGCACCGGCTTGCCCAGGGCGGGGGCCTCCTCCTGCAAGCCGCCGGAGTCGGTCATCACCATGTAGCTGCGGGCCATGAGATTGTGCATCTCGTCGGCGGTGAGGGGGTCAATGAGGTGGACGTTGTCCAGCCCGTCCAGCTTGCTGTGAGCGGCCTCCTGCACCACCGGGGACAGGTGCACGGGGTAAACCAATTCCACTTGCTCCTCATAAGCCAGGGCCAGCCGCCGCAGGGCGGTCATGATCTCCTCCATGGGTTCGCCGTAGTTCTCCCGGCGGTGGCAGGTGACCACGATCACCTTCTTGCCACGGTAGTCCAGCTGGTTCAGCACCTGGGTAGTGAATTTGAAATCGTGGCGCACCGTGGTGCTCAGGGCGTCGATCACCGTGTTGCCGGTGACAAAGACCCCCCGGGCAATGCCCTCCGCCGCCAGGTTGCGGCGGTTGGCCTCGGTGGGGCAGAAATGGAGGTCCGCCAGCCGCCCCACCATGGAGCGGTTCATCTCCTCTGGAAAGGGAGAATACTTGTCACCTGTTCGCAGGCCAGCCTCCACATGGCCGATGGCGATCTGCTGATAGAACGCCGCCAGCGCCCCGGCAAAGGTGGTGGAGGTGTCCCCGTGGACCAGCACCAGGTCGGGCCGCACCTGCTGAAACACTCCCTCCAGCCCTAACAGGCACTTGGAGGTGATGGTGGACAGGGTCTGGCTCTGCTCCATAATGTCCAGATCGAACTCCGGGACAATCTTGAAGATGTCCAGCACGGTATCCAGCATCTGCCGGTGCTGGGCGGTGACGCAGCAGCAGCTCTCAAACTCCGGCCGGGCCTCCAGCTCCTTCACCAGCGGGGCCATCTTGATGGCCTCCGGCCGGGTGCCGAATATGGTCATTACCTTCAGTTTATCCATGGCCGTCCTCCCCTTTCTCCTCGGTCTGGCCGGAATTCTCGCCCTCAGCCGGGGGCTCTGGCTCCTCCGCGCTGTCGTGGGGTCCGCTGGGCAGGAATACCCGCCAGGCAATTGCCGCCGCCGCCCCCATGGCCAGCAGGAACACCATGGCTTTCACCGCGTTGGTAGCGGTGAGCACCACGGCGGACAGCCCCAAAATGGCGGAGATCACATACAGCACCCCCACCGCCTGCTTTTGGGAGAAACCCATGTCGATGAGCCGGTGGTGGACATGCCCCCGGTCGGGCTGCATGGGGCTCTGTCCATGGGACACCCGCCGCACCACAGCAAAGCACACATCAAAGATGGGCAGGCCCAGCATGAGGAAGGGCACCACAAAGGAGATAATTGTGTACTGCTTGAACATGCCCTCCACCGACACCGTGGCCATGATAAAGCCCAGAAAGGTGGACCCGGTGTCCCCCATGAAAATCTTGGCCGGATTGAAGTTGTAAGGCAAAAAGCCTATACAGGCCCCGGCCAAGGCCGCCATCATGACGGCCACGTCCAGCTCGCTGACCAGCAGGGCGATGACCAGCATGGTGGCCGAGCTGATGGTGGACACGCCGCAGGCCAGCCCGTCCAACCCGTCGATGAGGTTGACGGCGTTGGTGATGGCCACGATCCAAATCACCGTCACGGGGTAGCTCAGCCATCCCAGTATCCACACCGGGTCGGGACTGAAAATATTAGGATTGGACAGCACCTCAATGCGGTTGCCCGCCATCACGGCGATGAGGGCGGCCGCGATCTGCACCAAAAACTTCGGCTTGGCGGGCAGGGCGTATTTGTCGTCCAGCATGCCCAGCACCACGATGATGACCGCACCCAGCAGCATCCCCTGCTTTTCGGTGTCCAGCGGCACGAACAGCAGCATGGAGACCAAAAAACCGAAGAAAATGGCCAACCCCCCCATCCGGGGGATGGGATGGTCGTGCATCCGCCGGCCGTCCTTGGGCACGTCCACCGCCCCCACCTTCACCGACAGCGCCTTCACCAGCGGCGTGGCGGCAAAGGCCACCACCGCCGCCAGTCCCAGTGCCAGCAGCACGGTCCAGATCTCCTGGGCCGCCATGATCTTACTCAGATTGTTCAACAGAAATTCGCTCCTTTTCCCCGGGGTCTCTCTCTTTCCCGCTTACCGGGGCAGGAAGCCCACCTTTTTATAGACCTTGCGCAGAGTCTTGTTGGCGATGTATTCCGCCCGCTCCGCCCCGGCCCGGTAGACGCCCTCCAGGTACGCCTTGTCGGCCAGCAGGCGCTCAGTTTCCTCCCGGATAGGGCGCAGCGTCTCCACCACAGCCTCGCCCACAGCGGGCTTGAAAGCGCCGTACCCCTTGCCGTCGAACTCCCGCTCAATCTCCTCGTAGCTCTTTCCGGTGGCGGAGGCGTAAATCTGCATCAGGTTGGACACGCCGGGCTTGGCCGCCGGGTCATAGCGCACGCAGTGCTCGGTGTCGCTGTCGGTGACCGCCCGCTTGAACTTCCGGGCGATGTCCTCCGGCTTCTCCATCAGGAACACGCAGCCTTCGGGCTGGGACTTGCTCATCTTGCTCTCCGGGGTGGACAGGCTCATAATCCGGGCCCCCACCTTGGCGATATAGGGCTCGGGCACTTTGAACACGTCGCCGTACACCCCGTTAAACCGATTGGCAATGTCCCGGCAGATCTCCACGTGCTGCTTCTGGTCCTCTCCCACGGGAACAAAGTCCGGCTGGTAGAGCAGAATATCCGCCGCCATCAGCACCGGGTAGGTGAACAATCCCGCATTGATGTTGTCCGCGTTCCGGGCGGACTTGTCCTTGAACTGGGTCATGCGGGACAGCTCGCCGAACATGGTGTAGCAGTCCAGCACCCAGGCCAGCTGGCTGTGGGCGGGGACGTGGGACTGGATGAACAGCACGCACTTCTCCGGGTCCAGCCCGCAGGCAATGTACTGGGCGATGAGGGTAAGCACCCGCTTGCGCAGCTGGGCCGGGTCCTGGCGGACGGTGATGGTGTGCAGGTCCGCCAGGAAGAAATAACAGTCGAACTCGTCGATCATCTCCGGCCAGTGGCGCAGGGGGCCCAGATAGTTGCCGATGTGCAGCTCCCCGCTGGGCTGGATGCCGGAGAGCATCACTTTTTTGTCGTTTTCCATGTCAACTCACAACCTTACTCGGCTTCCGCCGTCAGATATTCGGAGACGTCCATCGGGGCCGCGTCGGACCACAGGTGCTCCAGGCCGTAGAACTCCCGGCCCTCGTCGGTGAAGATGTGGACCACCACGCTGGAGTAATCCATCAGCGTCCACTGTCCGCCCCGGTGGCCCTCAATGTGGTGGGGCTCCTCCCCCGCCTTGGACATGGCCTCCTCCACCGCGTCGGCCAGCGCCCGCACCTGGGTGTTGGAACTGCCGCTGCAAATGATAAAATAGTCCGCCAGGGTGGTCTGGTCGGCGGTCCGCAGCACCTTCAAATCCTTGCCCTTTTTGCCGTCCAGGGCCTTGACGATGATGGCGATCATTTCCTTCTCGCTCAGCATAAAACTCTCTCCTTTATGATTCGAGTTATTCCGGGGTCGCGCCCCAGTCTCCGTTTTCGGGCTCCCCGGCAGGCGCGGAAACCGGCGTGGGAGCCGGGGTTGAGTCCTCCCCTCCGGAGGGACCCAGCCACGCGGGCCGGGTCTGGACGGGGTCAGGCTGGCTGCTCGCCGGCGGCGCACCGGTCTGGCCTGGGACAGGGTCGGTGACGGCCGGGTCGGTGGTCACGGGGGCGCTGCCCGCGGGCTCTCCGCTCTCGGTGGGCGCGCCGCTCTCCAAAGGCTCGGACTCCTCTGGTTCCGGGGTGTCCCGTACCGGCGGTATGGCCGCGCTGGGGTCGGCCAGACGCCCCGTGCTGGAGGACAGCGTATCTCCATCGGCGCTCACCCGGATCAAATCCAGCTGCCGGATGGTCACCTGCTCCACAAAGGGGTTGAGCCCCTCATTGATGATTTTCAGCAGTTCGCTCTGGCTGGGATACACCCGGTATCTGTATCTGCCCTGGTAAACGCCGACATGGGGCATGGTGCAGAACTCCACATCGCCCACCTGGAGGCCGCCGATGATGGCCTCCTGGGCAAACCAGAAGATATTCTCCACCGACAGGTCGCTCTCCACCCGGTTGCCGAACAGCTCGGCCAGCTGGCCAATGCGGGTGACGTTTTTGATCTGGAGGGTCTGTTTAAGCACCGCTTTCAAGAAGTTCTGCTGGTTGCTCAGACGGTTGATGTCGCTGCCGCCGCCCTCGCCGTAGTAGGGACTCCATTTATTGTTCTCCCGCCAGCGCACCACCTTCATGGCGTCCTCGCCGTTCAGGAACTGGTTGCCCGGGTCGAAGTGGATGTGGAGGTCCTGATAGGGATCGTCGTAGTCCATATGGTGCGGAATGTCATACCACACGCCGCCGATGGCCTCCACCATCTCCCCCACCAGCTCCCAGTCGATCTTGACGTAGTAGTCGGGGGTGAAGCCCACCAGCTCGGACACCTCCTGCTTCAGCGCTGCGACGCCCTTCTCCCCTTTGCCGTTCATATTGTATACGCCGTTGATATTTTTGTAGGATGACCTGACATTTACCAAAGTGTCCCTGGGGATAGACATGACGGTGGCCTGCTGGTTGGTGATATCATAGGTGCCTATCATGATGGTGTCAGTGAGGCCCGATGTCACGTCTGCGCCGAAAATGAGGAAGGTATAGATATCTCTGCTCTTCCGCGCCCCGCCCACCTTGGGCTGAACCGCGTCGAAGTCCAGGGTCTCCTCGGGGCTGGGGTCCGCGTTCGGGTCGGCGGACTCCGCCACCTGCTTGGATTCCCCAGGCGCCGGGGGCAGGGTTGGCTTTTTCACCCAGCGGTTGTAGACCAGGACGACAGCCGCCGCGAGGACCATGACCACCGCCGCCACGATCATGACGATCATGATGATTTTTTCTTTCCGTTTTTGGGCCTGGGCCGGGGTCAGGACCGTTTTTGTCTTTTTTTCCAGCCGCTTCCCCGGCGCTTCGTGGTCCCACGGCTCTTCATTTCTATTTCTGGGCTGATCGCTCATGCTTGACTTCCCTTCCCGTAACATTCATAGGCCGCTTTGGTATCGTGGTGGAGCTCCTTGCCCCGCTGTACCATCTCCTGGACGGACAGGCTCGCGCCCATCCCCACCGCGCCGTCCAGATCGGTATATGCCAAGCGGCGCAGCTCACCCACCTCGGGGAACGCCCGGCAGGGCTCCATGTAGTCGGCCACATACAAAATTTTTTCCTCCAGGCTCATGCCGGCCCGGGCGGTGGTGTGGTAGAGGATGGCGTCATAGATGTCGTCAAATCCAAAGATGTATTTGGCCAGGGCCGCGCCGCTCTTGGCGTGGAGCAGCTTGTCGGTGGCCCGCTCCAGCGGGGATAGGGGGATTCCGTACCGCTGGCAGATTTCCAGATGCTGCTGAACGGTAAAATATTTGGTGCAGTCGTGGAGGATGGCCGCCCGGCGCATCCGCTCTCCGTCCGCCCCCCAGCGCTCCGCCAGCCGGGCCGCCTCCTCCTCGCACCCCCGGATGTGGGCCAGCCGCTTGGCGTACACCATGGAGTAGGACACGCACCGCAGGTCGTCCAGGCTGAGCCGTTTCAGGTCGGCCTGGGTCCCATATAGTTTTTCCCGCAAAATGTAACCGTACACCGCTTCCGGCAAAAATTCCCGGCCTTTTCCCTGGGCCAGCAGCTCCCGCAGCCGGGTGGAGGAGATATCCACCAGCTCCGGGACGGTGATGGTGGCAATCCGCGCCTGGAATTTTTGGCTTAAAAATTCCCGCTGGGGGGCGAACACCGCCTCGCCGTCCGCCTCGGTGCGGCCGAAGGCGCACACACCCGCCAGGGCCAAAATCTTCTCCGGCTCCGCCCACAGGTGGAGGGTGAGGAACATGTCCGTCCCCATCAGCAGCCACAGCTCATCCCCCGGCCAGCGCTGGACAGCCTCCTCCAGGGTGTCGGCGGTGTAGCTTTTCCCCTCCCGGTGGAGCTCGGTATCCCAAACCTCGGTGGAGGCGGGCATCAGCAGCTGGTCGGCGGCAATGCGGGTCATCTCCAGCCGCTGGGCGCGGTCTGGGCTGCCGGGGGCCAGATCTTTATGAGGCGGGACGCCCGCCGGGATAAACACCAGCCTGTCCAGCTCCAAAGCGGCCATGGCCGCCTTTGCCGCCGCCAGGTGCCCCAGATGGGGGGGGTTGAAGCTGCCGCCGTAAATGCCGATTTTCAATGGGACCACCCTCTCCAAAAAAGTTTTGGGATGTGCCTATTTCACCAGCTTGATTCTCTTGTCGCGGGGCTTGCTGTGGGTCTCCCTGTATAATACGAACTTGGTCCCGATGACCTGGACCACCTCGCTCCGGGTGGCCCGGGCCAGCTCCTCCGCCCCCTCCCGGGGGGACAGGGGGCTGTTCTCCAGCACCTTGCCCTTGATGAGCTCCCGGGCCTCCAGGGCGTCGTCCGCCTGCTTCGTCAGGTTGGAGCCGATGCCGTCCTTGCCGATGTGGACAATGGCGTCCAGATCGTTGGCCAGCCCGCGCAGCTGGGCCCGCTGTTTGCTTGTCAGGTCCATGGGTCCTCTCTCCGTTTCTTTTTTGTCTCCTTTGGCGGCTGGGCGGGCTGTTCCCGCTCCTGCCGGGCTTTTTCGCTGTAGTAGGCCAAATCCGCCCCGAACTTTCGGTCGGATTCCTCCGCCTGCCTCAGCTCTTCCCAGTGCTCCCGGCCGCCCATGCGGTCAAATGCCTCCAGATTCAGCCAGCTCTCCAGATAGCCGCAGCTCATGCACAGATAGCGCTCCACCGGCAGCGGGTCGCCCACTGTCCGCGCCCTGTAGGCGTCCGCCGACGGAACGGGAATAACCTCCCGCCCGCCACACTTGGGGCAGATTCCACTGTTTTTCATTTCAGATATTCCTCCAGCTTGACCTGGAACGCCTCCAGCGCCTTTCCCCGGTGGGAGATGGCGTTCTTCTCCTCCGGCGAGAGCTGGGCAAAGGTCTTTTTCAGCTTGGGCAGGAAGAACACCGGGTCGTAGCCGAAACCGCCCTCCCCCATGGCTGCAAAAGCGATGGTGCCGGGGCACTCTCCCCGGGCGGTGAGCACGTCGCCGTTGGGGAAGCAGCAGGTGATGACGGACACAAATTTTGCCGTCCGGGGCTGGCCCGCCGGCATGGAGGACAGCAGCAAGCGGTAGCGCCCCGCGTCGTCCAGCCCCTCGCCGCCGTACCGGGCGGAGAACACCCCTGGCGCTCCGTTCAGCGCGTCCACGCACAGGCCGGAGTCGTCGGCGATGGCGGGCAGGCCGGACGCCTCCATGACGGCTTTCGCCTTGAGCAGGGAGTTCTCCTCAAAGGTGGTCCCCGTCTCCTCCACGTCCACATCCACGCCCGCATCGGCCTGGGAGCACACCTCCACCCCCATGCCGGATAAAATCTCATTCATCTCTCTGAGCTTTTTCTCGTTTTTGCTGGCCAGTACCAGTTTCATCCAGATATACCCCCATTCTCATCCATTCTTTTTATTATATCTCAGCCGTCCGCTCAATTCGTTACAGGAGTGTAAATATTGTCACAAAAGGGCCTCGGTGAAAGCGGCGGCATCGAAGGGCTGGAGGTCGTCCACGCCCTCCCCCACCCCGGCGAACTTCACCGGCACGCCCAGTTCCTTGGCGATGGCCACCACGATGCCGCCCTTGGCGGTGCCGTCCAGCTTGGTGAGCACAATGCCCGTCACCCCCGCCGCCTTGGAGAACTCCTTGGCCTGGATGAGCCCGTTCTGCCCGGTGGTGGCGTCCAGCACCAGCAGGGTCTCCCGGCTGGAATCGGGGCACTCCCGCTCAATGACGCGGCTGATCTTGTTCAGCTCGCTCATCAGGTTGGCCTTGTTTTGCAGCCGGCCGGCGGTGTCCACCAGCACCACGTCGCTCCTCCTGGCCCTGGCGGCGGACAGGGCGTCGTACACCACGGCGGCGGGGTCCGCCCCCTCGTGCTGCTTGACGATGTCCACCCCCGCCCGGTCGGACCAGATGGTGAGCTGCTCGGCGGCGGCGGCCCGGAAGGTGTCCCCGGCGCACAGCAGCACCTTTTTGCCCTCCCGCTTCCAGCGGGCGGCCAGTTTGCCGATGGAGGTGGTTTTGCCCACCCCGTTGACGCCGATGAACAGCACGATGGCGGGGGTGCGGCTCATGTCCACCGACAGATCGCCGATGGACAAATATTCGGCTAAAATATCCCGCATACACTGGCGGGCTCCCTCGGTATCCTTAATCTTCTGCGCCTTACAGCGGCTTTTCAGCTCCTCCACCGCCTCCATGGTGGTCTCCGCCCCCAGGTCGGCCATCACCAGGGACTCCTCCAGCTCCTCGTAAAAGTCGTCGTCCAGCTGGGAGAAGCCGTTGAAAATGCCGATCTTCTTGATCTTGTCAAAAAAGCCCATACGCTAAACTTCCTTTTTCAGATATTTGGATTCTTCGCCCCACAGCGGGGGCACTTGGGGTCGTCCAGGTCGTGGACATGGCCGCAGGCGGGGCAGGTGGTCTGGGCCATATGGTCCTCGTCCTCCCAGTCCGCGTCATCCTCCCCGCCGCTCCAGTAAAAGTCCAGCTTGCGGCAGTTGGGACAGCCCCACAGCTCCACATCCAGCGCGCCGGCCCAGATGTTGGGCCACATGCCGCTCAAAACCCCGGCCTTGCCCAGCTGAATATCCTCCCGCCGGATGAACTCCATGCTGTGGCCGCAGTTTCCGCAGCGTTTTTCATTTTCCTGTGTCATTTAATATTCAACTCTTTTTCTACATCATTCAAGTTGATCGTCAGCATCCGGGACACGCCCTTCTCCTGCATGGTGACGCCGTAGAGCACGTCGGCCTCCTCCATGGTGCCCCGGCGGTGGGTGATGACGATAAACTGGGTCTTGTCGCTCATGCGGCGCATGTACCGGGCGTAGCGCACCACGTTGGACTCGTCCAGCGCCGCCTCGATCTCGTCCATGACGCAGAAGGGGGTGGGCCGGACCTTCAAAATGGCGAAGTACAGCGCGATGGCGATGAGGGCCCGCTCGCCGCCGGACAGGGAGCTCATGTGCTGGATGGTCTTGCCCGGAGGCTGGGCTTTGATCTCAATGCCGCAGTTCAGCACGTCCGACTGGTCCTCCAGGATGAGCTCCGCCTTGCCGCCGCCGAACAGCTCGGTAAAGGCCTTGCGGAACTCCTGGTCGATGAGGGCGAACTGCTCCTTAAATATCTCGGTCATCTCCCCGGTGATCTGGGCGATGATGTCCTGGAGTTCCTTTTTCGCCTTGGCCACGTCGTCCCGCTGGCTGGTAAAATAAGTGTACCGCTCGTTGACCCGGGCAAATTCCTCCACCGCGTCCGGGTTGATGCTGCCCAGAGCGGAGATGGACTTTTTCAGCTCCCCGATGCGCCGCTGGGCCTTCTGCACCGACTCCAGCTCCACCCGCTGGGCCCGGGCCGCCTCGTGGGACAGCTGGTAGCTCTCCCACAGCTTGTCAAGGAGCTGGCTCTCCTCCAGGGCGGCGGACACCGATTTCTGCTCCAGGACAGATACCTCCCGCTCCATGCTGATGAGCTCGCTGTTCTTGTCCCGGGCCTGGCGGTCCGCCTGGTTGCGCCTGCCCTCCAGGGCCAGCTTCTCGTCATTCAGCCGCCGGATGGCGGCCGCGCCCTCCTGGCTGGCCGCCTTCAGCCGCTGGAGCCGCTCCTCCTCCTCCTGGATGCGCCGCAGGAGGTAGTCGTTCTGCTGCTCAAACTGGCCGATCATGGCAGTGCGGCTGGCGGTGTCACCGCTCAGGTCGTCCCGCAGGCGCTCCAGCTCGCCGATGGACTGGCGCAGGGCGGACTGCTCGCCCTCCAGCCCGGCCAGGCGCGCGCTGTGCCGGGCGGACTCCTCATTCAGTTTTGCAACCCTATCCTGGAGGGCGGTGCGGCCCTGGGCCTTGGCCTCTCCCTCCGCCCGCAGGGCGGCGGCAGAGCCCTCCAGGCTCTCAATACGGGCCTTGGCCTGGGCGGTGCTGCCCGTGTTCTCCTCCATCCGGCGGCGGACCTGGGCCCGCTCCCCCGCCAGGGCCTGGCGGCGCAGCTCGATGTCCGCCAGCTGGACCTGGGCGCTGTCCGCCCGCTCGGAGTACTTCAATACCGCGTCCTCCGCCTCCCGCAGCTGTCCGGCGGCGGCGTCCAGCTCATACTGGGCTGCGGTGAGCTCCCGCTGGGCCTTCGCCAGCTCGTCAGAGGCGGTCTTGAGGTCGGCGGTCAGGCCGTCCTTCTGCTGGTTCAGCCGCTCCAGCTCGTTGGCCCGGCTCAAAATACCCGCCGAGCGGGACACCGAGCCGCCGGTCATGGAACCCCCGGCGTTGAGCACCTGGCCATCCAGGGTGACGATGCGGAAGCGGTGCCCGAATTTCCGGGCCATGGCCATGGCCTTGTCCATACTCTGGGCGACGACCACCCGGCCCAGCAGGTTGGAGAAAATATTGGCGTACTGCCTGTCAAAGGAGATGATGGCATCCCCCATGCCCACGAAGCCGTCCTCGTTCTCCACCGCCCTGTCCCGGAAGTCGGCGGGCCGGATGGTGTTCATGGGCAGGAAGGTGCATCGGCCCCCGTCCCGGCGCTTCAGGTAATTGATGGCGTTCTTGCCGTCCTCGTCCCGCTCCACCACCAGGTTCTGCATGGCGCCTCCCAGGGCGATCTCGATGGCCACGGCATACTGGTCGGGGACGTGGAGCAGCCCCGCCACCGGGCCCCGGACGCCCTTCAAACCGCCCCGCTCGGCCTCTCCCATCACCAGCTTCACCGCCTTGGAGTAGCCCTCGTACAGCTTCTCCATCTCGGCCAGCATTTTAATCCGGGAATTGAGGTTGTTTTCATCCATCTGGAGGCGGCGGTGCTTTTCCTGGGCCTGGTCCAGCCTGCGCTGCCGGGACTGGAGGCGCATCTGATAGCCGCTGATGACGTTTTTGGCCGCGTCCCGGTCCTCGGTGACTTTTTCCAGCTCCTTTTTGGTGCCCTCCAAGGCCTCTCTGGCCTGGGACGCCTTGTCCTCCTGCTCCTGGAGCTCCCGGCCCAGCTTTTCCTCCCGGTCGTACAGCTCCTGGGCGGCGGCGGCCAAGGCGGACAGCAGCTCCCTGGCCTCCCCGGCGGAGGCGGTCTCCAGCCGCTCCCGCTCCTGGAGGCGCTCCAGCTCTTCATTCAAGGCGCCCGCTGAGCCCAGCACCTCCTGGGCGTCCTTGGCCAGGGCGTCAATTTTCCCCTGGCAATCAGCCATCTCCCGCTCGATCTGCTCCAGGCGGTCCCGGCCCTCCTGGATCTGGGCGGCGATGGACCCAGCCCGCCCCTCCTGCTGCTCCAGCTCCTGTCGGATGCGCTGGGCGTTCTCGCTGTTGTTCTTGATGTCGTTTTTCAGCAGCGTGATGCTGTTCTCGCAGGCGTGGACCTGCTCGTCCATGCCGGACTGCCTGCCCCGCAGCTCCTCCGCCTGAATGTCCTTGTCCCGCATCTGGCCCGCCAGCTGTTCGCTCTCCGCGTACAGCCGCTCCACCTCAGCCTTGGCCTCATCCCGCTGGCGGACCGCCGCCTCGCAGTCGGCCTTCAATTTCAGGCTGTTGGCCCGCAGTCGCTCCAGCTGGTCCAACCACACGGAGATCTCCAGGCCCTTCAGCTCATCCCGGAGGATATTGTACTTTTTTGTCTTTTCCGCCTGGACCCGCAGGGGCTCCACCTGGAGCTCCAGCTCGCTGATCTTGTCGTTGATGCGCACCAGGTTTTCCTCCGTGCGTTCCAGCTTGCGCTCCGCCTCCTCTTTGCGGTGGCGGAAGCGGGAGATGCCCGCCGCCTCCTCAAAGACCTCCCGCCGGTCGGCGCTCTTGACGGACAAAATCTCGTCAATGCGCCCCTGGCCGATGATGGAGTAGCCCTCCCGGCCCAGACCGGTGTCCATAAACAGCTCGTTGATATCCTTCAGGCGGCAGGCTCGGCGGTTGATGTAGTATTCGCTCTCCCCGGAACGGTAATACCGGCGGGTCACCGCCACCTCTGTCTCCTCCATCTGAAAAATATGCTCGGTGTTGTCCAGCACCAGGGTGACCTCGGCAAAGCCCAGGCCCTTGCGTTTTTCCGTGCCGTTGAAGATCACGTCCTCCATCTTGCTCCCCCGAAGGGTGCGGGTGGACTGCTCCCCCATCACCCAGCGGATGGCGTCGGAGATATTGGACTTTCCCGACCCGTTGGGCCCCACCACCGCCGTGATGTCCGAGCCGAAGGCCAGCACCGTCTTATCTGGAAAGCTCTTGAAGCCTTGAATCTCCAGCGCTCTTAGGTACATGTAGCCACCTCTTTCTCTTCAAAACCTCTCAAAGCGTTGCACCGCAACGGTTTTAATGTTTCCGCCTGTCTCATAACTTCTCAAGGAACGGCGTATTTTCTCGTTCAAATGGTGTAAAAATTGGTGTAAAACCGACCAGTGCTCCATTTTACACCACAAAACCTCGGAAACCGTTGGGGCTGTAAGGATACGCGGTTTTGAACGGGACGGTAAGCGTACTTTTGAGAATCTGTGCCACGTAATGTCGTTCCTTTACATGCAGTGTCGTGCTACGAAATTTTGAAGGCTCCATTGAGCGCCATCACTGCTTCAACCTTTTTGTCCCGGAACGCCTTCGCGTAAGTCTCCATTGTAGTGCGTATGTTCCGGTGTCCCATAACATCCTGAAGAACCTTAATGTTGATATTCTGTTCGCACATGCGCGTGCAGAAAGTGTGTCGCAGGATATGAGCGCTAATCTTTGGAAGATAGCACGGCTCACGATTCTCTTCCCGCGCCCTTGCATACTCTTCCTTGTTGTAGGAGGTCGTGATGCCTTGGATCGTGTCGTAGATAAAGGACTGCGTATAAACTTGCCCGTTATTATTGAGGAAAACGAAGTCGCTATATCCATCCACAACAAATTTTTTCTTTTTGGATTTCCGCTTTCCACGCTCCCGCTGCAAGGCTGCTTTTACATCATCAAACATCGGGATTTCGCGGAAGCCCGCTTCTGTCTTCGGGGCAGATATCCTATAACGATAGTTGCCATCTTCCCCCTGCTTATAGAGCAGGGCATGGGTTACATGAATGATACCTTCCTCAAAATCACAGTCACACCATCTTAGAC
>CATLFX010000003.1 GCA_949935795.1 uncultured Oscillospiraceae bacterium
TATTGGTGACCCGGACGGGAATCGAACCCGTGTTACCGCCGTGAAAGGGCGGTGTCTTAGCCGCTTGACCACCGGGCCGTGGTGCCCGAGGCGGGCTGAGTCAGGAACGGTGCCCGAAGAAGCGGCCATCGCCGCTTCTTCGGGATGGTAGCGGCGACTGGATTCGAACCGGTGACAACTCGGGTATGAACCGAGTGCTCTAGCCAACTGAGCTACGCCGCCATTTGCCGTACTGCCGCCCTGACAGGGGCAAGTGATAATATACCTTATTTCCGCGGAAATGTCAACAGTTTTTTCGCGGGAATTGAGAAAAAATCCGGGGGCCGCCTGAAAACGGCCCCCGGCTCTCTATTCGTTAAAATGGTGAACCCGGTAATATCCCAAGCATTCAAATTTCCGGACCAGCTCCGCCAGCTCGCCGGACGGCTCCCGCACCAACTGCCCACCGGCGGTGAGACACGCCCCGTAGTTGTGGATTACCGGCAAGACCTCCCGGCACTGGTTGACGGCCTGCATATAGGCGTCCCCCGTCCAGCCCAGCTGGTCGAACAGCACGTTCATCAGGAAGCAGGGAGAGATATCCGGCCCCTCACCCACCAGCTCCGTACCCAGGGCGGCTTTGGCCGCATCATTGGCCCAGATAACGTAGCGGGTGGACCAGTAGCTGTAAAAGCTCTCCGTGGATTCCTGGGACAGGTCGATGCCCAAGTCCTCATATACGCTGTTGCCATTGCCCAGCCAGGGCTTGTGGTCGCCGAACACCACCAATACAATAGGCTCGTCCGACGCCCGGAAAGCGTCCACCATGGCCGCCAGGTGCTTTTGAGTATCTAAAACCGACCCCAGATAGTTGGACAGGATATACCGGGAAGCGGGCTCCAGATCGGTGTTGGAGAAATAGTCCTCCGCCTCCCCCCACCAGCACTCGTAGTCGCCGTAGGGCCCGTGGCCCTGGTAGGATACGGAGAAGGAGAATACCGGCGCGTCCCCCTCCGCCTGTTCCAGCACGGACTGGGTGAGAGCCGGGAAAAAGTCCCGGTCCCAGGCGGTCTCGTCGTGGGCGATCTCCCGGTAGAAGTTGTCGGTGAAGCGGTAGCTGTCAAAGCCCAAAAACTCGTTGACGTTTTCCCGGTTGTAGAACCAGGCGCTGGAGGGGTGGTCGCCGGAGGTCCGATACCCCTGGCTTTTCAGATACCAGGCGTAGGAGGAGGTGTTGGAGCGGTAGTCGTGGTCCCCGATTCCCACGCCGGTGAGGAAGGCCCGCTCGGTGTTGATGGTGCCTCCGGCGAAAATGTTGGTGAGCAGGTTTCCGGAATAGCCCTCCGCCTCCAGGGCGTGCCAGCTGGCGTACACGTCCTGGGTAAACTGAATCTGCTCATAGCCGGAGAAGTCGGCGAAAGCCTCCAGCATGACCCCAACGATATTCACCTTTTTATCCTCCGGAATGTCCGTGTCCTGGTACGCTTCAAGCCATTGGGCGGCCTCCTTCTGGTCGTAACCCTCGGGGGGCTCGGGGAAGGCGTCCTTGACGCTGTGGAGGAATGGGTAGAGGAGTCCCCGGGACATATACTGCTGGGAGGAGGCCCACTGATTGATGTGCTCCTTGTTCTCGTTGGCCTGGTAGATATCCTCACTGCCGTATACCGGGACCAGCGCAAGGGCACAGGCCAAAGCCGCTCCCGCCGTCACCATCCGGAACCTCCCCAAGGGCTTCCCCCGGGCCAGCAGGGCCAGCACCACCGCCCCCAGCACAGCGCACACCAGCACCGCCGCCAGCTTATCTGTGAGGTAAAGCTGATACTTCCCCGCCATATTCCCCGCCTCACCCAACAGAAGCATATCGGCGGCGATGACCGGGTCGTCCCGGAAGGCCAGCTTGTAGTAATTGCCGAAGGACAGTCCCAGCACCGGCAGGGCGGTGAGCACATAGGCCAGCCAGGGCCGTCCCGTGACCCCGCAGAGCAGCGCGGCCAGCACCACCGGGGGCAGCAGGTTTAACACAATCAGGCCCGGGTGGGCCCAATAATCCCAGAACAGCACCCAGCCGAACTGGGAGGGGGCCAGGATCAGGGACAGCAGCCCCAGGCCGACAGCGGCCCCGCCCAGCAGCAGGGCGTTCCAAAGCCAGAACGCCACCCGGCGGGGGGCGGACAGCCCCTCCTCCGGGCGTTTCTGGAACAAAAAGCAGGAAAATAGTCGTCTCATGGTATCCTCCCATGGAAAAAATATCGGCGGCAGGGAGTCTGTCTTGCTCCCTGTCGCCGGTATTCTATCACATTTTCAGCCGCTGTGCACATTTTGCGGAAGGTTTAACGGAAATTTAATAGGCCAGCTTCTCCTCCAGCCAGCTCTTCAGCTCACTGATGGGCACCCGGACCTGGTCCATGGTGTCACGGTCCCGAATGGTGACGGCGTGATCGGCCTCAGTCTTGTCGTCGCCCACGGTGGCGAAATCCACGGTGATGCAATACGGCGTACCGATCTCGTCCTGACGGCGGTAGCGCTTGCCGATGGAGCCGGCGTCGTCGAAGTCCACCATGAAATACTTGGACAACTCTGTCTGGACCTCCCGGGCCTTGTCGGACAGCTTTTTGGACAGGGGGAGCACCGCGCACTTGAAGGGGGCCAGGGCGGGGTGGAGGTGCAGCACGGTGCGCACGTCGTTCTTCCCGGCGTCCACCACCTCCTCGTCGTAGGCGTTGCACAGGAAGGCCAGCAGCATCCGCTCCACACCCAGAGAGGGCTCAATGACGTAGGGGATATAGTGCTCGTTGGTCTCCTGGTCGAAGTAGGTCAAATCCTTGCCGGAGGTGTTCTGGTGGGCGGTGAGGTCGAAGTTGGTGCGGCTGGCCACCCCCCACAGCTCGCCCCAGTCGGTGAAGGGGAAGGCGAACTCGAAGTCGGTGGTGGCGTTGGAGTAGTGGGACAACTCCTCGGGGTCGTGGTCCCGGAGGCGCAGGTTCTCATCCTTGATGCCCAGGTCCAGCAGCCACTGGTGGCAGAAGTTTTTCCAATAGGCGAACCACTCCAGCTCGGTGCCCGGCTTGCAGAAGAACTCCAGCTCCATCTGCTCGAACTCCCGGGTGCGGAAGATGAAGTTGCCCGGGGTGATCTCGTTGCGGAAGGACTTGCCGATCTGGCCGATGCCGAAGGGCAGCTTCCGCCGGGTGGTGCGCTGGACGTTGACGAAGTTGGTGAAGATGCCCTGGGCTGTCTCGGGGCGGAGATACACGGTGTTTTTGGCGTCCTCGGTGACCCCCTGGAAGGTCTTGAACATCAGATTGAACTGACGGATGTCGGTCCAGTTGAACTTGCCGCAGGTGGGGCAGGCAATCTGGTGCTCCTCGATGAAGGCCTTCATCTCCTGCTGGCTCATGGCGTCCACGCTGTGGCCCAGCTCGAAATTGTGCTCCTGGCACCAGTCCTCGATGACCTTGTCGGCGCGGAAGCGCTCGTGGCACTCCTTGCAGTCCATCAGCGGGTCGGAGAAGCCGCCCACGTGGCCGGAGGCCACCCACACCTGGGGGTTCATGAGGATGGCGGCGTCCAGCCCCACGTTGTAGGGGTTCTCCTGGACGAATTTCTTCCACCAGGCCTTTTTCACGTTGTTTTTCAGCTCCACCCCCAGGGGGCCGTAGTCCCAGGTGTTGGCCAGACCGCCGTAGATTTCGGACCCGGCGAAGATGAAGCCTCTGGCTTTACACAAAGCCACGATCTTTTCCATGCTCTTCTCGCTGTTTTTCAAGACATCTCGCTCCTTTTTGATGATTTCCGGCTCAAAGCATTCACGCCTCACCTGCTCGCAACGGCTCAGACGCTATCGACAAAAAACGCCCTGAGCCACGCTGGCTCAGGGCGAACTGAATAGCAGTCCGCGGTTCCACCTGAATTCGTACCTGGCTGGTACGCGCTCTTGACCCGGTAACGGCGGGGGCCGCCGGGCCATTTCCTGCCCGGGCTCGGGAGGGCCTTCCCGCCGCGCCTTCGGGGGACTCGCACCGTCCGTCCCCTCTCTGAAGCCCCGTGCGCGGGGTACTGTTCTCCGTCACTGCTTGCTGACACACTTTATCATCTTTTTCCCAACCTGTCAAGGAGCGGGGCGGGAAAAATCCCGCAGGATTTTATACTTTTTTCATTTCCTTTTTCCCAGGAGTGTGCTATAATATCAGTTGACTTTTTACGCAGGAGGGGACCGCCATGCAAAACCGCGTCACTGTGACCGTGGGTGGGCTGAAATACACGCTGCTGGCCGTTGAGGATGAAAACTATGTCCACCGGGTGGCCGCCTATGTGAACGAGAAGCTGAAGGAGACGGGCCGGCCCGGCGGCGTGTCCCAGATGGACTGCGCCGTGCTCACCGCCATCAACATCGCCGACGAGCGCTTCAAGGAGCAGGAGGCGTCGGTGGACCTGCGCCGCCAGATCAAGGACCTGCTGGAGGAGAACGCCAAGCTGAAGGCGGAGCTCAGCGAGTCCAAGCGGGAGATCTTCAAATTACAGCAGAAGCGGTAAGGGCGTGTTCTTTTTCTTTGAAAAGAAAAAGAACCAAAAAGAAACTTTCAGACCGTTACCGGCGCGGGCCGTGCCATAAAAATTTCTGCCCGGCCACGAAACAAGCGCTTATCGGGACAATCTGTTTTAATATGATTTTTTGATTCCTGTATAAACCTTTGTCCTTTTCCGGTACGGACAGTTTAAAAGTTTCTTTTTTCGCCTCCTTTTTTCTTTTCAAAGAAAAAAGGAGGGCCCTTGACCTTAGAAAAACAACTCGGAGGACCTTATGGAAATACTATCCCCCGCCGGCAGCCCGGAGGCGCTGCGCGCGGCGGTGTGCGCCGGGGCGGACGCGGTCTACCTGGGCTTTGGACAATTCAACGCCCGCCGGGGCGCGAAAAACTTCACCCGGGACGAGTTTGCCTCCGCGGCATCCTACTGCCGCCTGCGGGGGGTAAAGGTGTACCTCACCCTGAACACCCTGTGCTCCGACCGGGAGCTGGCCGCGGCGGTGGACTGCGCGGTCCAGGCGTCCCAGCTGGGGGCGGACGCGGTGCTGGTCCAGGACATGGGCCTGGTCCGCGCCCTGCGGCAGGCCGCCCCGGACCTGCCCCTTCACGCCTCCACCCAGATGAGCCTCCACACTCTGGACGGGGTGAAGCAGGCGGCGGACCTGGGGATCACCCGGGCGGTGCTGGCCCGGGAGCTGTCCCGGCGGGACATCGCCTACATCTGCGAGCACTCCCCCATTGAGATCGAGGTGTTCGTCCACGGGGCGCTGTGCATGTGCTATTCCGGCCAGTGCTTCATGTCCTCCGTCATCGGGGGGCGCAGCGGCAACCGGGGCATGTGCGCCCAGCCCTGCCGCCTGCCCTACGGCTGGGGGGACATGGCGGACGGCTACCCCCTCTCCCTCAAGGACATGTCCCTGGCGGGGCACTTGAAGGAGCTCCAGGAGATGGGGGTGGCCAGCGCCAAGATCGAGGGCCGGATGAAGCGGCCCGAGTACGTCTATATCGTCACCAAGGTGTACGCCGGCGCTTTGCGGGAGGGCCGGGAGCCCACCGCCCAGGAGCTGTCCCGGCTGGAGCAGGCGTTCTCCCGCCAGGGCTTTACCGACGGCTATTTTGTGGAGAAAAAGGGCCCGGACATGTTCGGCGTCCGTGAGGAGGCCAAAAACCCAAAGGAGCTGTTCGCCCAGGCCAAGGCCGCGTATGAGCGGGGGGAGGGCCCCGGCGTTCCGGTAAAATTCTATGCCATGATCCGCCCCGGCGAGCCCGTCCAGGTGGGGGTGGAGGACCAGGAGGGCCGGGTGGTCACCGCCGCCGGGCAGATGCCCGACCCCGCCCGCCGCCGGGCGGTCACCCAGGCGGACGTGGAGGCCCAGCTCTCCAAGACCGGGGGCACCCCCTACCGGGTGACGGAGGTGCGTTCCCTGGTGCAGGACGGGCTGGCGGTGCCCCTGTCCTCGCTGAACGCCCTGCGGCGGCAGGTGCTGGACGGGCTGTCCGCCCAGCGCACCGCCCTGCCCCAGCGCCGCCACGGCGTGTTCAAGCCGGGGGCCCGGTACGAGAACTACCGGGAGGAGCCGGACGTGTATGTCTCCCTGCGCCGGGCGGGGCAGCTCACCTTTGAGCTCATCAAGGCCCGGCCGGACCGGATCACCCTGCCCGTGGAGGAGATCGCCGCCCACCCGGATGACGTGCGGGGGGCGGTGGAGCGGGGGATCCCGGTGGCGGCGGTGCTGCCCCGGGTCTGCTTTGACCGGGAGCTGCCCAAGCTCCGGGAGGAGCTGGCCGTCTGCAAAGAGGCGGGGGTCACCGACGCCTACGTGGGCAATCTGGGCCTTGTCCCCCTGTGTAAGGAGCTGGGCTTTGTCATGCGGGGGGACTTCGGCCTCCAGGTGTTCAACAGCCAGGGGGTGAAGGAGTACAAGCGGCTGGGCCTCCAGTCGCTGACCGCCTCCTTTGAGCTGAAGCTGGCCCAGATCCGGGACGTGTCCAAGGCGGTGGACCTGGAGATCATCGCCTACGGGCGTCTGCCCCTGATGATTACGGAGAACTGCGCCATCAAGAACCAGTCGGGGAAGTGCGTGTGTTCCAACGTGAACCTGCTCACCGACCGCAAAGGGGTGCGTTTCCCCGTGGAGCGGGCCTACGGGTGCCGCAACGAGATTTTGAACGCCAACAAGCTGTTTCTGGCGGACAAGCCCCAGGACTGGAAAAAGGCGGGGCTGCGGGCCATCCGCCTGCTGTTCACCACCGAGAACGGGGTGGAGTGCGTCCAGGTGCTGTCCGCCTACCGGGGGAAGGGGAACTACGTCCCCACCGATTTCACCCGGGGGTTATATTATCGGGATGTGGAGTAACTCCCCGCCCCCCCTTTTACGGAGGGCCGCCTCCGGCGGGGTACTTTTCCCACGTGGGAAAAGTACCCAAAAGGACGCTTAGGGGGAAAATCCGATTCGACTTCGAGCGCCAAGGGCGCGCTCTCGCTCATAGGATTTCCCCCCTAAGAACCCCGGTTTACGGGAGAGCTTGCATCGGAGCGGGGGAAAGCCTTTCCGGCGCGCAGGGCTTTCGACCCGTGCCCCCCTTATTTGTGCTGCCGCCCGTGGTCTAGTTACTGAAACCATCTGCGGTCCACGCCCTGCGCCTGGGCCGGGCGATCTGCACCCCCAGCTCCATAGCCGCCCGGAACAGCGCCTCGTCATGGATGTCTTCCAGCTCCAGGTTGAGGCTGGACAGGGTTTCCATCATCTCTTGCCCATCCTCGCCCAGGCGCTGAATGATTTCATCCTGTAATATAGCCTGACGAGTTTCCAACTCGTTTATTTTTTCCCCTCGCAAATCATGTTGACCAATCCAGTCCTCCACCATATAATACAGACTTGTTATCAGTTCTGTCATAGCGACACCCCCATATTTGCGATGTTTTTATTATACCATCTCATCTGCGATAGTCAAGAGGTTTTTATGAGTATTTTAGCTGAGCGCATGAAAGAATTGCGTATTGAGAATAAAATGAAACAAACCGAAGTCGCAAAAGCCCTCGGATTGTCCATCACTGGGTATTGCGGCTATGAATATGGAAATCGTGACCCTCAGACAGCGACGCTGGTCAAGCTGGCGCAGCTGTATCATGTCTCCGCCGACTACCTGCTGGGCATCAACGAGCCGCCCCCGGAGGAAAAGGCAAGGATTATCCTGGCGTCCAACTCTCCCCGGCGGAAGGAGTTGCTGGGGCGGATGGGGATTGAGGAGTTCAAGGTGTCCGCCCCCAACGTGGACGAGTCGGTGGAGGAGGGCCTGTCCCCGGCCCGGATTGTGGAGGAGCTGTCCCAGCGCAAGGCCCAGGCGGCGGCGAAGAAGGCCGGGCCGAAGGATATCATCATTGCCGCCGACACGGTGGTGGCCCTGGACGGGGCGGTGCTGGGGAAGCCCCGGAGCGAAGAGGACGCCTTTGCCATGCTGTCCGCGCTGTCGGGGCGGGAGCACCATGTTTATACAGGGGTGACGGTGCTCCAGGGGGAGCGGGCCGTCACGGAGCACGAGGAGACCGCCGTTCAGTTCCGGGAGCTTGCCCCCGAAGAGATTCGGGGCTACATTGCCACCGGGGAGCCCATGGACAAGGCCGGGGCCTACGGCATCCAGGGGCGGGGGGCCCTGCTGGTCAGCGGCATCCGTGGGGACTACAGCAATGTGGTGGGCCTGCCGGTGTTCCGGCTGGGCCGCATGTTGACTCAATTTGGCATAAACTTGCTGTAAAAAAAGGAGCAGCTATAACAATAAGTCGATTTTTTCGTCTATTCGGCTATTCCCACCCCGAAGGGGTGGGAATAGCGTCAAACCGGCTAAAATAGGAGCACACAACCATGAGTCGATTTTTCCGAAACAACGGGGGCCTGCTGCTGGTGGCGGCGGTTCTGCTGACGCTGGTGCTGGCCCTGGGGGCCCAGATTCTGGGCTTTGACCCGGTGACCAGCGCCCTGGAGGTGCTGGCCACTCCCTTCCGGGCGGTGTCGGCCAGCGTGTCCAACTGGACCCAGGCCCAGTATGACCGGGCCTTCCGCTACGAGGAGCTGGCGGCGGAGAACGAGACCCTGCGCCGCCGGGTGGCGGAGCTGGAGCGGGACGCCATCGCCGGGCAGGACGCGGCCCGTGAGAACGAGCGGATGAAGGACCTGCTGAAGCTGGCCGAGGCCCGCCCGGAGCTGCAATACCGGGACGCGGCGGTGGTCCGCCGGGCCTCTTCCAACTGGACCTCCGATCTGACCATCGACCGGGGGACCGGGGGCGGGGTGGAGAACGGCGACTGCGTCATCGACCAGTACGGCTATCTCATCGGTGTGGTCACCGAGGCGGGGATCAACTCCAGCCGCGTGACCACCATCCTGGACCCCCGGCTGGAGCTGGGGGGGCGGGTGGCCCGCACCGACGAGGACGCCATCCTGGAGGGGGATTTCACCCTCATGCAGGAGGGGTTATTGCGGCTGTCCTTTGTGTCGGAGGAGGCCAAGCTGGTCACCGGCGACCAGGTAACCACCTCCGGCCTGGGCGGCGTGTACCCGCCGGGGTTGGTGGTGGGGTCGGTGCGCACCCTCTACGTGGAGGAGGACGGCGTCAGCCGCTACGCCCAGGTGGAGCCCTCGGCAGATATCGCCGGGGTGCAGTACGTGTATGTCATTGTAGATTATGGAGAATAAAACACACGCGGCGGGGAATTTCCTCGCCGCGTTTCAGAAAGAGAGCGTGTCGAAAATGGCGGAAATGACCCCCATGATGAAGCAGTACTGGAAGGTGAAGGAAGCCCATCCGGACTGTCTGCTGTTTTTCCGGCTGGGTGATTTTTATGAGATGTTCCACGACGACGCCAAGCTTGGGGCGGAGGAGCTGGGGCTGACCCTCACCACCCGGGACCGGGGCAAGCCGGAGGAGGAGCGCACCCCCATGTGCGGGGTGCCCTACCACTCGGCGCAGAGCTACATTGCCCGGCTCATCAAGCGGGGGTACAAGGTGGCCATCTGCGAGCAGATGGAGGACCCGGCCACGGCCAAGGGGCTGGTGGACCGGGACGTGATCCGCATTGTCACCCCCGGCACGGCCATGGCGGACGAGATGCTGGACGAGAGCCGGAACAACTACATCTGCGCGGTCTACGCCGACAGCGCCGGAGGGGCCCTGGCCCGGTGCGACCTGTCCACCGGCCAGTTCACCGCCGCTCCCTTCCAGGGGAAGGACTGGGTCACCCATCTGCTCAACGCCCTGGCGGCCTGCCCGCCCAGCGAGGCCATATTGTCGGACGCGGCCGCCTCCGAGCCCCGGCTCACCGAATTTTTAAAGCTCCGGCTGAGCTGTCTGTGCCAGCCCACGCCGGAGGCCCGGTTCCGTCCGGCTCAGGCGGTGGAGGCCCTGCGCGGCCTGGGCATTCTGGGGGAGGGGGAGGAGGCCCTTCCCCAGGAGGACGGCCCCCGGATGTGCTGGCAGGCGGCGGGGGCGCTGGCGGCCTATTTGAAGGAGACCCAGAAGACCGACCTGAGCCACCTGAGCCGCCTGGAGATGGATGGCGGCGGGGGCCAGCGCTATCTGGAGCTGGACCTCACCGCCCGGCGCACCCTGGAGCTCACCGAGACCATCCGGGGCAGCGAGAAAAAGGGGTCCCTGCTGTGGGTGCTGGACAAGACGAAGACGCCCATGGGCCACCGGCTGATCCGGGCCTGGATCGAGCAGCCCCTGTGTTCCCCCGCCGCCATCGCGGTCCGGCAGGACCAGGTAGCGGCCCTGACGGCGGACGGGGTGGTCCGGGAGGAGCTGACCCGGGCCATGCGTCAGGTGCCCGACCTGGAGCGGCTCATCGGCAAGGTGGTGTACGGCTCCGCCAACGCCCGGGACATGCTCACATTGGCGGACGGTCTGGCCGTCCTGCCCGAGCTGGCCCGGCTGGCCGCCCCCCTGGCCCAGGCGGCCCCACGGCGGTTTGACTTTCTGGAGGAGTTCACCGTTCTGGCCGACCTCCAGGCCCTGTTGAAGCAGGCCATCCGGGAGGACGAGGACGACCACCGCCTGCCCTTCACCATCCGGGAGGGGGATTTCATCCGCCAGGGCTACGACGGGGAGGTGGACCACCTCCGGGACATCCTGAACCACGGGGCGGACCTGGTGGCCGGCCTGGAGGGCCGGGAGAAGGAGCGCACCGGCATCAAGAGCCTGAAGGTGCGCTACAACAAGGTGTTCGGCTATTACATCGAGGTGTCCAAGAGCTACTACGGCATGGTGCCGGAGGACTATATCCGCAAGCAGACCCTGGTGAACTGCGAGCGGTTCATCACCCAGGAGCTGAAAGACCTGGAGCACGAGATTCTGTCCGCCCAGAGCCGGGTCACCGCCCTGGAGTACCAGCTCTTCTGTAATCTGCGGGACGCGGCCTCCCAGCGGGTCCGGCAGGTGCAGGACGTGGCCCGGGGGGTGGCCGTTCTGGACGTGCTGTGCTCCTTCGCGGCGGCGGCGGTGCAGAACGGCTATGTCCGCCCGATGGTGGACGACAGCGGCGTCATCGACATACGGGAGGGCCGCCACCCGGTGGTGGAGCGGATGCTGAAGGACTCCCTCTTTGTGCCCAACGACACCCGGATGGACGGCGGGGACAACCGCCTGGCCATCATCACCGGCCCCAACATGGCGGGCAAGTCCACCTACATGCGCCAGGTGGCCCTCATCGTGCTCATGGCCCAGATGGGCTCCTTTGTGCCCGCGAAATCCGCCCGGATCGGGGTGGTGGACCGGGTGTTCACCCGGATCGGGGCCTCCGACGACCTGTCGGCGGGCCAGTCCACCTTTATGGTGGAGATGACCGAGGTAGCCCAGATGCTGAAAAACGCCACCGCCCGCTCCCTGCTGATTTTGGACGAGATCGGCCGGGGCACTTCCACTTACGACGGCATGTCCATCGCCCGGGCGGTGCTGGAGTACTGCGCGGATAAGCGCCGCCTGGGGGCCAAGACCCTGTTCGCCACCCACTACCACGAGCTCACCGAGGTGGAGCACACCATCGAGGGGGTGCGCAATTACCAGATCGCCGCCAAAAAGCGGGGGGACGGCATTGTGTTCCTGCGGAAGATCGTCCCCGGCGGGGCGGACCAGAGCTACGGGGTGGAGGTGGCCAAGCTGGCCGGGGTGCCAGGCCGGGTGGTGGACCGGGCCCGGGAGATTCTGGCAGAGCTGGAGGCCCAGGGAGGTTCCTCCGCCCCCGCCCCCAGCGCCCGCCCGGCGGAGGAGGCCCAGGTGTCGCTGGGAGACATGGCCGGGGCGGCGGTGCTGGAACAGCTGCGGGCCGTCTCGGTGGAGACCCTGACCCCCATTGAGGCCATGAACCTGCTGTACCAGCTGAAAAGCCAATTGAGCTGAAAAAAGGACCGCGCGGAATGCTCCGCACGGTCCTTTTCCGCCCTCAGACGGGGGCCAGCAGGTCCCCCAGAAGCTCCATCAGCTTGGGTACGTCGATGGGCTTGGCGATGTGGCCGTTCATGCCGGCCTCCAGCGCCGCCCGCCGGTCCTCGTCAAAGGCGTTGGCGGTCATGGCGATGATGGGGATATCCGCCGCGCCGGGGATGTCCAGCGCCCGGATGCGCCGGGTGGCCTCGTAGCCGTCCATGATGGGCATCTGGATGTCCATGAGAATCAGGTCGTACCGGCCGGGCTGGGAGGACCTGATGCGGTCCACGGCGGATTGGCCGTCGTCCGCCACCTCCACCACAAAGCCGGAGCCCTGCAAAATCTCCACGGCGATCTCCTGATTGAGCTCGTTGTCCTCCACCAGCAGGATTTTCCTGCCCTGGAAGGAGACGGGGTCCGGGGCGGCGGGGGCGGCCTCAGGGGCCGCGAAGGGGGACTCCAGCAGCTCCCGCAGTTCGGACAGGAAGATGGGCTTGGAGCAGAACGCGGTGACACCGGCGGCCCTGGCCTCCTCCTCGATGTCCGACCAATCGTAGGCGGTGAGGATGATGATGGGCGTCTCCCCGCCGATAATGGTCCGAATCCGCCGGACCACCTCCACCCCGTTCATGTCGGGCATGAGCCAGTCGATGATGAATACGGCGTACTTGTCCCCCTGCTCCCAGGCCAGCCTGGTGCGCAGCACCGCCTCCTTGCCGGAGGTGGTCCAGTCCGGCCGCATGCCGATGGTGGACAGCATTTTGGTGACGCTGGAGCAGGTGTTGAAGTCGTCGTCGGCCACCAGCGCCCGCAGACCCTTGAGCTGGGGGATCTCCTCCTGGCGCACCGGGCCGGAGCAGGTCTGGAACTGGAGGGCCACGGTGAAGGTGGTGCCCTTTCCCTCCTCGCTGGCCACGGAGATGGCGCCGCCCATCATGTCTACGATGTTTTTGGTGATGGCCATGCCCAGGCCCGTGCCCTGAATGCCGCTGACGGTGCTGGTCCGCTCCCGCTCGAAGGGATCGAAGACGTGGGCCAGGAACTCCTGGCTCATGCCGATGCCGGTGTCCTTCACCTGGAAGTCATAGGACGCCCGGCCGTCCGCCGCGGCCCCCTTCTGGATGACCCGGACGCTGACGATGCCCCCCGGCATGGTGAACTTCATGGCGTTGCTCAGCAGGTTCAGCAGCACCTGGTTCAGCCGCAGCTTGTCGCACATCACGTGCTCGTTCACCACGTCCGCCGTGTCGATGTAGAATTCCAGCTGCTTGGCGGTGATGTCCGACTGGACGATGGTCTTCAGGTCGTGCATGATCTCAGGCAGGGACGCCTCCTTCTCCTCGATCTTCATTTTGCCGCTCTCGATGCGGCTCATGTCCAGCACGTCGTTGATGAGGCTGAGCAGGTGGTTGCTGGAGGTGGTGATCTTGGCCAGGTAGTCCTGGACCTGCTCGGGGTTGTCAATGTGGGCGGCGGCCAGGGAGGTGAAGCCGATGATGGCGTTCATGGGGGTGCGGATATCGTGGGACATGTTGTTCAGGAAGGTGGTCTTGGCCCGGTTGGCGTGCTGGGCGGCGGCCAAAGCGTCCTGGAGGTCGTTTTTCTGCCGCTCCAGCTGCTCCGCCATCCGTTTGGCGTCGTCCACGTCCATGAACAGGCCCACGAAGGTGATGGGGGAGCCGTCCTCCCGCCGGGACAGCCGTCCGGCGGCGTGGAACCACCGCCATCCGGCGTGCTTGGTGAGCAGGCGGTACTCCACGTCGTAGGCGGTGCCGCCGGTGTAGTCCCCCACGGCGGCCCAGTAGGCCCGGAGCACCCGGTCCCGGTCCTCGTCGTGGAGCAGCTCGCTCCAGGACTCCAGCATGTTGGGGAAGTCCTCCTCTCCCTCGTAGCCCAGCATGTTCCGGAACACGTCCGACCAGGTGCACGACACCATGTTGGCGTCCTCGTCAAAGTCCATGCTCCACAGGCCGGAGCCCATGGCGGCGTGGATCATGTCCATGGCGGTCTGGGCCCGCTCCACCTGGGCGTAGGCGGCCCGGATGCGGTCGCCGTCGGCCTTTTCCTGCTCCAGCAGGATGCGGGCGTGCCGCCGGGACTGGAGGATGAGGGCCAGGGACACCGCCAGCATGGCCAGCACCGTGACGGCGATCTGGATGATGCCCCGGCGCATCATGCCGGAGCTGATGGAGCTGATCTGATCGGTGAGCACATTGTCCCGGATCAGGATGGTGAGCATCCAGTCCGCCCCCTCCACCGGGACGTAGCACAGGTCCTCCCGGATTCCCTGGTAGTGGAAGGAGAGGTTCCCCGGCCTGCCTTCGGCAAAATCCTGAAGCAGCTGTTCATAGCTGGACCCGGGCTCCATCCGGGCGTCCTTCAGGGCCTCCAGCAGGTTGCGCCCCGCGTCCAGGTTTCCAAAGGTGTTCTCCGTCAGGCTCTCTCCGCTTCGGTGGTAAAGGCTGCAATAGGTCTCGTTGCTGTCGCCCTGAAGGGTGAGGGAGCTGAGCATCTCCGCGATATTGATCTGGGTGAAGCAGGCCTTGATCCGGGCGCCCTGGAAGGAGATCCCCTCCACCGGAGTGGCCAAAATGACCTGCTTCTGCGCGCCATAGAGGTTGGCCATGCTGATGACCGGCCCGGTGAGCTCCTGGGAGAGGAAGGGGTAGCGGCTCAGGCCGGAGGCAGTGCTGTGCTGGGTGTAGACCACGCCGTTCTCGTCCACCAGGGCGAACCGGTCCACCCCGTAGAGCTGCTTGACCCGGCCCAAAAACTCCCGCAGGGACTCCTGGGACGCCAGATCGGAGCCGTCCAGGATGCTCAGGGCCCTGTCCATGTAGTCGAAGTTGGTCTCCAGCTCCCCCGACACCACCAGGGCCCGGCGGCCCGCCAGCTCGTCCAGGTAGAATTCGCTGACCCTGGCCACCGCCTCGTTGGTGCTGGCCTGGGCGCTGGTAGCCACCCAGACCGTGGTGATAAGCAGGATGGCGGCGATAATCAGCCCGCCCCAGACGGCGGAGGCTACGGTCTGCCGCTGCTGTTTTTCTTTGATGCCCCTTTGCTGTGACTGCTCCATTGTCATGTTACCTGCCATTCTCAGCCGATCACGCCGTACAGGGTGCGCAGCATGGCCGCCGCGCCGTCCTGGTAGATGATCGTCGTGGATTCCTCTGTCTTTTCCGGGTAGGCCTCCCCCGGGAGGAGGCCGTCCGCGATTTTTACCGCCACCTGGATGGTGTCGAAGCCAATGGAGTGGCAGTCCTGGACCCCCAGGGCGTAGATCACCCCGTCCCGGAGATAGCCCAGGGCCTCCTGGTCGTGGTCCATGCCCACGATGACCACCTGTCCCTGCCGTCCGGCCTCCACCACGGCCCTGGCCGCCCCCACCGGGTTGCTCATGTTGCAGCACACGACGCCCGCCAGGTCGGGGTGGCGCTCTAAAAACTCTTTGGTGTACTGGTAGGCCTTTTCCGCCGTGTCCTCATCATATTCCAGCTCCACAATCTCCATGTCCGGGTACTGGGCGACGACGCTTTTCACCCCCAGGGCCCGCTCCTCGTGGCAGGGCGCGCCGGGCGTACCCACCAGGACGGCCACCTTGCCCTTGCCCCCCAGCTTCCGGCACAGGGCCTGGGTGATGTCGGCCCCGTCCTGGAAGTTGTGGGTGTTGCCCACATAGGCGATGCGGCGGCACCCGTCCTCCCGGGAGGCGTCGGAGCTGGAGAAGGTCATCACCCTCTGCCCCTGGTCCAGCAGGGCGTTGATGGCGGGGGTCACCGCGTCCACGTCGGCCACGTCCACCCCGATCACGTCGAAATTCCGCCCGGCGGCGTCCTCCAGCCGCCGGATCTGGTCCTGGGCGGAGACGGCGGGAGGGGCCAGATACTCGTAGGTGATAATAACGCCCTGTTTCTCGTATTGCCGGGCGGCGTCCTCCATGCCCAGGGCCACCGCGTCCCACCAGGGGTGGACCAGCTTATAGGTGAAATAGAAGTTGTATTCCTTTTTCTGCGGAGCGTAGCCGTCCAGCTCCCGGACCAGGCGGACCGCCTCGGGCTCCGGCGGCTCGCTGGCCTGGGCCTGGCTGGGCGCGGGAGTCTGGGACGCCTCGCAGCCGCTCAGTCCCAGCAGGCACAGGCAGGCCAGCGCCGCCAGCGCCCCGCGGTGTTTGGTAAACAATGTCTCAAGCACAGCCATGCGTCTCCTTTCCCGGCCCGAGGGGTCCGGCTGATTTGCACAGGGACCGTTTCCGCGCGGCGCCGCCCCCAGGGCCGCGCCCGCTGAAAACAGTGAAAAGACCGCCTCTATTATATGGGGTTCTGCCGCCTGTTGTCAATGGGTTCCCCCGGCTTCCGCGGCGGGATTTCTCCCTCATCCGTGATTTTCGGGGCGGCTTTCTCAGAAATCCGCCAGGGCGATTGTGCGCCCCCCGTCCAGCCGGGAGGCCTCGGCGGCCAGGGCCATCACGTGGCTCTCCACCGAGGCGTCCAGCCCGGTGAGGGCCTCTGTCCCGCCCCGGGCGATGAGGCGGCAGAAGTGCTCCATCAGGCCGAAATCGCCTCCGCCGTGGCCGGAGCGGGTCCCCGCCCCCTCCCGGGTGTCGATGGCCTGTTCCGGCTGGCCGAAGGGCCGCAGGCGGAGCAGGCCGTCCGCCATGTCCCCCTCCACCTCGCCCAGGGCGCCCGTCACCTTGATGGTGCGGTGGCAGGACTGGGTGAAGGCGGTCATGGTGAAGGTGGCATGGATATGATTTGCGAACTCCAGATTCACCGTCTGGTGGTCCACCACGTCGTTGTCGCAGTGGAACACGCACCGGCCGTAGGGGCCCGTCCGCAGGGCCTCCCGGAGCTTTTCCTCGTCGGGCTCGCTGGCCACCACGCCGCAGGGCCAGTCCTTCCCCCCGCCGCGTATGCCGGTGCGGGGGTCAGTGATGTAGATTTTCTCCGCGTCGTAGGGGCACCCGTCCTTGCAGGCGCAGCCGTCCAGGCAGCGCGGGGCCGCCCCCGCCGGGGCGTTGTCCGCCGTGAAGTAGTCCAGGGAGCCGAAGCTCTGCACCCGCAGGCAGGGCTCCCCCGCCAGCCAGCGCAGTATGTCCATGTCGTGGCAGCTCTTTTGCAGGATCATAGGGCTGGTCTCCTCCCACCGCCGCCAGTTGCCCCGGACAAAGCTGTGGGCCTGGTGCCAGTAGGCCACGTGCTCCACGGCGTCGATGGTCTCCACCTTGCCCACGGCCCCCCGGTCCAGCAGGTCCTTCAGGGCGGCGTAGAACCGGGTGTAGCGCAGCACGTGGCACACCACCACCGCCCGCCCCGTCTCACGGGCCTTCTTTTGAAGGGCGCGGCACTCGTCCAGGTCGGGGGAGATGGGCTTCTCCAGCAGGATGTGGTAGCCCTTGTCCAGGGCGGCCAGGGCGTTGGCCACGTGGCGGCGGTCCAGGGTGGACACCAGCATCACGTCGGCCAGCCGGGGCTGGGCCAGCAGCTCCTCGTCGGAGGCAAAGCACATCTCCGGGGGCACGCCGTACCGCTTTTGCAGCAGGGCAAGCCGCTCCGGCCGGATATCCGCCCCGGCGGTGATCTTCATCTCCTGGGGATGCAGCTCCTGGTAGGGGGCGTAGGAGTCCAGCCCCCGGTCCCCGCAGCCGCAGATGGCGAAGGTGACGGGCTTTGACATGGCGGACCACTCCTCATTACTTGATGTATTCCAGTATACCATAAGGGGATGAGGGGCGCAACATAGACGGCGTTGAAAAACGGGCCGGGCTGTGGTAAGATGGCGGCAAACGCTTTCGAGGTGAACCCATATGAATGACACCATCGCCGCCATCGCCACCCCCGCGCTTCCCTCCGCCATCGGCATCCTGCGCCTGTCCGGGCCGGGGGCCGTTCGGGCCGTGGACCGGGTATTCACGCCCTTTCATGGCGGGCCCATGGGGGAACGCCCCGACCGGACCCTGGTGTACGGGGCCCTCCATGACCGGGAGGGGGCGGTGATCGATCACTGCCTGTGCACCGTGTCCCGCGCCCCCCACAGCTACACCGGGGAGGACACCGCCGAGCTGCAATGCCACGGCTCCCCCGCCGCCCTGGCCCTGGGGCTGGAGGCCCTCTTTGCCGCCGGGGCCCGGCAGGCCGGGCCGGGGGAGTTCACCCGGCGGGCGTTTTTGAATGGGAAGCTGGATTTGACCCGCACCGAGGCGGTGGCCGACCTGATCCACGCCGAGACTCCGGCGGCGGCCCGGCAGGCGGCGGGCCAGCTGGGCGGGGCGCTGGCGGAGGCGGTGGAAGAAATTTATGACGAGCTCACCGGCCTGTGCGCCCACTTCCACGCGGTGCTGGACTACCCCGACGAGGACATCGAGCCCTTTGAGGCCCGGGAGCTGGCCGCCGTTCTGTCGGGCGCGGCGGCCAAGCTGGACGCTCTGGCCGCCACCTACCGGCGGGGGCGGTTTTTAAACGAAGGGGTGCCCTGCGCCATCGTGGGACGGCCCAACGCGGGCAAATCCACCCTGTTCAACGCCCTTTTGGGCTACGAGCGGGCCATTGTGACCCCCATCCCCGGCACCACCAGGGACACGGTGGAGGAGCGGGTGAATCTGGGCGGGGTGGTGCTGCGGCTGGTGGACACGGCGGGCCTGCGGGATACGGAGGACGCGGCGGAACGGCTGGGGGTGGAGCGCTCCCGGGCTGCCATGGAGCGGGCGAAGCTGATTCTGGCGGTGGTGGACGGCACCAGGCCGCCGGAAAAGGAGGACCTGGAGGTCCTGCGCATGGCGGCGGGGACGGGCAAGCCCTGGATTTTCGTGTGGTCCAAGCGGGACCTGCCCCAAAACAGCCACGCCGTGGGCTGTGTCGTGGGCTGGGACGACGGCCCTGCCGCGCCGGAGGGGAAGCGGTCCACGCTGGCCGCCTCGGTGGAGGTGTCCGCCCTCACCGGCCAGGGCATGGACCAGCTGGAGCGGGCGGTGGCGGCGCTGTTCCCGGAGCCGCCGGGGAGTCAGGCCGGGGCCCTGCTCACCAACGCCCGGCAGGCGGAGGCGGCGGGCCGGGCCCGGGAGGCCGTCCGCCGGGGTTCGGAGGCCCTTTCTATGGGGATGCCCCCCGACGCGGTGGTGGCCGACGTGGAGGAGGCCATGTCCGCCCTGGGGGAGCTGACGGGCCGCACGGTCCGGGAGGACGTCACCGCCCGCATCTTCGAGCGGTTTTGCGTGGGAAAATAACCCGTGACAGGGGCCCTTTTCCGGTGTATAATGAAATAAAGGGGGGCTTTTGATGAAGCTGGGAATGTGGATTTTTATGCTGGTGTGCAACCTGCTTATCCCGGCGGTGGTGATCTGGTATGGGCTGCGGTTTAAGAAGAATCCGCCCAGGGAGGTCAACACCCTATTCGGCTACCGCACCCGCCGCTCTATGAAAAATCAGGAAACTTGGGATTTCGCCCAGCAGAAGATGGGAGAGGTTTGGGGGAGGTGGGGGTTTGCCATGCTGCCCCCGGTGGTGGTATGCCAGGCGCTGACCCTGCTGTGCCCCACCGTAGACGGTATGTGCCTGTGGAGTCTCCCCATTACGATAGTGGAGGCGGCGCTGCTGCTGCTCTCCATGATCCCGGTGGAACGGGCGCTGAAGAAAACCTTTGACAAGAATGGAAACAGACGGTAAGGAGGACATTCCATGAGAGCGGTTGTGACCCGGGTGAAGAACGCCCGGGTGGAGATAGACGGTAAAATCAACGGGGCCATTGAGACGGGCTTCCTGGTGCTGCTGGGGGTGGGCCCGGAGGACACCCCGGCCCAGGCGGACAAGCTGGCGGACAAGATCTGCGGCCTGCGGATCTTTGAGGACGAGAACGAGAAGATGAACCTGAACCTGGCCGCGGTGGGAGGCGCGCTGCTGGTGGTGAGCCAGTTCACCCTGTACGCCGACACCTCCTCCCGCCGTCCGGGGTTCTCCCACGCGGCCAAGCCGGACACGGCCATCCCGCTGTACCAGCGGTTCATGGAGCAGTGCCGGGAGCGGGGCTTCCGGGTGGAGCACGGGGAGTTCGGGGCGGACATGCAGGTGTTCTCCCAGAACGACGGCCCGGTGACGATATTACTAGAGGTATAATATGGCGACGATAAAACAACTAGACCCCCATGTGGCCGACCTGATCGCGGCGGGCGAGGTGGTGGAGCGCCCCGCCAGCGTGGTGAAGGAACTGATGGAGAACGCCATCGACGCGGGGGCGTCCGCGGTCACGGTGGAGATCAGCCGGGGCGGGATGACCCTCATCCGGGTGACGGACGACGGTTGCGGCATCCCGGCGGACCAGGCGGCCACGGCGTTCCTGCGCCACGCCACGTCGAAAATCTCCGACGAGCACGATTTGGAGGCCATCGGCACCCTGGGCTTCCGGGGGGAGGCCCTGGCGGCCATCTCGGCGGTGTCCCGGATAGAGCTGCTCACCCGCACCGACGGGGAGGAGCTGGGCGCGTCCCTCACGGTGGAGGCCGGCCAGGTGACCAACCAGGAGGAGGCGGGCTGTCCCAAGGGCACCGCCATGGCGGTGCGGGACCTGTTCTACAACACCCCCGCCCGGCTGAAATTTATGAAAAAGGACGCGGCGGAGGGGGCGGCGGTGTATGCCGTGGTCCAGCGGGCGGCCCTGTCCCACCCGGAATTGAGCGTGAAGTTCATCCGGGACGGCAGACAGGAATTACTTACCCCCGGCGACGGCCAGCTGAAAAGCGCGGTCTACGCCGTCATGGGCCGGGACATCGCCCTGGGCTTCCTCCCCGTGGACGGGTCCCGGGAGGGGATGCGCGCTCAGGGCTTCGCCTCCCTGCCCGCCTGCTGCCGGGGGAGCCGGGGGTATCAGCACTTTTTCGTCAACGGCCGGTATGTCAAGAGCCGGGTGATGATGGCGGCGGTGGAGGAGGCATACAAAAACCAGAAGATGGTGGGTAAATTCCCCGGCTGCGTCATCCATCTGACGGTGGAACCGTCTGAGGTGGACGTGAACGTCCACCCCACCAAGACCGAGGTGAAGTTCCAGCGGGAACAGGCGGTGTTCGCCGCGGTGTACGGCGCGGTGCTGTCCGCCCTGAACGGGGACCGCACCCGGCCCCAGGCGGTGCTGCCCGGGGTGAAGGAGTCGGACGAGGTCACGCCCAATCAGACGGCCCTGCCCCTCAACGACCGCTCACGGGAGCTGACTGGAACTCAGTTTATGCCCGCCTCCCGGTTCAAACCCATGCCGGGGTTCGCGCCGGGGAAGCAGCCCGAGACCCCGGTCCCGCCGGTGGTAAAGACAAGGGAGGAGGCCCCGCCGCCCCCCGAGGCGAAAAAAAAGAAGGACTCCCCCTTCCAATGGGTGGAGCCCCTGCCGGAGAAACGGGAAGAGGTCCCCGACCAAAAAGCGGAGGCCCCGGCGCCGGTAAAAAAAGCGCCGAAGGAGCCCGCGCCTGTCCCTGCCAGGGAGGAGCGGCCCGCGCCGGAGCAGGTTCCGCCGCAAAAAGACGCCCCCCCGCCGGAGCCCATTCCGGAGGAAGAACGTGTCCCCGCGCCCCAGCCTCCCGCCCCCGCGCCGGAGCCCCAGGAGGAGCCCTGGGTGGTCCGCGGGGAGCTGTTCCGTACCTATGTGATGGTGGAGCAGGGGGACAAGGTGCTGCTCATCGACAAGCACGCCGCCCACGAGCGGGCCAATTTCGACCGGCTCAAGGCGGCGGACTACCGCCCCATGGTCCAGGAGCTGCTCACCCCCGTCACCTTCACCCCCGCCCCGGAGGAGCGGGCCGCATTACTGGAGCAGACCGATTTGCTGGCCCAATTCGGCTTCGAGGTGGAGGAGTTCGGGTCCGGGGCGCTGGCGGCGCGGTCCGCGCCGGACTATTTGGACGTTGGAGACATTGAGCCCGCTCTGTCCGAGCTTGCCCGGCGGCTGAAGGTGGCGGGAACCGCCGACCCCGCCTCCGCCCGGGACGAGCTGCTGCATACCATGGCCTGCAAGGCGGCCATCAAGGGGGGCTGGCGCAGCGGCCCAGAGGAGCTGGAGGAGGTGGCCCGGCTGGTGATGAGCGGGGCGGTGAAGTACTGCCCCCACGGCCGGCCGGTGGCCATCGAGCTGACAAAGAAGCAGCTGGAAAAGCAGTTCAAACGGGCATGAGGGTCAGGCGTTTTTCTTCCTCGCCTGCCACACCTTGGCCAGGATGTCCTTGAGCACCAGCATGGCGTCCAGCTCGCTGTAGCCGTACTCCATTTTGAGCCGGTCCAGCAGCCGGGCCAGCTCCTGGGCGTAGGGGGCGGGGTCCACCGTCTCCTGGTACGTTACCAGGACGGGGTACTTCTTCCCCCAGGCTTTTGTCCAGTCAATCTTGTCCGTCACCTTGTCGCTGGTGCGCTCAATGGCCTCCTGGACCTCCTGCACGTCCAGGTCGAAGTCGATGAGCTCATCCAGGGACAGCTTATACAGGGCCGCCATCCGCTTGGACTGGCGGATATCGGGCAGGGTCTCGCCCGTCTCCCACTTGGAGATGGTCTGGCGGCTCACCCCCAGCTTTTCCGCCACCGCCTCCTGGGACAGCCCGCTTTTCTTCCGGGCCCGGCACAGACTATTTCCTAAACTCATAAAATACCGCTCCTTTCACGTGTTGTTCCCCCAGTATAACGGAGAGCGGGGAAAAGGTCCACCATCTGGACGGTACAAACGCGCACGGATTGCTGACAGGGAAAGCGCCCTCCCGGCTGGGAGGGCGCTTGACTGCGGCAAAACGGAGGTCAGTCTGCCAGTGCGGCGGTGATGATGGACATGGAGTAGACCTCCAGGGCGTTGCAGCCCCGGGACAGGTCGTTGATAGGGGCGTTCAGGCCCAGCAGGATGGGGCCGTAGGCGTCAAAGTTGCCCATGCGCTGGGCGATCTTGTAGCCGATGTTGCCGGAGGAGATGTCGGGGAAAATGAAGGTGTTGGCCCGGCCCGCCACGCTGGACTTGGGGGCCTTCAGCTTGCCCACGGTGGGGGACACGGCGGCGTCGAACTGGAACTCGCCGTCCACGGGGAAGTCCAGGTCCATACCCTGGAGCTTCTTGCAGGCGTTGCGCATCTTGTCCACCATGGGGCCCTTGCCGGAACCCATGGTGGAATAGCTCAGCATGGCCACCTTGGGCTCCGCGCCGAACCGGCGGGCGCAGGCGGCCACCTCCTGGGTGATCTCCACCAGGTCGTCCTCGGTGGGGTCGATGTTGATGGCGCAGTCGCCCATGGCCAGCACCTGGTTGCCGCCGGTGGCGAAGGGCCGCACCAGGATGAAGCAGGAGGACACGATCTTGTTGCCCGGCTTGGTTTTGATCAGCTGGAGGGCGGGGCGCACGGTGTCGGCGGTGGAGTAGGTGGCGCCGCCCAGCAGGCAGTCGGCCTCCTTCATGGCCACCAGCATGGTGCCGAAATAGTTGCCCTGCTGGAGGGCCTCCCGGCACTGCTCGGGGGTCATCTTGCCCTTGCGCAGCTCCACCATCTTGGCCGCCATCTCGTCCATCTTGTCGTAGGTGTGGGGCTGGAGGATGGTGACGCCCTTGACGTTGAGGCACTCCTCGTCCGCCACCTTATAAATCTTCTCGGGGTCTCCGATGAGGATGGGGGTGAGGAAGGTGCCGGACAGCAGCCGGGCGGCGGCCTCCAGGATGCGGGGGTCCTCACCCTCGGTGAACACAATCTTCTTGGGGTTCTTCTTCAGCTTCTGGATCATCAGTCTGAACATGGGTCGTTTCCTCCGTTTTCGGGGCGGCGGCGGGAAAATTTCCAGATGCTCCCGGCCTGCCCAGTTTTTTAGAATGCTGTTATTTAATTTATCACCGTCCCGCCGCTTTTTCAAGGGGGTTCTGGTGAAAATCACAAAAAAACCCGGCGCATTTTCTTTGACATTCGCAAGCAATCCACTCTTTACAAACCGTATTCTCCCCGCTATACTATACATACTGTGTTGCGGGGCGGGCAGCCGCCCGCCGCCGCAGGAAATGCTGAAGGGATTTCTGTGCGCCCTTGGAGCGCCGCCGCAGGTCCGTGAGCCCGTGCGTCCGAGTGTTCGTGTGTCCATGGTCCCAACAGCCTTTTCCTAATGACGACGTCGACGTTTGAAGCTACACTAGGAAAGGGGAAAATCCGAATGACCAATCCCGATTTCGCACGTACCCTCTCGCTGCTGCGGCAGGAGAAGGGCATTTCCCAGCGGCAGGCGGCTAAGACGCTGGGCATCTCCCAGGCGCTGCTCTCCCACTACGAGAACGGGGCCCGTGAGCCCGGTCTGGTGTTCGTGGTCAAGGCCTGCGACTTTTACAACGTATCCGCCGACTTCCTGCTGGGGCGCACCCTCAGCCGGGACGGCACCACCATTCTGGACGCGGACTCCCTGTACGACGTGTCCGACGAGCGGGACAACGTGATGCGGGGCTCGGTGCTGGCTACCCTGTCCAAAAAGCTGGTGGTGAACTCCGTGGGGCTGCTGTTCGACCTGCTCAGCAAGGTGGGCAGCAAGAAGGCCATCCGGGCGGCGGCCAACTATCTGTCCGGCACGGTGTATATTTTGTTCCGCCACCTCCACCGGGCCAGCGGCAACGAGAACGACGACTTCTTCAACATCCGGGAGGAGTGGTTCCTGGCGGGCCTGCCCCGGGCGGATATGCTGATGAGCGAGGCGGAGTTTGTGGACGCTCTGGCCAATTCCGGCAAGGGCACCCAGTTCCCGCCCCTGGACAACGACTCCATGAAAGCGGCCTATCCGGGGACCTATCAGTCCCTGCTTCAGATCGTACACACCTGCGGCGAACGGCTCAACGGCGAGATGACCAGCCATTTGGAAAATACCCGTTGACAGAAAAGCGCGGAGAAGCGGAAAGCGACTGAGCGTCCTGGCCGCTTCGCAGCGTGACAAAGAAGCGCGGAGCCGCCGTGGACAGGCAAAGCGTGACAAGAACCGAGGAAATCTCATGAACGTGCAAAGCCATCTGTTTGTGCTGGCTTATCTGCCCCTGGCGCTGATTTTATGGCGGGTGCTGGGCGGGCGGCTGGGAAACCGTGCCGCCCGGCTGTTCCTGCTGTGCGCCGGGGTGGTGTTCTGCGGCTGGGAGTCCCCCCTGTCCCTGCTGGTGCTGGGGGCGGAGGGGGCGGTCAGCTATGCCCTGGGCCGCCGGATCGCCCGGGACCGGTCCCGGGGAAAGCCCCTGCTGTGGACGGGGGCTTTGCTCCTGCTGGCGGTGCTGGCCTTTTTCAAGTACACCGGCTTTGCGCTGTCCCTGACGCCGCTGGAAGGAGCGTTTGCCCCTCCCGCCTGGCTGGCGCCCCTGGGGCTGTCCTTCGTCACCTTTCAGCAGATTTTGTGGCTGCGGGACTGCTATGATGGGGCGGCGGGGGAGGACGTGTCCCCCCTTGACTACGCCTGTTGCGTCACCTTTTTCGCCACCGCCACCTGCGGGCCCATCACCCGGGTGGGAGAGCTGGCCCCCCAGCTGCGCCGCCCCGCCCCCTTCTCCTGGGACGATCTGGCAGCGGGGCTGTATTGCTTTGCCCTGGGGCTGGGCAAAAAGGTGATGGTGGCCGGAGTGTTCGCCAACGGGGCCGATTTTGGTTACGCCCATGTGTGGGACCTCTCCCCTATGGACAGCGCCCTGACCATTTTGTGCTATACCCTGCAAATTTATTTCGATTTCTCCGGCTACTGCGACATGGCCTCCGGCATGGCCCGGATGATGGGCGTGAAGCTGCCGGTGAACTTCAACAGCCCCTATCAGGCCCTGTCGGTGCGGGATTTCTGGGGGCGGTGGCACATCACCCTGTCTACCTTCTTCCGCCAGTGCGTATACATCCCTCTGGGCGGCAATCGGGAAGGGACCGCCGCCACTTGCCGGAACATCATGATCGTGTTCCTGTTGTCCGGCCTGTGGCACGGAGCGGGCTGGGGATTCCTCATCTGGGGGGCCCTTCACGGGCTGGCCCAGGTGGTGGAGCGGCTTTTGAAGGGGAAGGTCTCCCTGCCCAAGCCCCTGGCCTGGGCCCTCACCTTCTTGTTTGTCAACATCGCCTGGGTGTTTTTCCGGGCGGACAGCGTCAGCCAGGCCCTTGCCCTGCTGGGCGGGCTGTTCCAGGGCGGCTGGGGCCTGCCCACCAAGGAATTCGCTTTTGCCCTGCCCCTGAAGGTGATGAGCGAGGCGCTGGGCTTCCTCCAGAACGCCGTGAACCCGGCGGGCCGGGCGCTGACCTACTGGGCGCCGCTGGCCCTGCTCCCGGTCGGGCTGGGGCTGCTGGCCTTGCCCAACCCGCTGGCGCGGGCGGAGAAATTCCGGCCCACGGCCTGGCGGGCGGCGCTGACCACCCTTTGCCTGGCGGGGGCGGTGCTGCTGTTCGCGGGTGTGGATACCTTTATCTACGCCAACTTTTGAGAGAAGCGCGAGGATAGACCCATAGGGCCGGAAGGAAGCCGAACCGTAATGGGTCCAATCCGAGCGTGACAAGAAAGGGGGCGGGAGACATGAAACCGAAAACTTTTTTCCTCATGGCGCTGGCCTGCACCCTGCTGATTTTGGCGGGGTCGGCGGGCGTGGTGGCCTGGGTGGACCCTATGCTCACCGGGGGGCTGGAGGAGGGCGAAACCACCCTGTTTGTCAACGAGCGGTATGAGATGGCCGGCCTGATCCGCCGCCAGGACTATGAGGACATCGTGATGGGCACCTCCCTGGTGGCCAACTACCGCGCCTCCTGGTTCACCCAGGGCACGGGGCGGGAGACGCTGAAAATCACCTTCCCCGATGGGCGGCTCAGTGAGTTCGACATCGCCCTGGACCTGGCCTTCCGCACCCATGACAAGATAAATACCGTATATTTCTGCCTGGACCCCAACGTGCTCATCCGGAAGGACAAAGGGGTGGAGCTGCCGGAGTACCTCTACAACGACGACCCGCTGGACGATTTGCAGCTCTATTTCAACGGGGAGTGCCTGGCCCTGGCGGTGAAGTCCCTGCTGCTGGGGGACGGGGCGAAGGAGCCCCTGGACGAGGCGTTTGTCTGGGATGGAAAGTACGATTTTTCCTGGGATTCCGCCCTGGGGTCCTACGTCAGGCCGGAAAAGGCGGACAAACCGCTGCCCGGCGGCGCCTATCTGGCGCAGGCGGAGAAAAATATGGATGTGGTGTGCTCCTGGGTGGAGGAGCACCCGAACACCCGGTTCAAGATCTGGTTCCCGCCCTACAGCATCCTGTACTGGGACAAGGCCCAGCGGGAGGGAGCCACGGAGGCCATCCTCTCGGCGCTGGAATACGCCTGCGGGCGGCTGCTGCGCTATGAGAACGTGGGGGTGTACAGCTACCTCAACGACCGGTGGACCGCCACCGACCTGGGGCAGTACGCCGATTACATCCACTGCTCCTCTCAGGTGACGTCTCAGGTGGCCTGGGGAATGGTCAACGACGCCTGGAGGATCTGGCCGGAGTTTTACCGGGGGCAGATGGACGAGCTCCGGCAGTATGTGACCAGCTATGATTATGACGCCATGTTTGAGGATATAAATTGACCGCTTCGGAGGGTTTCCCATATGACAGACCAGTCTAAAATCCGCAATTTTTCCATTATCGCCCACATCGACCACGGCAAATCCACCCTGTCCGACCGGATGATTGAGATTTGCGGCGCGGTGGAGCAGCGGCAGATGGAGTCCCAGCTGCTGGACAACATGGAGCTGGAGAGAGAGCGGGGCATCACCATCAAGGCCCGGGCGGTGCGGATGGACTATAAGGCCGCCGACGGGGAGACCTACTGCCTCAACCTCATCGACACGCCGGGACACGTGGACTTCAACTACGAGGTGAGCCGGTCCCTGGCCGCCTGCGAGGGCGCGGTGCTGGTGGTGGACGCCGCCCAGGGGGTGGAGGCCCAGACCCTGGCCAACACCTATCTGGCCCTGGACCACGATTTGGAAATTCGGCCCGTGCTCAATAAGATCGACCTGCCCGCCGCCGACCCGGAGCGGGTGAAGCATGAGATTGAGGACATCATCGGCCTGCCCGCCCTGGACGCGCCGGAGATCTCCGCCAAGCAGGGCATCAACATCCCGGCGGTGCTGGAGGACATTGTGCACAATATCCCCGCGCCCTCCGGGGACCCGGCCGCGCCGCTGAAGGCCCTCATTTTTGACAGCCAGTACGACCCTTATCTGGGCGTTATCGTCTATTTCCGGGTGATGGAGGGGACCATCCGGCCCGGAATGCAGGTGAAGCTGATGGCCTCCGGGGCTCAGTACAGCGTGCTGGACTGCGGGTATCTGCGGCCTCTGGGGATGGAGTCCGCCAAGGAGCTGTCCGCCGGTGAGGTGGGCTGGTTTACCGCCTCCATCAAGACCGTCAAGGACACCCGGGTGGGCGACACCATCACCGAGGCCCAGCGGCCCACGGACGAGCCCCTGCCCGGCTACCGCCCCGCCCAGCCCATGGTGTACTGCGGCGTGTACACCGAGGACGGGTCCAAGTACCCCGACCTGCGGGACGCGCTGGAAAAGCTGCAATTGAACGACGCCTCCCTTTCTTTTGAGCCGGAGTCGTCCATTGCCCTGGGCTTTGGGTTCCGGTGCGGGTTCCTGGGGATGCTCCATATGGAGATCATCCAGGAGCGGCTGGAGCGGGAGTTCGATCTGGACCTCATCACCACATTACCGTCGGTAATTTATGAGGTGACAAAAACAGATGGGACTCTGGTGCGGGTGGACAACCCCCACAATTACCCCGACCCCGGCTCCATCAAGGAGGCCATGGAGCCCTACGCCTCCGTGTCCATCATCTCGCCCCCGGACTATGTGGGGAACATCATGCCCCTGTGCCAGGACCGCCGGGGGGAGTACAAGGACATGCAGTACCTGGACACCAATCTGGTGGAGATCCGGTATCTCATGCCGCTGAATGAGATCATCTACGACTTTTTTGACACGCTGAAGGCCAAGACCCGGGGCTACGCCTCCCTGGACTACGAGCTGGACGAGTACCGTCCCTCCGACCTGGTGAAGGTGGACCTGCTTTTGAACGGGGACCAGGTGGACGCGCTGTCCTTCATCGCCCACCGGGAGAAGGCGTACAAGCGGGCCCGGAGAATCTGCGAGAAATTGAAGGAGAACATCCCCCGGCAGATGTTCGAGGTGCCCATTCAGGCGGCCATCGGCGGCAAGGTCATCGCCCGGGAGACGCTGAAAGCCCTGCGCAAGGACGTGCTGGCCAAGTGCTACGGCGGCGACATCACCCGGAAAAAGAAGCTGCTGGAAAAGCAGAAGGAGGGCAAGAAGAAGATGCGCTCCCTGGGCACGGTGCAGATGCCCACGGAGGCCTTTATGGCGGTCCTCAAGCTGGACGACGAGGGATAAGCAAAGGGGGCGCTCTCAGACAGAGCGCCCCCTTTTTGCCGGAGGGGCCTTATATCTCCTTCTATCACGCCTAATCCGTGATGACGGGGCGCGCGCCCTCCGCCCGCTGAATCCAGTCCAGCAGGCGCTCGCGCAGCCGCGCCTTCACCTGGGCGTAGGCCGGGTCGCCCACTACGTTGTTCAGCTGATAGGGGTCCCGCCTCATGTCGTACAGGAAGTCGTCGGCGTACACCTCCGCCGACGGCTGGGCAAAGCCGTTGACACCGGGGGCGTAGACCGAGTACAGGTAGTCCGCCGTGCGCAGGCACCGCCCCACCCGGCTCTCCGAAATCTGGGCGAAGGCCTCGTTCGGCCTGTCAGGGTCCTTTTTCAACACCACGTCAAGGAGGTTTTCCCCGATCATGGCGTCCCCTGCGTCCACCCCGGCCAGGGCCAGAATGGTTTTGGGCAGGCTGGCGGTGCTCACCACGTCCTCCACCGCCAAGCCGCCCCGGAAGGGCCCGCCGGCGATCACCAGGGGCACGTGGAGGGCCGCGTCGTGGCAGGTGCGCTTGTAGTCGTCGCCGCCGTTCAGGTGGCCGTCCCGGTTGCGGGTCTTGAAGTGGGAGCCGTGGTCGGAGGCGAAGATGATGACCGTGTTTTCGTACAGCCCCTCCTTCTTCAGCCGGTCCACCAGCCGGCCCAGGTTCTCGTCCAGGCTGGCGCACTGGCCCAGGTAGTCCGGGTACTCCTGTGCAGCGTTGCCCCCCAGGGCCTCCAAATCCCCCGGCAGGACGAAATCTTTGAACCGCGCTTTGGAGCCGCGTGGGCCCTCGTAGTGCCCGCGGTCGTTCTGATGGTGGGGCTCGATCTGGGAGATGGTCATGAAGAAGGGCTTCTTCCTGTCGCAGCCGTCGAAAAATTCCAAGGCTAAGTCATTGATGCAGTCCGCCCGGTAGCCCGTAAAGTCCACCCGGTTGTTGTTCTCGTCGAACACAAAGCCGTCGTACCCATGGGAGGTGAACTCCAGTACGTCCGCCGCCCGCCAATAGCCGGTGTAGCCCCCCCGGAGCGCCCGGGGGATGGCGGTGACGGTGTGGTCCACCGCAGAGGGCTTCTCCGGCCCGCCTTCGCTGGCCAGGTGCCATTTCCCGATATAGGCGGTCTCATAGCCCGCCTCCTCCATACAGCCGCCCAGGGTCCTGACCCCCGCCGGGAGCATAATGTTGTTGCGGAAACAGCCCGTCTCCGTGGGCCACTTCCCCGTCTGGAAGAGGGCGCGGCAGGGCCCGCACACCGGCTGGGGGGTGAAGGCGTTGTCGAACTTGACCCCCTCCCGGGCCAGCTGGTCCAGATTGGGGGTGATGTCCAGGGGCTGTCCGAAACAGCCGCAGGTGTCCCAGCGCTGCTGGTCGGTGAAGTAGAAAATGATGTTGTTGGGCATGAATAGCCCTCCTTTCCAATGTCAGCTCTACTGTAACACAAAGATCTGCGCCGCTTCAACATCTTTCAGGAAATAAACGCGCAAAATTGTCCGGCTGCTGTGCCCGTCAGCAGCCGCTGCCGGAAAAACATCATGGGCATGGGGATCGTGGACCGCCTGCGGAAGACGCCGCGGGAAAAGGCGGCGGACCCGCCCGTCGGGCCGGAGGCGCGGGCCGTCCGGCTGGGGAAAAAGGGTATTGCCATTCCCGCCGCCCCGAATTATAATGGTGCAAAACAGATTAAAGGAGGCTGCCGCCCCATGACCAGCGAAGCCCTGCAAAAGGCCCGGGACTTTGAAGCCCAGTACGGCCCCCGCATTCCCGACAGCGAACGCCCCGCCTTCCACGCCACCCCCACCGTCGGCTGGATGAACGACCCCAACGGGTTCTCCTTTTATAAAGGCGAGTGCCATCTGTTCTACCAGTACCACCCCTATTCCAATGAGTGGGGGCCCATGCACTGGGGGCATTTGAAGACGAGGGACTTTGTACGCTGGGAGCGCCTGCCCTGCGCCCTGGCCCCGGACCAGCCCTGCGACGTCTCCGGCTGCTTCTCCGGCGGGGCGGCGGAGCTGCCCGACGGGCGGCAGCTGCTGATGTACACCGGCGTCCGGCGGGTCCACAATGAGGAGGGCTTTATCCAGGAGATTCAGACCCAGTGCGTGGCCGTCGGGGACGGGGTGAACTACGAGAAGTATGAGGACAACCCGGTGCTGGACGGCAAGGACCTGCCGGCGGGGGGCAGCATTGTGGACTTCCGGGACCCCAAGGTCTGGCGGGAGGACGGCGTGTTCTACGCCGCCATCGCCAACCGCACCGAGGACGACAGCGGCGCGGTCCTGCTCTACCGGAGCGCGGACTGCCTGCACTGGGAGCTGGTCCGCACCCTGGACCGCTGTCATAACCAGTACGGGCGGATGTGGGAGTGCCCCGACTTCTTTGCCCTGGACGGAAAGCAGATTATCATCACCAGCCCCCAGGATATGACCCCCATCGGGCTGGAGTTCCATGCGGGCAACGGCACCCTGTGCCTGATGGGCCGCTATGACCGGGATACCGGCTTTACCCGGGAGCGGGCCCAGGCCATTGACTACGGGCTGGATTTCTACGCCCCCCAGACCCTGGAGGCCCCGGACGGGCGGCGCATCATGATCGCCTGGATGCAGAATTGGGACACCGTGGGGGGCAGGCCTTTCCACTGCCGCTGGTTCGGCCAGATGACCCTGCCCCGGGAGCTGTCCGTTGAAAACGGGCGGCTGTACCAGCGGCCCGTGCGGGAACTGGAGGCGTACCGGCGGAATCTGGTGGTCCACCACCACATTCTGGTCAGCGGGGAGACCAACCTGCCCGGCGTCCAGGGCCGGGTGCTGGACATGACCGTCACCGTCAGCCCCATGGGCGAGGGGTCTTACCGCTGGTTCCGCCTCCACCTGGCCAAGGATGGCCGGCATGACACCATCATCCGCTACAAGCCCGGCGAGAGCACCTTGAAGATCGACCGCACCCGCAGCGGCCTGCCCCGGGATATTGTCCATACCCGCAGCTTTTTGGTGCGGCCTAACGGAGGGAAGATCAAGCTTCGGGTCATCCTGGACCGGTTCAGCGTGGAGGTGTTCGTCAACGACGGCGAGGCCGCGGCCAGCGCCGTGATCTACACCCGCCAGGAGGCGGACGCCATCACCTTCGAGGCGGACGGTCAGGTTTTGATCGACGTGGAAAAATACGACCTGGCCTTCGGCGGCGGGGAGGGCTGAACCGCTGCCCGGTTCCCCGGCTCACGGCCGGCACGTTTGCCCGCCGCCCCGCCGGGGCGGCGGTTTTCGTTTTTCCTCTTGACAAACTCCGGACGGAGGCGTATAATACCTCAAGTGTTCAAAGACAGCGAGTGGCCCAGGCCGTAAATCTCGCCGAGAATGCAGCCGATACGTCTCGTTTGCGCTGTTTTCGTGTGGACACGAGGGCAGCGATTTTTTCTTGCAAAAAATCACCTGCCGCAACAAATTACCCGGAGGTGAATTCAAACAATGCCTAACGCAAAGGTTCTCAGTGAGAAACAGGCCGTCGTGGCCGCCCTGGTGGACGACCTGAAGGCCGCCAGCTCCGGCGTCCTGGTGGACTACAAGGGCATCACCGTGGCCGAGGACACCGCCCTGCGCCATGAGCTGCGTGAGAATGGCGTGGAGTACGCCGTGGTGAAGAACACCCTGCTCCGCCGCGCCCTGGACGACGTGGATCTGGGCGAGCTGGACGGAGTGCTCAACGGCACCACTTCCATGGCCATCTCCAAGGAAGACCCCATCGCCCCCATGCGCATCGTCAACAAGTACGCCAAGCAGATGGGCGACCGCTTCAACATCAAGGCCGGCTTTATGGACGGCAAGGTCCTCCCCCTGGACGACGTGTACGCCCTGGCCGAACTGCCCTCCAAGGACGCCCTGCTGGGTCAGGTCCTGGGCATGATGCTGGCTCCCATCACCAGCCTGGCCATTGTCATCAAGGCCATCGCCGAGAAGGACGGCCAGCCCGCCGAAGCCCCCGCAGAGGAGGCTCCCGCCGCCGAATAACAGCGGCTGTCCCGGATGGGACGCGACATATTAACATTTGAAAATTAGGAGGAATTTCATCATGGCTAGCGAGAAAGTTACCGCTCTGGTTGAAGAAGTCAAGCAGCTCACCGTCCTCGAGCTGAACGACCTGGTCAAGGCTCTGGAGGAGGAGTTCGGCGTTTCCGCCGCCGCTATGGCCGCTCCCGCCGCCGGTCCCGCCGCCGCCGCTGTGGAGGAGAAGACCGAGTTCGACGTGGTGCTGACCGGCTTTGACGCCGCCGCCAAGATCAAGGTCATCAAGGTGGTCCGCGAGATCACCGGCCTGGGCCTGGCCGAGGCGAAGGCCGCCGTCGAGGGCACTCCCAAGACCCTGAAGGAGGCCGTGTCCAAGGACGAGGCCGAGGAGCTGAAGAAGAAGATCGAGGAGGCCGGCGGCAAGGTGGAGCTGAAGTAAGCTCTCCCCGCCTGTCCCCGCCCCACTCAAAATCGTCCCAATTCTGCTCCCAATTTTGTCCTTTCAGAGCAGCGTTGAGATGGGTTTTTGAGTAAAAACGAAGAGTCCAGAGTGATTCATTTGAATCGCCCTGGGCTCTTTTTTGTTACTATTTTGTAGACTTTTGGCGGCAGTCGAGAGCGTTTTGGAGTTTTATTGAGAGAAAAAATTGAGAGCTGGTGCCTGCCTCACCCTTGGACAAGCCCTCTTGGGAGAGGGTTAGGAGGGAAATTGGGGCGCTGGCTGGAGGACAAAATAAGCCGCACAAAAGGGTCAAAACGAAAAAGCAGAGCAACATAGTGTCTCGTCTTAAGTCGAATTATTCGGGGATTTTGACTGCAAATTTTGATTTAACCCTAAAAAACTGCACCTGAAGCAGTTGATTTTCTGGAATTTAATCAATTTTTTGTGTCAAGTCCTCGGAGTAAATGCAAATATTCAAGAATATTCAGGGGGAATGCTGATCTCGGCTTCGATCTTTGCCTGTCTCTCTGGAAAGATGTCCAGCTTAATCTGACAAATTATCATATGGCAAATCGTATAATATTTATCTTGATCTTTTTCCCTTCTTAGGATATAATAATAAAATATTTTTGCGCGGGTCGTTTGCGCAGACCGGAAACCGCTTTCGACAGCGCAGCATAGCATGGTAAACTGATGAGGAGAAGCAGTGTTAGGCATCCAATGATCCGGCAGCAGCATGGGCCGTGTTCAGATGCGCTTCAAGAGATGATGCGTGCACTTGACTTAGCTCCGGCTTCAGTGGCAAGATTCCACCAAACTTTCCCTGATAATGTTGCATCCAACGGGGCACTGTACTTGGACGACTCTAACGCACAAAGGCTTTTTTACAAGGAGGACGCGGCGAAGATTGATACTGTCCGGGAGGAACTTGGCCTTCCAGAGGAGCATGATGCAGAGGAGGAAGACGGCGATTATATTTCCACTCCCGCTCTATAACATTTTCAAAGAAAGGAGACATAGTAAAAACCACCCCTTTCTGGATGGTTTTTATTATACGTGAGTATATGAGTTGCTCATGTCTTACAATGAAGTATAAGAAAAAGCTGCGTCTGCTTGTAACCAACAAATGCTCAAAAAACTGCCCCTATTGCCATAACGAAGGGATGGCAAAATGGCCGCTCATCCATTTGGAGCCCGCAAAACTAAAGCCATTTTTGCCCGATATCAAAAAGTATACCAACAGGATCGTACTATCAGGAGGAGAGCCCTTTGAATATGAACATTTACAGGAGCTGACCGCTCTGTTATCTTCCTATGGCTTTGACATCTCCTTGATTTCAGCGAACATTGACAAGACGCAGATGGCCCATATCGGTCATCTGCTGAAGTCTATACACGTTTCACTTCATGGAATAGACGATTTGGAGGCAGACAGCGCTCTTATCTATTGGCTGAACAATACATATCCAAATATCAGAATATCCCTAAACATCCCATTCGGCAGCATTAACACTGTCCAAAAAAATTGGGAAAAGTTATACCGCCTGGCGCTAGACGTGGGCGCAAATCTGCAGTTCATTCGGCTGTTCATTTGTGGTCAGAGCAGCGCCACGCTGTGGACTGACCGCTGGTGGGAAATGGAGCATTTTTTGTCCTCGCGCGCCCGTTTCATGGAAGCCACTGAACGAGAAATGCGTTACATTACAGAGGACCTTATCAAAATTGATCTGCTGGATATTCCCTGTCTGGCCTCTGGAGCAGACTTTGCGGATGGCGCCTGTCTGAATAACTCAGATCTCACAATCGACCCTGATCTGCGGCTGTCTATATGCCGCTGGACCAGCAGCGCGGTTCCCCTTTATGAAGAAAACCGCCCCCTATCATTGGATACCGTGATAAGGCGCGCAACAGAGAAAAGCTGTCAAAAATGCATGTACGGAGCAATCAATGGGTACTTTCACGCAGATGAGCTGGACCACTATTTGAATGCCCCCCACTATTTGTGGCCTGGATTTGACAGTGAGTTGAGCGATGTCTTTACCAGGACTTTTGTTCGTGACCTGTCCTATTATGGGAAAAGCGGTACCGTAGCTCTCCTTGAAAATGAATTCTCAAACTATATCAACGCCAAATATACACTGGCGGTGAACGCAGGGACGACTGCGGTATATCTGGCCTGTATGGCCCTCGGGCTCTCTTCAGAGGACGAGGTGCTGATCCCTGTCGCAACTTTCCCCACTTTGGTGGCTGCTCTGTTATCCGCAGGTGTAAGAGTGAGACTGTGTGATATCGATTCCATTACTGGGAATATTTCCCTGGATAGTCTGCGCGAACACATGGGACCGGGCGTCAAAGCTGTGCTGGTCACCCATCTATGGGGGCTTCCCGTGGATATGGAGGCCGTGCGAGAAATCTGTCGTCCATATGGGGCCTATGTTATAGAAGACTGTTCCCACGCCTATGGTGCTGAATTCAACGGTCGCAAGGTTGGTTCTTTCGGAGACATCTCCTGCTTTAGTTTACAGGCAAACAAAGCGGTCTACGCTGGGGAAGGCGGTTTGCTCGTCACCTCTAACAGGCTGTTTTATGAGAGAGCTGTGACCCTTTCTGCCTCTGTGGAGCGTGTTCTTGACTGCGTGAAAAATGTGGATTACCTTAAATACTGGGGAACTGGTCTGGGATTAAAGCTGAAGCTTAATCCACTGGGGGCTCCGCTGGCCTTGATGTCACTGGGGAATTTAGAGGAAGTCAACAGGAAAAGACGGCACAGGGCGATGGTAATCGAGGCGGCTGCGAAGGATAGCGGAATCTTCAATATTCTTTCGGACGGTAACGGGCAGTGCAAGAGAGTTTATTATACCTATAAGCTGATACTGCGAGATCAGTATATTCCATATAGAGACGCTGTACTTCGGTTTCTGATCCACCATGGCCTGGAGGCATGCACAACCAGCTTTATTCCCGCCTATGAGCATGAAATTTGTTCCGATCCAAGAATTGTAAACGCCCAAGACCCATTCCCCAACTCAGAAATTTACTACAAAAGGGTTATATCCTTGCCGGCTTTTGTCTATGAGCCGGTTGCATTGGTGGAGCATTATGCAGAAATTATCCGTGAGGCCGCAAAGATGATTGTGGGAGAAAAGGCATGTAAAGAGAGACAGGACACGCCACATTAAATTGAAACTCGTCCAGACGGCATTCAACGCCTGTGAATACACGTTCTGATATAGGGGGAAGAAGCTATGGAAACAGAAAGAGTAAGCTGGCTTCAAATTTCTGATCTGCATATCCTGCTGCACAGCCCCTCTTGGGAGGACTACAAAAATGCTATGTTCCGTTTTTTTGAGAATGATCCAGAAAAAAAGCCCGATTTTGTCGTTATTACAGGAGACTACTGCAACATACAGAAAAAAGAATCCTACGAACTTGCAGAAGATTTTATCCGTAAGCTGATGGAACTGTTGGGGCTGAGCGTAAGCAAGGATTTATTCATGATTCCCGGAAATCACGATACGCTGCCCCAGCAGAACAGCGGTACCGCTCAGGATCGGCGAACGAACGATTTGCAGCGGCTGCTTCCCGATGGGCTTTCTCCGTGGGAAAAAGTGGAAGATGAAAAGGCATGGCTTGAAAAGAGCAAAACCGATCCGGCGGATTATCTCGACCGTCTGTGCGGCGTCACCAGAGACCACGCTGAAAATGAGAACGCTGTATTGATCCCGGTTCTATTGAAAGGGTTTGAACAGTATCAACGCATGGTAAAACGGTTGATTCCCTGGTATACAAATTCAGGCTGGCAGCCGGAAAGCCCCCATGTCAGAAAGTGGGAAACCGGCAGCGGGCTTGGGCTCAATATTGTCCATCTCAACACCGCACTAGTGGCCGACGGTAGTCGTAGCCACTATCAGGCTCTTGATCTTAACAACGCAAAGGATATTTTTTACAATATAAAAACCGGCCTGCCGACGCTGGTTCTGGCGCATAACAGTTTCTATGATCTTCACCCCGAAATACAGGATCAGCTCAAACAACCCATGCTCGCAGCGCGGGTCTGTGCATGGCTGTGCGGCGATGTGCATATATTCGATACGGACGAAAGCATTCCCTGCCCCACAGACAGTGGTACCTATTCCATTCCGATTTTTGTGTGCGGGAAGGGCGCCCCCGATCACAAGGATGATTATTCTCAAAACGGTTTTTTCCTCTATCAATTGGGCGAAAAGGAACTGACGTCGCAGAGATTTATGTGGAGTCTGGAGCGCGGCTTTCTGGGGGAAACAGAAAAAACAGAACCCCTGGCCGATCCTAGAAGTCCCACAGCCGCTTCCGGGGAGCCTATGCGCCTGTTGATCGGATACCTGAGCTGTAATCCGGACTGCAAGGCGGAGGAGAAGTACCATCTGGGCCACGCCTATTTTATCCACTGTATCGATCAGCGGCGCACGGGAAACAATAATGTGATGCTCCTGACCTCGTCCTACGTTTTTACACGCAATCGGAATCTGCGGTCGATCCAGGATGAAGCGAAGTATGTGGAGGAAATGATCCAGCGGTGGGAGGACTGCTTCGACCGGCAGGTGAAGGTTCTGGATATTAAGCAATATCTGCAGGAGGAAAACCCGCTGGACGATAACGAGAAGAGGCTTCTGTATTACATCACCCAGATGGAGATGATGCTGGACCGCAACCCCGAGTGGATGAATTTTATTGATAATTGGAATAGAACCGGGAAGATCAATGAAATAGCGTATGAGGCCATCACAAAAGTTGTAGGTATGGAAGATCATCCCGACGCATATACGGAAAACGAGGTCATGTCATTCATTTATCTGCTGTATAAGAGGCCGGCTTGGTATAGCAATGCATGGCTGGTAAATTTCCTTCATTTCTGGAACGCCCAGCTGTATCCTCTCATCAAGGATACGTTTGGGATTGACGTAGATGCGAATGATATCTTCATTGTGGAGGCCCGACGGAACCACTACGTCTGGGATGCGATATCCTACTGCGCAAAGCGGTTTTCCTATACCAACGTTCCGAAGGTGGAGTACCTCGAAAATCTCTTGGACATGGACTGTAGGCAGCCGATGAAATCCTCAAATCGGGATAAGGCCGTATTTTTGGCTGGTCATGCGGAGAAGATCAATTTCGGCAGGAGATTCAAGGCACATATTGCCGAAATGTTTGGCGATGAGAAATCCCCTGATGAGATCGTGAAAGAATACAGTGGGCGTCTCGGTCTGGAGCGTTAGGGGAGGTATAATCCTTTGAAAAACTGGAAATTAGGCGAGAAGGAGTTCCTTCTTATACTCCAGGAGAAAATGGGAAACAGCGGCTTCGGCTGGCGGGACGACTGTATAGAGCGGCAAATTGCGCCTGATCTGAGTTTGGTTTACTCAATTGATTCCACCCGGCGTTGGCTGAGCCACAACAGACAGGATGATGCAAGGGCCTTCGGCAGGTGGACGGCTTCTATCATTGCTAGTGATGTGATTGCCTGCGGTGTCATCCCCAAGGGACTTGCACTTGACGTAGGGATTGAGATGTTTAAGGACGAAGAGGAGTTGTTATCTTTCTTTGATGGTGTTCTGGAGGTGTGTACACAGTATAAAATGACCTATGAGGGGGGGAACCTAAACAAAACCTCATTCGTATGTGGCGTGGCCTGGGGAACGCAGGTGCCGGACAGAGTGATTCACAGAGACGGTGCTCGGGACGGCAGTGTGCTGATCGCGACGGCCCCCATTGGATTGGGATGGGCTATTGAGCTATTTCACAGCATGAGCGTCTTCCGCAGGACGTTTGTTCCCCCGGAGTTACTGTACTGGGTCGAGCACTATAAGGATACCTCGGTCATAAATTTAGAAGCTTTCCGAAAGGTCTGGGAGCTAGACGTGATAGACTGCGGCATGGATCTGACGGACGGAATCATTGAGTTCGGCTATGAGATTTATGACCGAACTGGCCTTGGAGTTGTATTTTCCCCCAGTGATCCGCATCCTTTTGTAGAATTTGTGGCATCCCAGCTCAAGATTGCACCGGTTGACGTCATGTTTGAACCAGGCTATGATACACCTCTCTCCCATGGCTGGTGTATTTTAAAAGATCATATGGCTGCAGTGCTTGACATTTTAAAAAAGTACAACGTTCCCTTTACAGTGCTGGGTGAAGTCACTGGGGAAGTGTCTGGCGTATATCGGAAGACCGATGCTGGACTATCAGTTCTTCCACGATACTGGGATGACAAGTTTAAAAGTGGTACAAGCTGCGAGTTATGGGCAGAAAATATATTGGGTTCTCTGCTGCCTGACACTTAAAACTAGTTCCCTACAAAATTATAAGATACGGAGAGATATATAGCAATGGAAGAAGTTATGGTCGTTCCTACAGAAATTTTAAAGGGGTACCTTTCTGACGATACCTTTATTTCGTCTAGAATTGATGAAATAATCCTTGTGATTCGAAAAAACCATTTGTATATTCCCAGGGATTATGCTGAGACAGCCAAAGAATATAAGCAGATCATTCCATATGCTGTCCTTATGAATGGGGGAAAATACTTTCTCACTCAACGGCTGCATGCGCAGACAGAAAAACGGCTTCACGGTTTATACTCAATCGGGTTGGGTGGCCACATTAATCCTTCCGAGGAAAATTCAGGAGACGTGATTCTCGAGGGAATGCGCAGGGAACTCTCCGAGGAGGTCGGTTTTAGCAGCTTGCCCTCGTGCAATTGTGTTGGAATTATCAATGACCGTTCGGCTGAGGTCAGTAATTATCACCTTGCGCTTGTTTTTCCTATCGTAGTTCCTGAGAGTATACAGGTGAGAGAAACCTCAAAAATGACTGGGGCTTGGGCAACAGAGGATGATGTCTCCAAACGGTTTTTGGAAATGGAATCATGGTCGAGAATTGTATGGGAGTTCAGAAGCAAATGGAATACTTAAGGAACCTCTGAACAAATGCGTCCGCGGCGCTTTGCGGATCTTTTCCGCCACAACTACGTTGGGATTTCTTGAAATAAACACAATTATTCCCGCGAAATCCCGCCTCGTTGTGGCGAAAAATCTCTCGCAAATCGCTCTTGACGATTTATTCAGAGCTTCCTTAAAATAAGTCTGTCCCCGGCATGAACGGATATGAATATCCGGTTGTCAAGAGAAAGGATTACTATTGTGTACCGAGTTGTATAAAGATGGTTTTATCATCAATAGGTTTTTAGGATATATTTTGCTGCGACAAAACGCCCGCATTATATGTGATATGTGGATATAGCTATAATCCAGTCAAACACATACGTCAGATCCGGAAATACCGCCGAAGCAAGAGACAGGCACTCTTTTGGCGGCAGAGCAATATCTGGAATGCAGATGACTTTCATACCGGCGCGATGCGCACCCTGCAGCCCATTCCCGGAATCCTCCAGCACCAAGCAGGCGTCGGGGGGGATCTGAAGCCTGTGGGCCGCCAACAAAAAGGCGTCCGGCGCCGGCTTGGAGCGTGTCACATCTTCCGCGCCGACAATGCAGCTGAAATACCGGGAAATGCCGGCCAGCGCAAGATATTTTTCCACAGTCTTTCGGGGACTGCTGGAGGCTACCGCCGCTTTCAGCCCATGCCGGTCCAGCTGTTCCAGAAGCCCCACAAGCCCGTGTTTGATGGGGACGCCCTGCCGGTCAATGACTTCCTCCACCATGGTGTTGCGCATGGCCTTGGCTCTGGGGTAGTCAAAGCCAGCCCCGAAGGCCTCCCGAAAGACGGCGGCGCTGGCGGCGGGGGTGCTGCCCCGAATTCTCGCAATGTGGGCCTCCATGATGGGATAGCCCAATTTGGCGCCTACCCGGAACCAGGCTTCCTTTGCCAGAGCCTCGGTGTCGAACATCAGCCCATCCATATCAAAAATAACAGCTTTGATCATACTATCGCCTGCCAAGAGAAAAATGCCCCGCCCCGGATTTCATGGAGCGGGGCATTCCGTTTATGATTGGTTTCCAAAATGAGCGTTGAAGCGCTTTACCGCCCCGGAAATCCCGTCCGGCTGCTCAAAGGTCACATAGATCCCCGTCACCAGCACGTCCGCGCCCAGCTGCGCGGCCCGAGTGCCGGTCTCATAGGTCACGCCGCCGTCCAGGACGATCTGGAAATCAAGCCCGCTGCGGCGGCGCAGGGCGCAGAGAGCCTCCAGCCGCTCCATGGAGCCGTCCAGAAAATGCTGGCCCGCAAACCCCGGCTCCACTGCCATGAGCACCACATAGTCCAGCCAGGGCAGCACCGGCTGGACCGCCTCCACCGGCTGGGAGGGATTGATGGCCACGCCGGCCTTCATGCCCCGCTGCCGGATGGCGTCCAGGGTCCGGCGGACGAACCGGGTACTGTCCAGGTGGAAGCTCACCCATCCGGCCCCGTTTTTCTGCAGCTCGTCCAGATAGGACATGGGGTCGTCCACCATCAGGTGCACCTCGGCGACGGCGTCCGGGCAGAGAGCCTTCACATCCCGCACCGTCCGGGGCGGCAGGCAAAGGTTCGGGACATAGTGCCCATCCATCAGGTCAATGTGAAAGAAGTTTACGCCGCTGTCCTTCAGCTCCTGAAGCCGCTGTCCAAATTCAACCAGACTCAGATTGGCCAGGGAGGGCGCGTTGATGACCATACCGTCATCTCCTTATCAAACTTTTGACGCCCCGACCCAAAGCCCTCTGGGGCTTTGGGTCGGGGAAAGGGATTACAGGAAGAGCTTGGGGAATAGCGCCTTTGGAATGGCCAGCCAGAGATCAGGGAACAGAACCAAAAGCAGCAGAACGGCCAGGGAGGACAGGAAATAGGGAAGCACACCCTTGAAGGAATCCTCAATGCTGATGCCGCTGATGGTGCCGGCCAGCAGCAGGCACAGGCCGTAGGGAGGAGTGACCAACCCCAGAGCCAGGGTGACCACGATGACCAGGCCCAGGATAATGGGGCTGACGCCCAGGGAGGTGGCGGTGGGCAGGATGATGGGGACAAACAGGATCATGGCGGGTACAGCGTCCATGAAGGTGCCGACGAACATGAAGAAGGCCACCACAATCAGCAGGAACACCAGCTTGCCGCCGGCCAGATTGGTGAAGAACTGCTGCACGATCGTGTTCAGATGGTAGTAGCTCAGCAGCTCGCCCAGGGCGTTGGCCGTGGCCAGCGCGAACAGGGACAGGGAGGACAGCTTCATGGTCTCAATGAGGATGGCAGGCAGGCGGCTGAGCTTGATGGTGTGGTAGAAGAAGATGCCGATGATGAGGGCGTAGATGCAGGCGAAGGCGGCGGACTCGGTGGGGGTGAACAGGCCGCTGACGATGCCGCCGATGAGGATGATGGGGGTCATCAGGGCGGGGAGGGCCTCGGCGATCATCTTCAGCACCTGCTTGATGGGCATTCTGTCGCCCCGGGGGAAGTGCTTCCGGTCCGCGAAGAAGGCGACCACCGCCATCATGGCAAGACCCAGCAGGATGCCCGGAACCAGGCCCGTCATGAACAGCGCGCCTGTGCCCACATTTGCGATGCCCGCGTACACCACCATGGTGATGCTGGGCGGGATAATGGAGCCCAGGGTGGAGGAGGCGGCGGTGACGCCCACGGAGGTGCCTTTGTCGTAGCCCTGCTTCTCCATGGCGGGGATCAGGATTTTGCCGATGCCCGCGGTGTCCGCCTGGGAGGAGCCGGAGATGCCCGCAAATACCATGGAAACCAGGATATTGGCGTGGGCTAGGCCGCCCTTCAAATGGCCGACAACAGCGTTGCATACTTTGATGAGGCGCTCGGAAATCTCACCCTCGTTCATCAGGTTGGCGGCCAGGATGAACAGGGGGACGGCCAGCAGGGTGAAGCTGTTCAGGCCGTTGAACATCTTGGTGAAAACGATGGTGTTGGGAATTTCGGGGAGCATGGCGATGCCGGCGAAGGACACAAAGCCCAAGGCAAAAGAGATGGGAACGCCAATGACCACAAACACCACGAACAGGACAACCAGAAGTATCTGCATTTAATCTTCGCCTCCATTGATCAGATCAGCAATCAGCTGGCCCAGCTGCCCCAGCAGGTAGAGCGTGGACGTGGCGCCGCACACGGGCATACACAGCCACACGGGGCCGCGGATGAGCTGGGGCAGAGTATCCCACTTATAGTTCCAGAACTGCTGGGTGGCTTTCACACCGTAGTACAGCATCAGCGCGCTGAACACCAGCATGACCAGCTTGATAGCGATGCTCAGGAGCCGTTTGGCCGTCTGGTTTTTCAGCATATCGCTGACAGAGGTGAAGGCAAAATGCCGGTCCTCGTATACCATGGCGCCCGCGCCGAGGAAGGTGGCCCAGATAAAGGAGTACATAGATACCTCCTGGGTCCAGGTGGCTACGATGTGCAGGTAACGGCTCAGGATCTGAAATACTACCGTGAACATGAAGATGGCAAGGAAGATGCCGCCTGCCAATATCTGCGCTTTTTGCAGGTATCCTAACGCTTTGTTGATCGTCTTCATACTGCTACCTCTTTACTTGGAGAATGTCAAGCTCAGGCTTTGGTGCTGCGGATCATTTCCAGATACTGCTGCATATTGTTCTCCTCGGCAAACTTGTCCTGGATGGGAATGGCGATGGCCTTAAAGGCGTCGATGTCCATGTCGGCATACTCTGTGACGATGGCGCCGTCCTCGATGACCTTCTGCTTGGATTCCTCGAACATACGGATGGTGACGCTGCGGTTTTCCTCAGTGGCGATGCGGCAGGCCTCGTCCACCCAGCCCTTCTGCTCGTCGGTGAGGGACCCGTAGAAAGCGCCGGAGGTCAGGAACAGCCGGGTGGTATAGTCGTGGTGGGTCTCGCAGACGTATTTGCCGTTCTCGGTCTTGTGGTGCTCCTTCAGGCGGAAGCTGGTGTAGTCGTTCTCGGCGGAGTCCACGACGCCCTGCTGCAGGGCCTGATACAGCTCGCCCCAGGCGACGCTGGTGGGAATGGTGCCGCAGCCCACCCAGAAGTCCTGCACCACGGAAGCGCTCTGGGTACGGATGGTCATGCCCTTCAGGTCATCGGGGCAGGTGATGGGCTTCTTGCCATAGTAGTCGCGGATGGAGGCGGTCCAGTAGCCCATGATCTTGAACCGGTTGTCCAGCTTTTCCGCAACGACCTGCTTCATGGCCTCGCCGAACTCGCCGTCCACGCAGGCGGCCCAGTGGTCAAAGCTCTCAAACAGGTACAGCAGGGAGAACATATCGATCTCGTTCACGCCCAGGGAGGTCATGAAGCCGGGGGAGGCGATGGTCATGTTGACGGCGCCCATCTCCAGCTTTTCGATGAGCTCGGACTCATTCTCGCCCAGGGTGCCGTGGTACAGGGTTGCGGTGGCGCGGCCGCCGGATACCTCCTCCAGGGCGGTCTTGAACTTCTCGCTGGAAATGACGTAGGGGTTGTCGGCGGAGGTCTGGTTGTGGGCCAGGGACACGTTCAGTTCTACCGCGGCGCCGCTGCCGGAGCCGCCGTCGGAGGCGGAGGGGGCGGCGGAGCTGCAGCCGGCCAGGCAGGAGGCCAGGATGCACAGGGTCATCAGGACAGCAAGAAATTTTTTCATGTCGTTTTCTCCCTTTTCTCAAAATATATGTTCAGGTTTATTGCGCACAGATCAAAGACTGCCTCACCTTGACCACGGCCTTGCGGATGGTCATGGGCGCGTCCCCCATAATGCCGGGACAGTGAATGTCGTTGGTAAAGAAGATGGTATAGCTGCCGGGCGTGGCCTTGAGGAGCATTTCATCGGGGGCCTGGTCGTAGAAATTCAGGTCTTTTTCGGGATGGGACTCCACGATCCGGCTCTGGCCCTTGTCCGGGGCAAAGCCCAGGTATTCCTCCCCGGAGGCCAGGAACTGGACGTCGATGTAGGTGCGGTGGACCTCCGGCTTTTTCTCCTGACGGGGGCCGGTGGTGGTGTCAAAGACCTGGGCGAAAATGTCCTGGCCCTCGATCTCGTACACGCCGGGCTCCATGGCCGTCAGGTCATGGGTTTGCAGAAAGCGGAGAGCCTTTCGGATGGGCTCCGGATAGCGGGCCAGATCGTCGCCCGCGGACAGAGAAGATGCAATCATGGGCGGCCTCCTTACATATTGAGCACGCTGTTCCAGATCTCTTCCACCACGGGGATGCCGTTTTCCATATAGTCCACGATGTTCCGCGCTTCCCGTTCGGCGGGGTAGCGGACCTCGCCGCCCTCCTCGGCAGGGATGGAGGACTTGACATCGGCCAGGATGGCGTTGACGATCTCCTCGGTCTGCTCGGGGGTGTTTCCCTTGGTAGGGTCGATGGCGATCATCACCTGGCTCAGGCCCACCTCGTCGCCGAAAGTACCGATGGTCTGGACGCTGTTGCCGTTGGTGAGGACGGTGGCGATCAGGTCCAGGGCGATGGAGATGCCGCTGCCCTTCCAGTAGCCCATGGGCAGCACCCGCCAGGTCTTTTCGATAGCGGCGGGGTCGGTGGTCAGGTTGCCGTCCTCATCGTAGCCGCCGGGGACCGGGAGCTGCCGGCCCTTCAGGCGGCAGTCCTCGATCTTGCCGTAGCTGAACTGGCTGACCGCGCAGTCCACCACCACATGACGGCCGTCGGAACGGGGGATGGCGAAAACGATGGGATTGTTGCCGATCTTCTTGTCCTTGCCCCCCCAGGCGGGCATATTGGGGCAGGTGTTGGACCAGCAGATGCCAATACAGCCGTTGTCTGCAGCCTGATAGCCGTAGCTGCCGCCCCGCATCCAGTGGTTGTTGTTGCCCAGCGCCACAATGCCGATGCCGTACTGCTTCGCCAGCTCACAGGCGCGGTCCATGGCCATCTTGGCATTCAGAGGGCCAAAGCCCCGGTGGCCGTTCCAGCGCTCGAATGCGCCCAGGGCGATTTCCGTGGTGGCCACCACGTTGGGGTCAATCTCGCCCTTGTCCAGGTAGCTGACCACTCTGGGGAAGCGGTTCAAGCCGTGGCTGAACACGCCCGCCAGGCTGTTCTGGGCAAACAGGGTGGCCGCGTCGTCGGCCCCTTTTTCGGTGAAGCCCTTTTTCATCAGCACACGCTTGAACTGGGCCTTCATCTCCTCGTAAGGTACTCTCATTTCACAGTCTCCTTTGCGTTTTATTTTGCGGGAAATTTAATGACGATTTTTTTAATGGTCTCCGGCTGACTGCCGTTGCCGGGTCTCACACAGAAGGGGCGGTGAACATCGTTCGGGAAGAATACGCCGTAATCGCCCGCAGTCAGGGGGAGCAAAACCTCCGGGGCGTGGGGGTCATCCTGATAATACAGGGTATCCTTCTCCTGAAGCAGGTCGGCGGAGACTACGTTTTTGCCGGTGTCCGGATAGTAGCCGATGCACTCTCCACCGGAGACCACATAATGCAGCTCCGCATAGTGACGGTGCACCTCAGCCGGACGCTGGGTGGCCGGCTGGGTGGTGCGCTCGTTGATGAGCACCACAATGTCCTCGCCGGGGAAGAAATCATAGCGGCCTTCTTTCAGAGGGGCGGCGTCAAGTCCGCCGCAGAAGGAAAGAAGCCGGTTTAGAGTGGGGCAGTAGCCCACGTCTGGGGGAGTGCCATGCCCTGTGATCATCACATCACCTCATCTCGTTTTGCAATCGATTGCTAACCTGATATCAGAATACTCCACAATTTTAATTGTGTCAATAACGTAATGATACACAAATATGATCCTTGTATTTTGTGCACTACATCCAAAAATCTGCGGGCAAGCAGAGCGGTATATGCAATCGATTGATTTTACAGCAAAAAAACTCACCCGCCCTAAAGAGGGGGGTGAGCATTTTCCGTACTATGTGGTTTCCCGCTCAATGATCCTGGAAAACAGCATGATTTTTGACGGGGATGTTCCGCCGTTGAGACTTTCCATCAGAATGCGGGAGGTTTCCATGCTCATTTCCAGCATCATGTTGTCCAGAGCGGTGAGCTTGGGATTGCAGATCTCGCAGTATCGAGTGTTGTCAATGCCGATCACCTGCACCTGCTCGGGCACCTGGATGCCGGCGTCGGTCAGGGCCCGGATGCCGCTGACCGCCGCTTCGTCCTCGCAGAACATCAGGCCCTCCACATCGGGGTGTTCGCTGAGGATCTGCCGCGTCACCCGGTAGCCCTCTTCCAGGGAGGTCGGCGCCAGATAGACCCAATCAGCGCATTCCGGCGCCTTCCCCTCCCGAACGGCCTGGAGAAATCCCGCCTGCTTCTGCAGGTTGCTGGGGGTGGTGTTTGGGATGATGAAGGCGATCTTATGGTGGTTCTTCTTTTGCATCAGCTTGATGCATTCCATCACGCCGTTATACTCATCCACCAAAACGCCCTTGACATTGGGCAGCGGCAGATAGCCGTTGGCCATAGCGATGGGGATGTCCGGAAAGTTCTGAGCCAGCGCCTGCTCTACCGCCTCACACTGAAAGGTGGAGCCTACCAGCATCAACCCATCGATCTGCCGCTGGGCCAGCCGCCGGATGGCGTTGACCTTGCCCTCCTCTGTGATGCCGGTGTTGAGGATGAGGCAGGTATACCCGGAGCGGGAGAGCTCCTGCTCCACATAAAAGGCGATGTCCATGTAGTGGGCGTAGCGAATGTCCGCAATGAGTATGCCTATCATTTTACTGGAACGCTTCACCAGTCCGCGGGCGGTTTCATTGGGAGTGTAATCGTACTGTTCCAGCAGGGCTTCAATTTTCCGGCGGGTTTCCGGCTTGATACCGGGCTTGTTATTGACTACCCGGGACACGGTGCTGGCAGAAACACCGGCTTTTTCCGCTATATCGTAAATGGTCATGGTGTCAAAAACCTTTCTTCTGCAAAGTTATAGTTCAATGATAACACCGAAATATAGAAAATACAAGCGATTGCAAAATGGTTTTCATATTATTTACATATGATATTCCCTGCACAGCGGGACCAGAAAGGGGAAAATACCTTTCGGGCCAAAGAGCGGCCCCGCCACCCGACGAGAGGATGTCTCTCTATCAAGTGGTGGGCGGGCCTTTGTAATATGTGGAAAAAACCGGCCATTTGAACAAAGAGAACATGCTTTGCGACATGGAAATCAATTTAATGAATTACTTCGACTCTCTTTGTCCCCGCCCAAAACTGTCCCAATTTTTCCCCTGCCTGGGCGGCGTTGAGGCCGGGTTCCCCGCGGAAAAGGAGTCCGGAGCAGTTCCGTGTGAATTGCTCCGGGCTTTTTTACTCAAACGCGCAACGAACCGCCTCCGTTGGGGGTATTATATATGACAGGCAGAAAACGCGCCGCGGCCGAGGCGCGCAGGAAAGAAGGCGATGGCCTTGACACAGGAGCAGCGCACCCAGGTGGTGGAGCGCTGGGGCGACATGGTGTACCGTCTGGCCCTGGCCCGCACCGCCAGCGTTCCCGACGCGGAGGACGTGTTTCAGGAGGTCTTTTTGCGCTATTTCCGCCATGAGGAGCGGTTTCACAGCGACGAATACCGTAAGGCGTGGCTTTTGCGCTGTACCATAAACCGGTGCAAAAGCCTGCTGGCCTCCCCGTGGCGCAAGCGCACCGTACCCCTGGAGACCGCCGAGGAGGTGGGTGTGGAGGACGATTACCGCGAGGTGTACAGCGCGGTGCTCTCCCTGCCCGAGAAGTACCGGGCGGTCATCCATCTGCACTACTTCGAGGGCCTGTCGGTGGCCGAGATGGCCGCCGCCCTGAACTCCACGGAGGGCACCGTCAAATCCCAGCTCAGCCGGGGCCGGGCCCTCCTGCGGGATATGCTGAAGGAGGTAGAGCTTTGAAACGTTATCGACAGGCGAACGAGAACATACACGCCTCTGAGGAATTAAAGGAAAAGGCCGCCCGGCCCGGCCAAAAACGCCCCTACGCCCGCTGGACGGGAGCGGTGGCCGCGGTGCTGGCCGTGGTTTTGATTGGAGGGATCGCCATGTGGCCTGGAAAGGCCCAACCCAGCGCGAACAATCCGAACGGCCCCGCCTTGTTCTCCCTGGAGGGCGGCAGCCGGATGGCGGGGCGGTCCGCCGCCCAGGCCACGGCCCTGTCGGTGGCGAAATACCCCGAAATGCACCCCTATCCCAGGGAGGAGAACTTTTACTCCGGCAAGAATGTGGACTGGGAAAAGGCCAGTAAAGCCTATAGCGATGCCTATGACGCATGGTGGAAGGACCGGGATGCCCTGCGGTCCGGCACGGACTATACCGGGGTGATGGACGATTTTATCTCCCGCTCCACCGCCCAGTTCCTGACCGACGCCGGGGAGGAAAACCGGGTTTACTCCCCGCTGAACGTCTACATGGCCCTGTCCATGCTGGCGGAGACCACCGGGGACAACACCCGGGCCCAGATTTTGGACCTGCTCCAGGTGGGCTCCATCGAGGAATTACGGGAGCGGGCCAACGCCCTGTGGCTGGACCACTACCGGGACGACGGCACGGTGACCTCCATCCTGGGCAACTCCCTGTGGCTGCGGGAGGATTTCACCTACAGTCAAAAGACCCTGGACACCCTGGCCAAGGCCTATTACGCCTCCTCCTTCTCCGGCGAAATGGGGAGCGAGGAGTATAACCAGGCCCTGCGGGACTGGATCAACGAGCAGACCAACGGCCTGCTGGAGGAGCAGGCGGAGGGACTGGAGATGGACGCGTCCACGGTGCTGGCCCTGGCCTCTACCATTTATTTCAAAGCGGCCTGGCACGACGAGTTCGGCAAAGAAAACACCGAGACGGACACCTTTCACGCCCTGTCCGGCGACGTGGACGCGGAGTTTATGCGCCAGACCCTGGAGAGCACCTTTTACTGGGGGGACAATTTTACGGCGGTCCAGCTTCGCTTCCAGGAGGGGGGCAGCATGTGGCTGATCCTCCCCGCCGAGGGCTGCTCCGTAGACGAACTGCTGGACAGCGGCGAGGCCATGGAGTTCCTCCTCTCCCCCAAATACGACCAGTATGACGGCGAGGGCAATGTGACGCGGGAGGGCTGGACTGGGCAGAAGTTTCTGACCATCCACCTGTCCATGCCCAGATTTGACGTGTCCTCCGACTTGGATCTCATCGAGGGCTTGGAAGCACTGGGTGTCACCGACGTATTCGACCCGGTTGTCTCCAACTTCGACCCCCTGGAGGCGTCCACCGACGACCCGCTGTACGTCTCCCAGGCCCAGCACGCCGCCCGGGTAAAGGTGGACGAGGAGGGCTGCGAGGCGGCGGCCTACACCGTAATGATGGTGGAGGCCACCGGGCTCGCGATCCCGGAGGACGAGGTAGACTTCATCCTGGACCGGCCTTTCCTGTTCGCCGTCACCGGAGAGAGCGGTTTGCCCCTGTTCACAGGCGTCGTAAATCAACCTAACGGGTAAATCAAAACCCTCCCTGGTTGCAGGGAGGGTTTTGTTATTCCGTTAAGCTCATAGCACCGACGCAGGGGCGCCCCTGCCGGGGGCGTTACTTTCTCTCTCGCGAGAGAAAGTAACCAAAGAGCGCGCTTAGGGGGAAATCCGCCGGTTCGCACGGACCAAAGGACGGTCCGCGCTCTCAGGCGGCTTTCCCCCTAAGAACCCCCTGTTACGGGGGACGCCCTATACGATAGGGCGAAATTACTTTCCGGCGCTCGGGGCTTTCGACGCAGCTGCTCCTATTTGTGCTGCCGCCGATGTCTGGTCATGGAGTTTGGGTGGGTCTATTGTTCTGCGCCTGGGTGGGTGCGCCGTCCCCTTACAGCGCGTTTGTATTTATTCTCCCAAAACCTTGGCGCAGCGGTCGCACAATTCGGCGTGATGATTGGGGGCGCCGATATTGGCGTCGTGGTTCCAGCACCGGGGGCACTTGGGGGCCTCGGACAGCTTCACGGATACGGTGGCGTCCACATTCGGGTCGGCAGGCTCACCCTCCCGCTTGACCACCGCCACCTTGGAGACGATGAACAGCGCGGCCAAATCCGCCTCGTCAAAGCCGGACAGCACGTTTCCGGCCTCCCAGGCCGCATATGCCTTTTCGGGCAGATGGAGGGTGACTTCCGCGTCCTGGTTCTTCTTGATGCCCTGGTCGCGGGCCTCCTCCAACGCCTTGAGCACGGTGTCGCGCACGCCCAGCAGTTCCTCCCAGCGGGCGGCCTCGGCCTCACCCAGCGCCAGCGCCGGGTCGTAGTCCGGGATATCGTTGAACAGCACGCACTCCCCGTCGTCCCCGGCCTTGTGGGGCATGGCGGTCCAGATCTCCTGGCTGGTGAAAGCCAGGATGGGGGCCAGCATACGGGTCATGCCGTCCAGAATCAGGTACAGGGCGGACTGGGCGGAGGCCCGGCCCGCGTCGTCCCCGCAGTACAGCCGGTCTTTGATGATGTCCAGGTAGAAATTGGACATTTCCACTACGCAGAAGTTGTAAATTGCACGGTAGACCGTGTGGAACTCATAAGCGTCGTAGCCCGCCCGGACGGCCTTCACCAACTCGTTAAACGCCGCCACGGCCCACTTGTCCAGATCCAGCATATCCTTCACGGCCACGGCCTGGTCGGGGTTGAAGCCGTCCAGGTTGCCCAGCATATAGCGGGCGGTGTTGCGGATTTTCAGGTACGCCTGGGACAGCTGTTTCATGATCTCCTTGGAGATGCGCATGTCCTGGGTGTAGTCGGCGGAGGACACCCACAGGCGCAGCATATCCGCGCCGTAGTCCTTGATGACCTCGTCGGGGGCCACGGCGTTGCCCAGGGACTTGTGCATGGCCTTGCCCTCGCCGTCCACCGTCCAGCCGTGGGTGATGATCTGCTTATAAGGAGCCACGCCTCGACAGGCGATGGAGGTCAGCATGGAGGACTGGAACCACCCCCGGTACTGGTCACCGCCCTCCAGGTACACGTCGGCGGGGTACTGGAGGTTGTCCCGCTGGTCGGCCACGGCGGCCCAGGTGGAGCCGGAGTCGAACCACACGTCCATGATGTCGTTCTCCTTGGAGAAGTGGGTCTTGCCGCACTTGGGGCACTGGAATCCGGCGGGGACCAGCTCGTCGGCGGTCTTGTCAAACCACACGTTGGAGCCGTGCCGTCGGAACAGGTCCGCCACGTGGGCGATGGTCTCGGGGGTGACGATGGCCTCCCCGCAATCGTCGCAATAGAACACCGGGATGGGTACGCCCCACACCCGCTGGCGGGAGATGCACCAGTCGCTGCGCTCGGTGATCATAGACACCATGCGGTCCTTGCCCCAGGCGGGGTGCCAGGAGATGGAGTCGCAGGACTTCACCGCCGCGTCCTTGATGGCGTCCACGGAGCAGAACCACTGCTCGGTGGCCCGGTAGATGATGGGGTGCTTGCACCGCCAGCAGTGGGGATAGGAGTGGGTGATCTGGGCCTTGGCCAGCAGGAAGCCCTCGTTCTCCAGGTCTACCACCACTTGGTCGTTGCCCTTGGCATAGAACTGGCCGTTATAGCGGGCGTCGGTCATCACGCCCTTGGCGTTCACCGGCACGGGCACGCCGATGTGGGTCAGCCCCGCGTTATCGTAACGCTGGCAGACCTCGAAGTCCTCCGCGCCGAAGCCGGGAGCGGTGTGGACGCAGCCGGTGCCCGCGTCCAGAGTGACGTGGTCGCCGTTCAAAATCACAGAATCCTGGTCCAGCAGGGGATGCTTCGCCACCATGAGCTCGAAATCGGAACCCTTGAGGGTGGCCAGCACCTTGCAGTCCTCAAAATTGAGGCCCGCCTGCTTGCACACGCCCTCGGCCAGCTCCTTGGCCATGATATAGACCTCGCCGTTGGGGGCCTGGAGGAGCACATAGTCAAATTCGGCGTTCATGGAGATGGCGGTGTTGCCGGGGATGGTCCAGGGTGTGGTGGTCCAGATGACGAAGAAGGTCTTGGACAGGTCACAGTATTGGCTCAATTTGCCCTTGTCGTCCTTTACGGGGAACTTGACGAAGATGGTGGTGCAGGGGTCGTCCTGGTAGTCGATCTCGGCCTCCGCCAGGGCGGTCTGGTCGTGGGGGCACCAGTAAACGGACTTCATGCCCTTGTAGATCAGGCCCTTTTCCGCCATCTTGCCGAACACTTCAATCTGCTTGGCCTCGAACTCGGGCAGCAGGGTGATATAGGGGTTCTCCCACTCGCCCAGCACCCCCAGCCGCTGGAACTGCTCCGTCATCCGGCCCACGTACTGGGTGGCGAACTCCCGGCACTTGTCCCGGAAGGCGGCCACAGACATCTCCTCCCGCTTGACGCTCTTGTCCTTGAGCACGGCGGTCTCAATGGGCAGGCCGTGGGTGTCCCAGCCGGGGACGTAGGGGGCGCACCAGCCCGTCATGTTCTTATACTTGACGATGATATCTTTGAGGATTTTGTTCATGGCGGTGCCGATGTGGATATTGCCGTTGGCATACGGGGGGCCGTCGTGGAGGATGAACTTGGGCTTTCCCGCGTTCTTGTCCATCAGCTTGTGGTAGGTCACCTTGGCCCACTCCGGGTTGAGCAGTTCGGGCTCACGCTTGGGCAGCCCCGCCCGCATGGGAAAATCGGTCTTGGGCAGGTGTACGGTCTTGTTGTAGTCCATGGGTATTTTCTCCTTTTATGATGAATTGGTTGTTCTTGTCTGTAGGGGCGGATACTATCCGCCCGCAGGCGCATAGACGCGGTTTGTAAGGGCGAGAGATTCCCGCCGCGTCCAGGTTTGGGCGAGGGCTGCCTGCCGCCTCTGGGTTCGGGCGGGCGGGTAATACCCGCCCCTACATTCATTTGCGGATATCGCTCCGGCCCAGCAAATAATCCACGCTGACGTCGTAATAGTCCGCCATTTGGTCCAACAGGGAAGCGCCGGGTTCTCGTTCCCCCAATTCATACCGGCAATAGGTCGTAATGCCGATACCCAACTCGGCGGCAGTCTTTTTTTGGCTGAGATTTCTTTCCATTCGGAGCTCCTTCATTCTTTCTCTTAATTTCATAATAAAACTCCTTGACATACCCGTTCGGGTATAGTATAATAATCATACCCGAACGGGTATAGTTTGTTGTTGAAGGGTGTGCTTAATATGGATGACATTCTTGATATGCTGGTACAGGAGATCGAACGAGGCGCGTTTCCCTATTTTTTCGCGCAGGGGGAATACCGCCGGAACCAGCAAAGCGCGTTAGAGCATTTTCAATGGCTGGAGGAGCACTTGAGCGGTGAGGAGAAGGCCCATTTGGAAAAAGCCCGCGCGGCAGATCTGCGCCTTGATACCTTGGAGCGGGAGGCCATGACGCGGGTGGCCCTCGCCATCGGAATTCGTCTGGCCCTTCCTTCCTAAATCAAAACGCCTCTGTCCCCAAAAGGAGACAAAGGCGCAAACCTCTGCGGTACCACTCCAATTCCGCGTATCAAAAACGCGGCACTCGTCTGCGCTGTAACGGGCACACCCGGCGGAGCCTACTGGCGTAAAGCGTTGGGTCCGCGGCTCACAGGGGATATTCGCCGGGTCCGCCCCGCCGCCCTCCCACCAAACGGGCGGCTCTCTGAGAGGTTTCATCCGGTTACTCGTCCTGGTCAAAGCCTGCATAACGATACGATTTTCCGCGCCCGCCCCCATGGAGCGGACGCTATTTATATTATAGGTGTAAAAGGGATTTGTCAACCGTTTTTGGGGAAAAACTTCACGAAAAACAGCTGTCCGGCGGCGCCGCCCCTTGGCAGGCGGCCATTCTCAGCAGAACGTTCCATCTTTTCCCCTCCATGGGCCCATTTGCTGAAACCAAACGGGCCCTTTCTGTGTTATGATAGGTGAAAAACGTTTTTCAAGTAAGCAATTGGGGGTGAAACCCTTTGACGGAAGAACAATTGGTCAAATCCCTGCGGCGGGGAGACCTGTCCGCCCTGGAGGAGCTGATGGACCGCTACACGCCCTATGTGTCCTCTGTGGTCTCCCGCATCCTCCGGGGGCGGGGGCCGGACGCGGAGGAGCTGACGGCGGACGTGTTTCTGGCCGCCTGGGACAACCGGGACAAGCTGCGCCCCGGCAAGGTCAAGGGCTGGCTGGGGGCCGTGGCCCGGAACCGGGCCTTCAACCTGCTGCGGGCAGACCGGGAAAACCTGCCCTTGGAGGAGGATGTATTGCTCCTGGAGACCGACGGCCCCGACCGGGAGCTGGACAAAAAGGAGACGGCCCGGCTGGTGAACCGGGCGCTGGCCCAGCTGGACAAACCCCAGCGGGAGCTGTTCGTCCGGCACTACTATTACGGCCAGACCGTCCAGGAGGCGGCGCTGGCCATGGGGCTGAACCTGTCCACCGCCAAGACCTGGCTGCGCCGGGGGCGGGAGACGCTGAAAGCAATTTTGGAAAAGGAGGGCTATGGACATGAAGCGGCTGGAAATCTCCAGGCTGATGGATGAGTATACGGACAGCGAGTTTTTCCCCCAGGGCGGGGAGGCCGCCGGCACCCAGGCGGTGAAAGAGCGGGTGCTGGCAAAAGCGGCCCCGGCAAAAAAGCGGCGCAGGCCGCTGAAAATGGCGCTGCTGGCGGCGGCAATGGCGGTTGGGTGTGTGCTGTGTATCGCGGCGGGATTGCCCACAACTGTATATCATCTTGTCACGGGTGGGACGGTGACCGTCCAACGCGGCCCGGACGGCTATGCGTCCTATGATTTTAGCAACCAATTCCCCGCCGAGCCTGTTGTTTTGGAAGAAGGTCGGCTTTGGCTGGTCATAAATGATGATCGCACCGATATCACTGACCTGATTGATATGGAAACACCCTATATTCTTGAAGATACCGACCCGGAGAGTGGTCTTTCCAACTATTTGATCGTGGGCGGCACACCGGAGGACTTTGGCTACTGTTCATATCAGGAAACCACATCTGGCGGATTTGCAGGTGGTGGAAGCGGCGGTTGTTACACTTCCTATTCCACCATTGATGGGATTCCCTATGATGTGCGCGACCTTACGCCGGAGCAGTATGAACAAAGAGATCCTGGAGGAGATTATGATGAGTGGCGGCCCTGGTATCTAAACGCTATAGAACAGCTTCGTGAACGTGGTATCAATATCCGCTGATCCCCTTCCTTTTTCCTCCACCCTATGATACAATGGACTTCCCTGCCTGGGGGAGTCCATTGTTTTTCCCTGCGTTGATACTCTTTTTTGCAACCCAGTCTAAAAGTTTCTTTTTTCGCTTCCTTTTTTCTTTTCAAAGAAAAAAGGAAGTCGCCGAAGGCAAAACAAAGGAGGCCGCGCCATGACCCACGAGGACTATATGCGTCAGGCCCTGGACCTAGCCCGGGAGTGCCTGTCCAGGGGGCCCCATCGAAGCCCAGCGAAGCGGGTTCGATGGGGAGAGGAGGGACAGCGGAATGAGCGAGCTTTCGCCGAAGGCGGAAGCGAGAGATATGAAGCTTGTCCCGACGACGTGCCTGTGGGGTGCGTCATCGTTTCTCCTGACGGCGAGATCATCGGCCGGGGTCGCAACCGCCGGGAGGAGCTGGGCCGCGCCACCGCCCACGCCGAGATCGAGGCCATCAACATGGCCTGCTCGGCGGTGGGCAACTGGCGGCTGGAGGGCTGCACCCTGTACGTCACCCTGGAGCCCTGCCCCATGTGCGCCGGGGCCATCATCAACGCCCGAATCGCCGCCGTGCGCTACGGGGCGCGGGAGGACAAGTCCGGCTGCTGCGGCTCGGTGCTCAACCTGTTCGAGGAGCGGTTCAACCACCGTCCCCGGGTGTACGGCGGTCTGCTGGAGGAGGAGTGCCGGGGCCTGCTGGAGGAATTTTTTCAAAATCTGCGGAAGATTTAACAATACTGTAACACTTTAACGCAAACTTCTGAAACATCTCCCCTGTATCTTAATACTTGCAAGAGACATCCTTTCTTTTTCATTCTATCCTCCATCCTCATTTCAAAGAAAGCCGGGGCCGAAAGGTCCCGATTTTCTTTTGCCCTGCCGGGGGCGGTACTTTCTCTCCTGTGAGAGAAAGTACCCAAAGAGAACACTTAAGGGGGGAAAATCCGGGCCGCACGGCTCCGCCGTGCTTTAGGATTTTCCCCCCTTAAGAATCCCCGTCACGGGGGACGCCCTATACGGCGGATAGCGGTAAGCTCCCGGCGCGCGGTATCGGGACTGATAGCCCCCTATTTGTGCTGCCGCTTATATGTGGTATCGGTCCCACCCCGCGGTCCACGGGCCGCGCCTCCAGAGTGGGCCGTGCGGCTCCGCGGCGGTTCGCTTGGCGCGCTATTGGAAATGTTTGTGTGATGAGATAAACTCAGCAGAATTCGATTCTGCCTGGCGCCATGGATTTGACGCGGGCCAGCGACTCCACCCGGACCCCCTTGGCGCGGATGCGCTCCCCGCCGGGCTGGAACGCCTTTTCCACCGCAACTCCGGCCCCCACTACAGCGGCCCCTGCCTGGCGGGCAAGGTCGATGAGGCCCTCCAGCGCCGCGCCGTTGGCCAGAAAGTCGTCAATGAGCAGCAGGCGGTCGGTGGGCAGAAGAAAGCGCTTTGATACGATCACGTCGCTCACCCCGCCGTGGGTAAATGAAGTCACCTCCACCTTATACACGTCTCCGGCGATGTTTTTGGTGCGGCTCTTTTTGGCGAACACCACCGGCACGCCAAACTGCTGGGCGGCGATGCAGGCAATGCCGATTCCCGACGCCTCGATGGTCAAAATCTTGTTGACCCCTTCCCCGGCGAACAGCCGGGCCCACTCCCGGCCCATGGCCGCGAACAGCTCCACATCCATCTGATGGTTCAAAAAGCTGTCCACCTTCAGCACGTCTCCGTCCTCCACAACGCCGTCCCGGCGGATGCGTTCCTCCAACTCCCGCATGTCCATCTCTCCTTTCCCTTTATACCCCTTATTTTATCAGGATTTCTCAGGCTTTTCCACTGTTTTTCTCAAATTTTCCTTGCCCTTTTCCACATTTTCTGCTACAATAGCGGCGGCCGCGGGGAGAACGCCGCGGCTGAATTTGCGCTTTGGGTTGTCCCGGCAAGTTTCACGTGAAACACTTTTGGAAAGAGGGCGTTTGCCATGCAGCGCGTCAAGCAGACTCTGCGTCAGATTCCCCTGCTCACCCTGGGCACCTTCCTGGTGGCCGCCGGGGTGTACTTCTTCAAATTCCCCAACCACTTCAACACCGGCGGCGTCACCGGCCTGGCCGTCATCCTCAACGCCATTGTCCCGGCGGTGAGTCCCTCCACCTTTGCCTCCCTCATCAACATCGCCTTCCTGGTGGTGGGCTTTCTCTTTCTGGATAAGAGCTTCGGAATTAACACGGTATATTGCTCCATCCTGTTTTCCGCCATGCTGTCCGGACTGGAATGGCTGTGCCCCCTGTCCGCTCCCCTGACCGACCAGAAAACCCTGGAGCTGTTTTTTGCCGTGATTCTCCCCTCCCTGGGGTCCGCCATCCTGTTCAACATGCAGAGCTCCACCGGCGGCACCGACATCCTGGCCATGATCCTCAAACGGTTCTCCAGCATGGATATCGGCAACGCCCTGCTGTGCGTGGATGTGCTCATTGCCGGCTCTACCCTCTATTTTGTTGGTATTGAGGCGGGGCTTTACTCCATTTTGGGCCTGGTATTGAAATCGGTGGTGGTGGACACGGTGATTGAGTCGCTGAACCGCCGGAAGAGCTTTATGGCCGTCACCTCCTGCCCGGAGGAGGTATGCGCCTTCATCACCCACACCCTCAACCGCTCCGCCACCTACTGGCAGGCCAAGGGCGCTTACTCCCACGATGAGAAGTGGGTGGTGCTCACCGCCCTGTCCCGGTCCCAGGCGGTGGCCCTGCGGCTGTACCTGAAATCCACCGACCCCCATGCCTTTATTCTGGTCACCAATTCCAGCGAGATCTTTGGTAAGGGCTTCATGCGGGTATAAGGGCGTGTTACTTTCTCTCTCGCGAGAGAAAGTAACCAAAGAGCGCGCTTAGGGGGCATCCCGCCCCAGTGAACACGGCCCATGAGGGCGGGCCGCGTCCACAGGCGGGCTTCCCCCTAAGAACCCCCTGTACGGGGACGCCCTATACGGCACGGGTGTGGACCTTTCCGGCGCATGGAGCCGGGACTGATTCCCCCTATTTGCGCTGCCGCTTGTGTTCAGGTACCGGCTATGAGTCAGGTCCACCACTTGCGCCTCCTGGGGTGGACCGTTCGCGCCGGGTTCGCCGCGTGCTTTTCCAGCGCAGTGTTTCACGTGAAACAGTTTGGCTTTGATTCAAGTTCCCTGTGTGGCTGTCCTGCGCTTCTTGTCACGCTCGGATTGGCCGCGCCGCCGGGCCGCTTTCCCTCCGACTCGGGCCGACCTGCGGCCCTCCGCTTGCCCTCGCTCCAGTCCAAGTTCCCCTGCGCGGCTATCCTCGCGCTTCCCTTCGATGGAATTCGCCCCCCCGCTGTGATATGCTCTTGGTATATTTACAAACGGGAGGCGGAAGAAATGTCCCTCTTTCCAAAAACGGCCAAGCGGCAGGTCCTGGACCTGGCCCTTGACGACATCCAACCCAACCCCCATCAGCCCCGGCGGACCTTTGTCCCGGAAGAACTGGCGGAGCTGGCCCTGTCCATCTCTCAAGTGGGGGTGCTCCAGCCCCTGTCCGTCCGGCGGGTTGAAACCGGCTGGGAACTGATCGCCGGGGAGCGGCGGCTGCGGGCGGCTAAAATGGCGGGGCTGACGAGGGTGCCCTGCCTGCCCGTCGAGGCGGACGACGACGAGTCCGCCCTGCTGGCCCTGGTGGAAAATCTCCAGCGAAAGGATCTGGACGTGTGGGAGGAGGCCGCTGCCCTGCGCCAGCTCATTGACCGCCACCACCTTTCCCAGGAGGAGGCTGCCCGCCGGGTGGGCAAGAGCCAGTCCGCCGTGGCCAACAAACTCCGGCTGCTCAAGCTGCCCCAGGATGTGATCGACGGCCTGCGGACAAGCCGTCTCTCCGAGCGCCACGCCCGGGCGCTGCTGCGGCTGGATTCCCCCGGCCTCCAGCGGACCGCCCTTGACCACATGGTAAAGCACCAGCTCAATGTGGCCCAGACCGAGGCCTACATCGAGCGGCTGATCCAGCAGCGGCCCGCCCCCAGAAAAGCGGAGCCGGTATACCGCATCCGGGATGTGCGGCTGTTTCTCAACACCGTCAAGCGCAGCCTGGCCGTGATGCAGTCCGCCGGGGTGGACGCCCGGTGCGGACGGGAGGAGACGGACAGCGAGATCACTCTGACCATCCATATTCCCAAATAGGGGACAACGACCCCCTTTCCAAAAGGCGGACCCCAGGGTCTGCCTTTTTTGTTGCTTTCATGGGGACGTTATTTTTTCAAAACAGTTGAAATTACCCCCCAGACAAGATATAATGTTTCTTACACGTCAGAAAAGAACCACAAAGAGGGGGAGCCGCTATGGGAAAGACCATCGCCATTGTCAACCAAAAGGGGGGCGTAGGCAAAACCACATCCTGCGTCAACCTGGCCGCCGCGCTCACCGCCCAGGGAGCCAAGGTACTGGTATGCGATTTTGACCCCCAGGGCAACGCCACCTCCGGCTTTGGCCTGGACAAAAGCCGCTCTCCCAGCGTGTACGATGTGATTTTAGGAGACGCCCCCATGCCCAAGGCCGTGGTCAGCACCAAATGGGGAGACGTGGTCCCCGCCAACAAAGCCCTGTCCGGGGCCACGGTGGAGCTCATCGCCCTGGACCGGCGGGAGTACCGGCTGAAGGACGCCATTGAGGAGGTCAAGGGCAGTTACGATTTCATTTTCATCGACTGCCCCCCGTCTTTGGAACTGCTTACCCTGGACGGGCTGTGCGCCGCCGACACCTTATTAGTTCCCGTCCAGTGCGAATATTACGCGCTGGAGGGTCTGTCCGACCTGCTGTACACCGTCCGGCTGGCAAAACAGCGTCTGAACCCATCCCTGGAAATGGAGGGGGTTCTGCTCACCATGTACGACGGACGAACCAACCTGTCCCTCCAGGTGGCGGAGGAGGTCAAGCGCCACTTCCCCGGCAAGGTGTACGCCTCCGTCATTCCCCGGAACGTGCGGCTGTCCGAGGCCCCCAGCCACGGGGTGCCCGTATCTGTCTATGACCCCCTGTCCCGGGGGGCGGAGGCCTACGAAACCCTGGCCAAGGAGTTTTTGACGAAGAATCCGATTGCGATGAAGAAATAAACTGGGGCCCCCATCGAAGCCCAGCGCAGCGGGTTCGATGGGGAAAAGGAGCGGACGAGCTTTCACCGCAGGCCAAAGCGAATGAGCGCAGCTTGCCCCGACGAGTTTCACGTGAAACATTGGAGCAATCTCCGCCGCCCTAACTAGACAAATAGAAAAGGAGTGAACCAGATGGCAAAAGCCAAAGGTCTGGGCAAGGGCCTGGACGCCCTCATGGGCGACTCCGTCACCATGCAGAGTCAAGAGGCCGGGTCGGTCATGCTGCCCATCTCCCAGGTGGAGCCGGGACTGAACCAGCCCCGGAAGCGGTTTGACGACGAGGCCCTTGCCGACCTGGCCGCCTCCATCGAGGAGCACGGCATTATACAGCCCCTCACCGTCCGGCGGCTGTCCACCGGCTACTACCAGATCATTGCCGGGGAACGGCGCTGGCGGGCCGCCAAGCTGGCGGGCCGGAAGGAGGTCCCCGTGGTCATCATCGAGGCGGACGACCGCAAGGTGATGGAGCTGGGCCTCATTGAAAACCTCCAGCGGGAGGATCTGAACCCGGTGGAGGAGGCGGAGGGCTATCTGGCCCTGCTCACCGATTTCGGCATGACCCAGGAGGAGCTGGCCCGCCGGATGGGCAAGTCCCGTCCCGCCATCGCCAACGCCCTGCGGCTCACCGCCCTGCCCCCCTCCGTCCGGGAGCTGCTGGCGGAGGGAAAAATCTCCGCCGGGCACGGCCGGGCGGTGCTCATGGTGGAGGGGGAACAGGCCCAAGCCGCCTTTGCCCAGAAAATTGTGGACGAGGGTTGGAGCGTCCGTCAGGCGGAGGCCGCCGCCAAGCGGTTTACCCTGGACGAGCCCAAGATAAAGTCCCCAAAACCCGCCGACGAAAACCGGCTCTACATTGAGACCGCGCAAAAGGACCTGTCCCTGCGGCTGGGCCGGAAGGTGACCATCTCCAACGGGCGGAAAAAGGGCAAACTTGAGCTGGAATACTACGACGTGGACGACTTAAACGACCTGCTGGACCAGCTGGGAAAGCTCACCCCGGCGGAGCGGCCCTCGGAAGGGGGCGGCGAGGGATGAGCGAACAGGAACAGCAGCACTTTGACACCTCCGGGGCCGACGTTTCACGTGAAACACTGAGCCACAGGGAGCCGGAGAAATCTGAAGCCGCCGAAGAAATAACCCCTGAACAGCAGATGCTCTATGACATCATAGACCGCTCTATGGCCAAAAGCCAGGAGCGGCAAGCCGGGGAAAACACGGAGGACCCCGCCCCGCCCCGGGAGGAGCCGGAACAGGAACAGCAGGACTCCCCTCCCCCGCCCCAGAAGAACAAGCCCTCCTCCTTTTACGTCTATCTGGCGGTGCTGTTCGGCGCGGCGTTCCTCATGCTGCTGCTGGCCTACTTCGTCCAGCAGCGCAACAACGCCACCGCCATGGACGACCTGCGGATGACCAACAACGCCTCCAGGGAGGAACTGCTGGAGGACATCAAAGCTCTGGAGGCGGAGCGGGACCGGCTCCAAAAAGAGGTGGAGTATCAAAAGGGCCGGGTCACGCAGAAAAATGAGGAAACCGAACGGCTCCAAAGCAATCTCGAAAATTCCAATAGCAGATGGAGCGATCAGCACATTCAAACAATAACCCTGAAGTATTTTTGGTATATCGACCAGTTCATGAAAAACAGGGATTATCCCATGGCCGCCGCCGCGGTCTTATTCCAGGCGGATTCTTATCGAGAGACGTGGAATACCCAAGTTGACATCAACCCTGTCCAGGTGGAACAATACGAAGCATACCGGCAGGAACTCATCGACCGGGGATATTTGGAGGAACGTCTTAACATAAGCACCCTGGACCACCTTTCCCCGACAAATCTGTGCTTTACGCAAAAGTGGGACCCCAGCCAAAATGATGAAACAGCGGCGCTTTGCAATCTCTGGTGTGCTTTAAATGGACATTTTGTATTTGAAGACGATGATGCCGCCGCCCAATATCTGTTTTATTACCCCCTGGGCCGGCCCGAAACCGGATATCAGGACTATGTGTCCCGTCTGGCCAGCGATTTTACCCTGGAACAGTTTCAAATCATGAAGGATGAACTGACGGAGGACTGGTATATCACCGTACTGGTCGACGGCTCCATCATCAAAAATTACTCCGCTTCCCAAACCGATGAACGGTATGTCCTTCCCTTCCAGCTCCCCGAGACAGAGAGCTGGAAATACACCTACTATGGCTGACTAAAAACATAAAAGGATGATAAAATTATGTTAGACATCAAATTTGTCCGGGAAAACCCGGAGCTCGTCAAAGAGAACATCAAGAAGAAGTTCCAGGAGGAAAAGCTCCCCCTGGTGGATCAGGTCATCGAGCTGGACCGCCGCAACCGGGACGCCATGACCGAGGCCAACACTCTCCGGGCCGACCGCAACAAGCTGTCCAAGCAGGTGGGCATGCTGATGGGCCAGGCCAAGAAGGACCCCTCCAAGCTGGCGGAGGCCGAGGAGGCCAAGGCCAAGGTGAAGGCCAACGCCGACCGTCTGGCGGAGCTGGAAAAGCTGGAGGACGAGCTGGCCGTTGAAATCCGGAAGATCATGCTGGTCATCCCCAACATCATCGACCCCTCCGTGCCCATCGGCCCCGACGACTCCGCCAACGTGGAGGTGGAGCGGTTCGGCGACCCCGTGGTCCCCGAGTTTGAGATTCCCTACCACACCGACATCATGGAGCGCTTCGACGGCGTGGACATGGACGCGGCGGGCCGCGTGTCCGGCGCGGGGTTCTACTACCTGATGGGGGATATCGCCCGTCTCCATGAGGCGGTGCTGGCCTACGCCCGGGACTTCATGATCGGCAAGGGCTTCATCTTCTGCGTGCCCCCCTTCATGATCCACGGCAACGTGGTGGAGGGCGTCATGTCCCAGACCGACATGGACGCCATGATGTATAAAATTGAGGGCGAAGACCTATATTTGATTGGTACCTCCGAGCACTCCATGATCGGCAAGTTCATCGACCAGATCATCCCCGAGGAGAAGCTGCCCCAGACCCTCACCTCCTACTCCCCCTGCTTCCGAAAGGAGAAGGGCTCCCACGGCATTGAGGAGCGGGGTGTGTACCGCATCCACCAGTTTGAGAAGCAGGAGATGATCGTGGTGTGTAAGCCCGAGGACTCCATGGACTGGTACGAGAAGATGTGGCGGTACTCGGTGGAGCTCTTCCGCTCCATGGACATCCCCGTGCGCCAGCTGGAGTGCTGCTCCGGCGACCTGGCCGACCTGAAGGTGAAGTCCTGTGACATCGAGGCCTGGTCCCCCCGGCAGAAGAAGTATTTTGAGGTGTGTTCCTGCTCCAACCTGGGTGACGCCCAGGCCCGCCGCCTGAAAATGCGGGTGAAGGGGGAGAGCGGAACCTATCTGCCCCACACCCTGAACAACACCGTGGCCGCGCCTCCCCGCATGCTCATCGCCCTGCTGGAGAACAACCTCCAGGCCGACGGCACCGTAAAGGTTCCCGCCGTGCTTCAGCCCTACATGGGGGGCACAGAGGTGCTGATACCGAAGCACTGAGTGCTGTTTATTCCTTTTTCTTGAAAGAAAAAGGAACCGAAAAAGAGCTTTAGGCCGTTACCGACGCGGATGGTTTCTGAAAAGTTATCGTTCGACCGCAGAAAGCTAGATTTTTATCACAAAATTAAGTGGAAAGTTTAAAAGTTCCTTTTTTCGCTTCCTTTTTTCTTTTCAAAGAAAAAAGGAAGGGCCCTTAAATGAAAGGAGAATTCTCATGAAAAAGTTCTGGAAAGCTCTGGGTGTAGCCGCTCTGGCCGCCGCCGTTCCCGTCCGCTTTCAGAAGGACGACGCCACGGGCGAGAAGACCTTCCAATCCCTGCTGGTCTCCGTGAACGTGGGCCCCGGTGAGGAGGGCGGCACCTCCATTGACATCAACTTTGGGGACGGCGTGCTCACCCAGGCCATCGGCGGCCTGGTAAACGCCAAGAAGGAGTCCAAGCTGTTCACCGAGGACCCGGAGGAAGCGGTTTTGTTCGCCGACGGCCAGCCGGAGGCCGCCGCCGAAGAACCGGCCGCCCAGGGCGAGGAAGCTGAGGCCGCTAAGGAAGCCGCTGAACCCGAGGCCACCGAGGAGGATTTTGACCCCGATCTCTGATCCAGTGAGGAAAAACGCCAATGGAAGAAAAGGAACCCCTCCAAACCCAGGAGGAAAAGCAGGAGGGCTGGACCCCCGCGTCCTTTGAGAAACGGACCGCCGCCTGGATGGGCATTGCCTACGTCCTCATGCTGCTCTTTGTCATCAATTTCGCCATCTATACCGGGGGGCGGCAGCTCCCCGGCACATTTCCCCTGTTTCTCGTCCCCGTTTCCGTGGCGCTGGCCGTCGTCACCATCCGGCGGATGAGGCTGGGGACCTGCCAGGGCGGGACGGCGGGAGGCGTGGCTGTGCTGGCCATGTGCGCCGTCGGCGTAGTCACTGGCCTGTCTTTGGGCGTGCCTGCCCTGCTGGCCGCCCTGGGGGTGTGAATCGTGGAGGCCCTGATTCGATCTGGCCTGTTCCAGCTGGTCCGGACTCAGCCGGTCCCCCAGGAGGCCCCTTCCCTGCTGGCCCGGTACGGAGAACTGCTGGTGGAAAAAAACAAGGTCATGAACCTCACCGCCATCACCGACCCTCAGGACGTGGCCACCCTCCACATGCTGGACTGCGCCGCACTGCTGAACTGCGCCGGTTTTACGGGCAAAACCCTCATCGACGTGGGGACGGGCGCGGGCTTTCCCGGCCTGCCGCTGAAAATCCTGGTCCCCTCCCTGGAGGTCACCCTGCTGGACAGCCTGAACAAGCGGGTAGACTGGCTCAATGAGACCATTGGAGCACTGGGCCTGGAGGGCATACAGGCTGTGCATGGCCGGGCCGAGGAGGCGGGCCGGGAGCTTGAATTCCGGGAGCGCTTCGATTTTGCCGCCGCCCGGGCGGTGGCTGACCTGCGCCTTCTGTGCGAGCTGTGCCTTCCCCTCGTCAAAGTGGGCGGGCGCTTTCTGGCCATGAAGGGGACGGACTGCGCCCAGGAGCTGGAGGCCGCCCTCCTCGCCATCCAGATTCTGGGAGGCCGGGTGGAGGACTGCTTTGACTACCAGATTCCCCACACCAATGTGACCCACCGGGTCATTTTAATTGAAAAAAGTGCCCCTTCCCCGGAAAAATATCCACGCCGATGGACTAAAATACAAAAGTCCCCCCTCTAGAAGCCAAAATTTTCCGGCTGAATGAAAAATCTTGAATAAATTTTCATTATTTTCATATTTTTTGTTGCTATTTTCAGAAATTCATGCTATGATTTTGAATGTATCGGAAGGAGGCGTCCCATGGGCACTGCCGTCATGATTACATCGGGCAAGGGCGGCACCGGCAAGACCTCCCTCACCGCGGGTGTGGCCTCCTGCCTGGCGGCCCTGGGGCGCCGGGTGCTCTGCGTGGACCTGGACATCGGCCTGCGCAACCTGGATCTGACCCTGGGCATGTCCGACCGGGCCCTGATGGACTTTACCGACGTGATGGACTACCGCTGTCCCCTGCTCACTGCGGCGGTGGAACAGCCCGAGATACGAAACCTGTTTCTGCTCACCGCCCCCCATACCTCTCCGGGACTGGATCAAAAGCGGTTTCAGGCGGTGATCGAAGAGGCCGCGGAATATTTCGACTATGTCTTCATGGACTCCCCCGCCGGGCTGGGAGAGGGCTTCCAGCTGGCCATGAGCGCCGCCGACCGGGTGATCGTGGTGTCCTCCGTGGACCCCGCCGCCCTGCGGGACGCCCAGCGGACGGTGGCGGAACTCCATGAGCTGACCCGGCTCCACCTGGTGATGAACCGGGTTCAGCCCAGGCTGATCTCCAAGCTGCGCACCTCCATTGACAGCGCCATGGACACCGCCGGGCTTCCCCTGCTGGGGGTGGTGCCGGAGGACCCCAGCGTCACCCTGGCCACCGCCGCCGGAGTTCCGCTGATTCTCGCCACCTACAAGGGGGCCGCCCCCGCCTATCTGAATATCGCCAAGCGCCTTCTGGGACAGCGGGTTCCGCTGCTCCGCATCCGATAAGTCCATAAACCAGATACGCCACACCCTATAGAAAGGACGATCTGCATGAATATTGCCCTGATGAGCCACGACAACAAAAAAGAACTAATGGTCCAATTCTGCATCGCCTACTGCGGCATCCTCTCCAAGCACACCGTCTGCGCCACCAGCAACACCGGCCGTCAGGTGGCGGAGGCCACCGGCCTGCCGGTCCAGCTTTTCCTGGCCCACGCTCAGGGCGGCTCTCAGCAGATCGGCGCCCGCATTGCCTACGACGAGATCGACATGGTGCTGTTTTTCAACGACCCCACCTCCGACGAGCTGGAAAAGGACCTGAGCTACATTATCAACCTGTGCGACCAGCACAACGTGCCCGTGGCCACCAACTCCGCTACGGCGGAGATGCTGATTCACGGCCTGGCCCGGGGCGACCTGGATTGGCGGCTCATCAGCCATCCCACCGCGCCATTAAAGGTGTAAGCCTTGACATTTTCCACAGGACTGATATAATATCCACGCCCGCAAACGGTTCTACGCTCTCGTCCCGGCATGGGGGCGGGGGCGTTGTGTTTTTGAAAGGAGAAATTCAACATGGCCAAGCAAAAGCCCCGCACCCTGTCCGGGTTCATGGAGCTGCTCCCAGCCCGGCAGGCTCAATTTGAACGGATGACAGAGCTGCTGCGCCGCTCTTATTCCCTTTACGGCTTCACCCCGCTGGACACCCCCATCATCGAGGCCAGTGAAGTGCTGCTGGCCAAGGCGGGCGGCGAGACGGAAAAGCAGATTTACCGCTTCACCAAAGGGGACTCCGACCTGTCCCTGCGGTTCGATTTGACTGTGCCGCTGGCCAAGTATGTGGCCCTCCACTACGCCGACCTGTCCTTCCCCTTCCGGCGGTTCCAGATCGGCAAGGTGTACCGGGGGGAGCGGGCCCAGCGGGGCCGGTTCCGGGAGTTTTATCAGGCGGATATCGACGTGATCGGCGACGGCAAATTGGACATCATCAACGAGGCGGAGATTCCCGCCATCATCTGCCAGACCTTTACCGCCCTGGGGCTGAAGAACTTCCAGATTCGGGTGAACAACCGGAAGGTGCTCAACGGGTTTTACGCCATGCTGGGCCTGACGGACAAGGCCGGGGACGTGATGCGCACTGTGGACAAGCTGCCCAAGATCGGGGCGGACAAGGTGCGGGAAATGCTCACCGGGGAGGAGATCGCCCTCACCCAGGAGCAGGCGGAGGAAATCTTGCAGTTTATCTCCATTACGGGCAGTAATAAGTGCGTCCTTGATTCCCTGGAGAAATACCGCGGCCGCCACGAGCTGTTTGACCAAGGGCTGGACGAGCTGTCCACCGTGGTGAAATACCTGGGAGACTTCGGCGTACCCGAGGAGAAGTTCAACCTGGACCTGACCATCGCCCGGGGACTGGACTACTACACCGGCACCGTCTACGAGACCTTTATGACCGGCCACCCGGAGATCGGCTCCATCTGTTCCGGGGGACGGTATGACAACTTAGCGGAATATTACACTGATAAACAACTTCCCGGCGTCGGTATTTCCATCGGCCTCACCCGGCTGTTCTACGTGCTGGAAGAGCAGAACTACCTCAACGACGACCTGAACACCGCCCCCGCCGACGTGCTCATTCTGCCCATGACGGAAGACCTCTCCCCCGCCATCGCCTTTGCCACAAAACTGAGGGCGGCGGGGGTGCGGGCCCAGCTGTACACCGAGCCCAAAAAGTTCAAGCAGAAAATGAGCTACGCCGACAAGCTGGGGGTCCCCTTCGCCGCTTTTCTGGGGGAGGACGAGATCAGCCAGGGCAAGGTGTCCCTGAAGGATATGCGCACCGGGGAGCAGAAGCTGCTGGACATGGACCAGGCGGCCCAGGCCGTGCTGGAAGCGCTGGAGGCGGAGCGGAACGCAGCCCCCATCCGGGAGACGGAGAAGTGATCTTTCCCCATCCTTACAGGGAAAGTAATTCCCGCGCCAAAGCTAACCCCGTTTTCAGCCCCGCCTGGAAATAGACTTCCTGCATTACAGCACCCTCCGCAACAGCGGCATCCCAAATGTTCAACGCGGCATCATCTCCAACAAGTTTCCGCAATTGCTGATAACATGCTTCCCCTTCCTTCGGCTCTGTTTCCGCTTGACTTGCGGACAAATTCTTTGTATACTCGTCAAATAACAATGTGATGATTTCCAACATTACAATACCTCCAATTTACGTCTTATCAGTCATATTATAATACGTCTGATAAGTCATGTCAAGAGGGGAATGAAATATTTTGTTTACAGAGCGTCTTTCCCTGCTCCGCAAAGAATCCGGCATGACGCAGCAGCAGGTAGCAAATATGATTCAAATCACCTTACGTCAATATCAGCGTTTTGAAAAGGGAGAACAAAAGCCAGGCTATGACAACCTGATAAAATTGGCGGATTGTTTTCAGGTGTCGCTTGACTATTTGACCGGACGTTCAACGTCAAAAGAGACCCTACCATAGCTGCTAGTTCAGTACAAATAGAAATATATGAGAGCAATAATACAAATAGGAGTTGATTGCAATGGTTCAATCACGCACCCACACCTGCAATGACCTGCGTATGGAGCACGCGGGCCAGCAGGTCAAATTAGTAGGCTGGATGGAAAACGTCCGGGAGGTGGGCCAGAACCTGGCCTTCCTGGTCCTCCGGGATTTCTACGGCACGACCCAGGTGGTCATCGAAACCGAGGACATGATGGCGGCGGTGAAGGGGCTGAACAAGGAGTCCACCATTTCGGTGGAGGGCGTGGTCCGGGAGCGGGACAGCAAAAACCCCAAGCTGCCCACCGGCGACATTGAGGTGGTGCCCTCCAAGATCGAGGTGCTGGGCCGCTGCCGCCACAACGAGCTGCCCTTCCAGATCAACCGCTCCCGGGAGGCGGACGAGACCCAGCGGCTGAAGTACCGCTATCTGGACCTGCGCAATCCCGAGGTGAAAAACAACATCATCCTGCGGTGCAGCGTGGTGGCCGCCCTCCGCGCCGCCATGCTGGCCGAGGGATTTTTGGAGATCACCACCCCCATCCTCACCGCCTCCTCCCCCGAGGGCGCTCGGGACTACCTGGTGCCCTCTCGGAAGCACCCCGGCAAATTCTACGCCCTGCCCCAGGCCCCCCAGCAGTTCAAGCAGCTGCTGATGGCCTCCGGCTTTGACCGCTACTTCCAGATCGCCCCCTGCTTCCGGGACGAGGACGCCCGGGGGGACCGCTCCCCCGGCGAGTTCTATCAGCTGGACATGGAGATGGCCTTTGCCGACCAGGACGACGTGTTTGCCGTGCTGGAGCGTGTCCTCCCCCCCATTTTCGCCGAGTACGGCAAGTACAACGTGGCCTCCGCAGCCCCCTTCCAGCGTATTCCCTACTTGGAGGCTATGGACAAATACGGCTCCGACAAGCCGGACCTGCGCATTGACCTGACCCTCACCGACGCCACCAGCCTGCTGGCCGGGTGCGGCTTCGGTCCCTTTGAGGGAAACACCGTCAAGGCCATTGTGGTGACGGACTTCTCCGGCACCCGGAAGCAGATTGACAAGCTGTGCGCCGACGTGGAGGTGCAGTCCGGGGAAAAGGCCTACTGGTTCCGCTATGACGAGAACAAGGAGATCGTGGGCGGCATCGCCAAGTTTATCCAGCCCATCAAGGATCAGGTGGTGGAGGCCCTGGGTCTCACCCCCGGCTGCTTCGTGGGCCTGACGGCGGGCAAGCTGCTGGCCGCGCAAAAGACGGCTGGCGTGTTGAGAAACAAGCTGGGGGCCTTCTGCCCCGCCCACATGGATACCGAACGGTACGAATTCTGCTGGATCGTGGACTTCCCCATGTACGAGATCGGGGAGGAGTCCGGCGAATTGGAGTTCTGCCACAACCCCTTCTCCATGCCCAACGGCGGGCTGGAGATTCTGCAAAAGGCGGCGGCCGGGGAGGTGGACCCCCTGACCATCACCGCGTTCCAGTACGATCTGGTGTGCAACGGCGTGGAGCTGTCCTCCGGGGCCGTGCGAAACCACGATCCTGAGATCATGATCGAGGCCTTCCAGCTGGTACGGCTGGGAGAGGAAGACGTGAAGGCCAAATTCCCCGCCATGTACAACGCCTTCACCTACGGCGCGCCTCCCCACGCGGGCATCGCGCCGGGCGTGGACCGCATGGTCATGCTGCTGGCCGGGGAGGACTCCATCCGGGAGATTATCCCCTTCCCCATGAATAAGAACGCCCAGGACGTGATGATGGGAGCGCCGTCCTTCGTGGAGCAGAAGCAGCTGGACGAGCTCAACATCGCGTGCACTGCAAAGGAAGAGGAATAAAAAGGGCCCTCTGCCGCTGAGAGCATGGTTGATAAGGAACCATACAAAACTTAACAAAGAGACAGGCACTTATCGAAAAGCCATGCCAATGTGACACAATTTAATGCCCCGGAAAAAGCGATTGGCGGTCCATTTTTCGTCATGGATATTCAGCCGAATACAGATGATTTACGCCCGTCAATTCCCGTGTGCTCCACTGGTTCATCCTCTTGTGGAATACAGGTTCTGAGCGCTTCTTTTCAAAGAAAAAGTATCACCCTTCCGCTTTTGGGCACACTAACCCAAAAACGGAAGGGGTTTTTCTCATGCTCAACCATCGCAAGGCCGCTGTCATCGGCTGTGGGTTCGTGGGCTCCTCCATTGCCTTCAGTCTGATCCAGCGGGGGCTGTTCAGCGAGCTGGTGCTCATCGACCGCAACCAGGACAAGGCCGTAGGCGAGGCCATGGACCTGAGCCACGGCCTGCCCTATATCGCCGCCATGGACGTACACGCCGGGTCTTACGACGACCTGTCCGACTGCGCCCTTATCGTGGTCACCGCTGGGGCCAACCAGAAGCCCGGCCAGACCCGTCTGGAGCTCATCGGCCAGAACGTGGATATTCTGAACTCCATCATCCCACAGATCACCGCGCGGCCCTTTGAGGGGATTCTGCTCATCGTGTCCAACCCGGTGGACGTGCTCACCTACGCCGCGTTTCGTATTTCCGGCTACCCCGCCCACCGGGTGATGGGGTCGGGCACGGTGCTGGACTCCGCCCGCCTGCGCTACCTGCTGGGGGAGCACCTGGACGTGGACAGCCGGTCCATCCATGCGGTCATCGTTGGGGAGCACGGGGACAGTGAGCTGGCGGTGTGGAGCGGGGCCAACGTGTCCGGGGTGCCCCTGGACGATTTCTGCACCATGCGGGGCCGCACCGACCACGAGAGTGCCCGGGAGCGCATCTACGCTGACGTGCGGGACAGCGCCTATGAGATTATCAAGCGCAAGGGTGCGACCTATTACGGCATCGCCATGGCGGTGGCCCGCATCGCTGAGTGCATTATGAAGGACGAGCGGGCCATCCTGCCCGTGTCGGTGGTGCTGGGGGGCCAGTACGGCCTGCGGGACCTGGCGCTGTCCATCCCGTCCATCGTGGGGCGGCGGGGGGTGGAGCAGATTTTGGAGATTCCCCTGGCGGACAGCGAGCGGGAGGCGCTGAATTCCTCCGCCGCCCAGCTCCGGGAGGTCATCGGGGAACTGGACCTGCCGTGACGGTCAAGGGCCTTCCTTTTTCTTTGGGAAAGAAAAAGGAAGCGAAAAAGAAACTTTTAACCGCTGACGGTCTGCGGCAGAACCTGGGACGTTACCGCCCGGCGACGGAAATAGAAAGGGCCCCCGGCGTACGCCGGGGGCCGGGTTTGTTTAGTGATGGCCGTTTCCGTGGTGGTTTTGGTGGTGCTGGCCGCTGGACACAGGCACAGCGGAAGGAACGGGCGCGGGCTGCTTGCCAGTCTGGCCCTTGTAGGTTACGCCATCGTCGTGGGTGTGGATGCCGCTGATGGTGCATCCGGAGAAATCGCAGATGGGCAGGGTCCCCAAATAGCAAACGCCGTCATGGTAGTGGCTGCCGCCGTTTTGGCAGTTTTCCACGGGACAGGGAAATGTAACGTGCCCGCTGTACTTCGCCACGCCGTGCTTGTGGGGCTCGTAATCCTTACACTCCGGCAGGGAGCAGAGGGGCAGGGTCATAATGGCGTAGCCGCCGGTCTCGTTGGCGTAGAGGCCGGACATCTCGCCAGCGCTCTTCAAATCCTGCTTCGCGCTGGCGTACATACCGTCCGCCTCTGCTTGGGTCATTTCCCCGTCCGCCGCCAGCTTGTTCAGCAGGGACTTATACTCCTCCAGCTCCATCTGCTGCTGGCCGATGATGTCAAATTCGGCGACATTCGGGTCTGTCTCTATTATATAGTCGTAAAACCTGGACCCTACAATGCCGCCGTCCGCCGACACGGAATTGCCGTCCTCGTCAAAGGTGGGGAGCTCCACGTTATAGTCCGAAGCCGTCTTGCCCTCGTTGTACTTGATGTCTCCCTCGCCCAGGAGTGAGCCAAGCATGTCGCTGATATCCTCCCCTTCCTCCTCCACATAGGTGGGCAGGTCGGGGTATGAGGGGTTCAGCACATAACCGTTGATTACGGTGTCCGGGTCCACGGGGACCAGTTTTCCGTTTTCGTCCTCATAGTACAGGGGCTGGAGCATTTGACCGGGGTCCACAAACCGGGACTGCATCTCGCCGTTGACCTGGAAAACACCGATGCCGTAACACCAGCTCTCCCCCGCGCCGTCGTCGTACCAAAACAGCTTCAGCTCGCCCCGGCGGGCCTTGGCCAGCATTTCCTCGGTGTCGGCCAGCCTCTGGTCGGCCTCCGCCTGGGTGAGCTGGCCGTCGGCCACCTTTTTGTCCAGCATCTTTTTCATCTCGGACAGGTCCACATCGTCCGGGTCGATCTCGGGGAAGCCGGACTGGATCTCCTTGGTCTTGTCCGGCAGGGGCGTCATTTCAGAAGCGCTCTTTTCGCTGCTGTAGGCGTCCTGGGTGCTGACGTTCTTGCCATCGCCCAGCTCCGCCGGGACATAGCTGATGGCGAGCTGTTCCTCCTCGGTCAGGGAAAAATACCAGTCCAGCCAGTCCAGGGTCCCCTGAGACAGCTGGTCGCGCTGGAAGGTTTGCCCGTGAAACTGGACTGTCTCGTCTGTTTTCGGCTCGCTGGCAAAGGCGGCGGTCACCGCCAGCACCAGGGCCAGGGAGAAAATCACCCCAATGATAGAAGTTTTCTTAAATTTCATAACAGAAAGTATCCTTTCTTCGGCCGCTTTCCGGCCGAACGTCTGGCAGAAGGCGGGGCCCGTGTCCTGGGTGGCCAGGGTCACCAGGGCCTGAGCGTACTGCGCCCGCTTGTCCGGACCCAGCTTTTTCAGCGCCGCCCGGTCACAGGCCAGCTCGATGTCCCGCCGCAGAAGGCACGACATGAGCCACACCGCCGGATTCCACCAGTGTACCGCCAGGGCCTGCGCCATGACATAGTGCCACAGATTGTCCCGCCGGGCGGCGTGGACCCCCTCGTGGGCCAGCACACAGACCAGCTCCTCCCCGTCCAGGCCGGGGGAGAGCACCACTGTGGGCCGGGCCACGCCGAAGGTGAGGGGCGCGCCCTCCATCACGCCCTCCCGGAGGCGGGCGCATTTGGGCAGGGGGGCGTACCGGGGGTCGTCCCGCCCCAGGGGGATGGCGCATGCCACCGCCCGCCGGGTCCGTCCCCAGCTCAGCGCATACCGGACGGCCAGCACCCCGCCCACCGCCAGCCATGCCGCCGCCAGCGCCATTTCCCAGGAAAAGGCCGGGGCGGCGGGCTGGGGCGCGGGGGCGCTGAGAGAGGGCGCGGGGATGTATAACTGCGGCGTTTGGACGGGCGCGGGCTTGGCGAACAGCCCCCACAGGGACAGCACGCTCTCCGGGGCGGCGGGGGTGAGCAGGCGGAACAGGCACACCGCCCACAGGGCCAGCCGGGCCTCAGGGATCAGGCGGTCCTTCAGCACCCGGCGCAGCAGGGCCACGGCCAGAATCAGCGCCGTGCCGTACGCGGCGTTTTGGAGCAATTGAGTCATAAAATGCACCCCATAACAGTTTCCGATATTAGATGGCGTTTCGTCGCCGTGCGGTAATGTGACGGCACTGCCTGTGGCGGTAGCGAGCTAAAGCTCTTTTTGGTTACTTTTTCTCTCGAGAAAAAGTAACCTCTCGAGAAAAAGAACTAATCAACGCCCGCAGCTGCTCGGCCTCCGCCGGGGTGAGGTCCTTTTCGCTGAGGAAGGCGGAGAGAAATTGGGTCTTGGACCCGCCAAACAGCCGGGTGATGAGGCTGTCCGTCTCCAGCCGCTGGACCTCCTGCCGGGAGACCAGCGGGGCGCACAGAAAGCCCGGGTCGGACCGGGCCACAGCCCCTTTGTCAATGAGCTTCTTGATGACGGTGTAGGTGGTGTTGCGGTTCCAGCCGCAGGAATCCGCCAGCTTCTTGGCCAGTGTCCCCGCTGTCTGGGGCCCCTCCGCCCACAGCGGCTCCATCACCTTCAGCTCAGAGTCGTACAGTTTTTCCATGGATGTGACCTCCTCTTGCGCGCCGGGGATAACGCAAATGACTATCGCAATAGTAACCCTAAGAGGATACTACTACAATAGTCACTCCTTGTCAATACGGTTTGAGGAAAAATTTTTTGTTTTTTGTGACCCGGCGGGGGCGTTTGTTGTGTATCATAGTAGAGAGATTCACAGGAGGGGAGGGAAAGGCCGTGGAGGACGGGCAGATCGTGGAATTGTACTGGGCGAGGTCGGAGCGGGCCATCGCGGAGACCGACGCGCGGTATGGGAAATACTGCTGTTCCATTGCCTATAACATCCTGTCCAGCACGGAGGACAGCGCGGAGTGCGTCAACGATACTTGGCTGGCCGCGTGGCGGTCCATGCCGCCCAAGCGGCCAAGCTGCCTGGCGGCGTTCCTGGGCAAGCTGACCCGGAACCTGGCGCTGAACCGCTGGCGGAGCCGCAGGGCGGAAAAACGGGGCGGCGGCCAGCTGACGCTGGCGCTGGAGGAGCTGGGCGGGTGCGCCGGCGCCCGAAACGAGATGGAGGACGTGGAGGACCGGACGCTGATTGTGTCGGTGCTGGACCGCTTCCTGGCATCCCTGCCCAAGCGGGACCGGATGGTGTTCGTGCGGCGGTACTGGTATTTCAGCCCGGTGGCGGAGATCGCCAAGGACTACGGGCTGAGCCAGAGCAATGTGAAAATGATCCTGTCCCGGGGGCGGGACAGACTGAGGCAGGCGCTGGAGCGGGAAGGGGTGTCGGTATGACGGTAGAAAAACTGATCGACTATTTTGGGGACATCGACGAGCGTTATATCAAAGAGGCCGCGCCGGGAGAACGTCCCGCCAAAAAGCGCTGGCGGGCGCTGGCCGCCGTGGCAGCGCTTGCGGCGGTGGTGACGGCCTGCATACCCGCGCTGTGGGGCGCGGCGGGGGGCGGGCCTGCCGCTGCGGATGGTCCGGGCGACGCGCCGGGCTATATCCGCTGGCACGGGCGCAACTATTTCAACCACGGGCATGCGGTCTATGAGATGCCGGAGGGGCTGGAGCTGCTGGGCGAAGTGGACCAGGTGGTGGAGGAAGGCAGATTGATCCCGGAGGATGCCGGGGACCTGAGCGCCAACATCGACGGGTATGCCTATTGGTTCCCCGGAAATGACAGCCTGATCGTGTTCCGCTACAAGGACTGGGACAGCTCTTACGCGGCGGTAGAGCTGGGCCGGAAGGAGCCCATCCTGCTCATGTTCCGGGAGCTGGACGAGGAGGGGCCCCACCAGCCCGGACAGCCCTACTACACCCTGCCGGACTTGATGGCGGACTCGGATATGATCGTGGAGGGAACAGTCCTCCAGGCGGAAGCCGCGGACCCGGATGGGACCGGGGAAGTGGTCTACACCCTCCAAATCACCCAAGCGTTTCGGAGAAGTGGGAAGATGGAGACAGTTCAGGTCAGGGTCCCGGCAGACAGCGGCGTTTTTGAGACCTCCCGCGATGATAACTACCTGCTGTTCCTGCGCGGAGAGGCGGACGGGACCTTCCGGCCCGTGTCCACGTCCCAGGGGGTATACGCCATCGAGGGCAAGTTCCTCCACATCCCGGCAAACGACCCGCTCAGGATATGCGAGATGCCCATCCTTCACACGGAGGACAACGATTTCTGGTATGGCGTGAACGATGTCCGGGAGGAGGTGGTACTTTCTCTCATGTGAGAGAAAGTACCCAAAGAGAACACTTAAGGGGGATGCCCGCCCCGAGAGAACACGGCCCTAAGGGCGGGCCGTATTCTCAAGGCGGGCCCCCCTTAAGAATCCCCCAGCGCGGGGGACGCCCTATACGGGAATCAGGCGGATACCCTTCCGGCGCACAGGGCCGGGACTGACTCCCCCCTATTGGTGCTGCCGCTGATCTCCTGCCACCGACCCTGCCCAGCGGCCCGCCACCCGCGCCTCCTCAGGCGCGCCGCTCCGCCTTGGGGCAGTCCTACGGTCTCCGAAATCGGTCCATATACTGTAGATGGGCTTTCAATACCTGCCGGATATACGCCGACATTGATCTGGAGGACTTCCCCGCTAACTCGCTTACCTCCTTATACAACGCCTCCGGCACCAGAATAGAAATTGTTTTCTTTGGGCCTTTTGCCATCATGGAAATCACCTCGTCCCCTATTTTATTCCATTTCAGACTGATTGTAAATACTCTATTTCAGGTTAAGATATAGTTTTGGATGAGGTGATAAACTTGTATCCAAGACTGCGTGATTTGCGGGAAGATGCTGAACTGAGCCAAGAAAACCTGGCTAAACTACTCAATATGTCCCAAAGCGGTTATTCCAAATACGAAACCGGAGAAAACGATATTCCTACCAACATTTTAATTGCCCTGGCGCGGTTCCACAACACCAGCGTGGATTATTTGCTGGGACTGACCAATGAGAGGAGGCCCTATCCGAGGGTGAGGTGACGGGAGTGGGGGAAAAGCCGCGCCGCCGAACGGTGCGCAGACCAGGCGCAGGCAGTGGGCCGTGCACTTTTTCCCTGCCCAGATATAAGCGGCAGCACAAATAGGGGGGAGTCAGTCCCGGCCCCATGCGCCGGAAGGGCTAACGCCAATTTTTCGTATAGGGCTCTCCCGTAAAAAGGGGGATTCTTAAGGGGGAACACGCCTGTGAGCGAGAGCGCGCCTTTGGCGCTCGAAGCCGAACCGGCGTGTCCCCCCTTAAGCGTGTCTTTGGTTACTTTCTGCACGAGCAGAAAGTAACGCCCCCGCCCCCGTCCCGCCGGGAGGCGGTCAAAAAAATAACAGGAGGACGGCAGCTGCCGCCCTCCTGCTGTTTTTTACTTGATGGGCTCGCCCGCTGCCTTTTTGGCCTCAATTTCCCGAAGGGCGTCCTTGTAGGACAGGTTGACCCGGCCCTTCTCGTCGATGTCGGTGACCTTGACCCAGATCATGTCGCCGATGTTGATGACGTCCTCCACCTTGGCTACCCGGTGGTTGGCCAGCTTGGAGATGTGAACCATGCCGTCCTTGCCGGGGGCCAGCTCCACGAAAGCGCCGAACTGGAGGATGCGCACCACCTTGCCGTAGTACAGGGCCCCCACCTCGGGCACGAACACGATGGTGTCGATCATCTTTTTGGCAATGTTGCAGGCCTCGGCGTTGGGGGAGGCGATGTGGATGGTGCCGTCCTCCTCGATGTCGATCTGCGCGCCGGACTCGGCGGTGATCTTCTGGATGACGGAGCCGCCCTTACCGATGACCTCCCGGATCTTGTCCGGGTCGATCTTCACGGTAATCATTTTGGGGGCGTAGCGGCTCACCTCAGCACGGGGCTGGGCGATGCAGGGGAGCATGATCTCGTCCAGGATGGCGAACCGGGCGTCCTTGGTGATCTCCAGCGCCTCTTTGATGATGGCGTGGGACAGGCCGTCGTTCTTGATGTCCATCTGGATGGCGGTGATGCCCTTTTTGGTGCCCGCCACCTTGAAGTCCATCTCGCCGTGGAAGTCCTCCACGCCCTGGATGTCGATGAAGGTGGTGAAGCCGCCATCGTCGTCCTGGATGAGGCCGCAGGAGATGCCCGCCACGGGGGCAGAAATGGGCACGCCGGCGTCCATCAGGGCCAGGGTAGAGCCGCAGATGGAGCCCTGGGAGGTGGAGCCGTTGGAGCTCAGCACCTCAGACACCACCCGGATGGCGTAGGGGAAGTCCTCCACAGAGGGGATGACGGGCTCGAGGGCGCGCTCGGCCAGCGCGCCGTGGCCCTTCTCCCGGCGGTTGGTGGACCGGGCGGCCCGGGCCTCGCCGGTGGAGTAGGCGGGGAAGTTGTAGTGGTGCATATACCGCTTCTCTTCCTCCTCCCAGATGGTGTCCAGCTTCTGGGCGGCGGAGAGGGTGTTCAGGGTGCAGATGGACAGCACCTGGGTCTGGCCGCGGGTGAACAGGCCGGAGCCGTGGACCCGGGGCAGGACCCCGACTTCGGCGGCCAGGGGGCGAATTTCGTTCCTGGCGCGGCCATCCACACGGTGGCCCTCCAGCAGCCAGGCCTTGACAATCTTCTTCTGGAACTTGTAGGTGATCTCCTCCAGGAATTGGTCCATGTCGGGGTGGTCGTCCAAGTACTTCTCGTGCCACTTCTCGATCATGGCGTTCCAGCGGTCCTCCCGGACGTTCTTGTCGTCGGTGTCCATGGCGGCCTTGGCCTCATCCATGAAGTCGGCGGTGATCTTGTCGAACAGCTCCTGGTCGAAGGCGGCGTGCTCGTAGGTCATCTTCTCTTTGCCGATCTCGGACACCATCTGGTTAATCAGGGCCACCTGCTTCTGGATCTCCTCGTGGGCCTTGACGATGGCGTCATACATGATGGGATCGGGCAGCTCCTTGGCGCCGGCCTCGATCATGATGACCTTGCCAGCCGTAGCGGCCACGGTCAGGTCCAGCTGGGAGCTGTGCTTCTGCTCGGTGGTGGGGTTGTACACCAGCTGGCCGTCCACATAGCCCATCTCCAGACAGCCGATGGGACCCGCCCAGGGGATGCAGGACACGGCCAGGCAGGCGGACACGCCGATCATGGCGGTGACCTCAGGGGAGCAGTCACGGTCCACGCTCATGACGGTGCAGGTGCAGACGACATCGTTGCGGAAATCATAGGGGAACAGGGGCCGGATAGAGCGGTCAATGACCCGGCTGGCCAGCACGGCGGGCAGGGAGGGCTGGCCCTCGCGGCGCATGAAGGAGCCGGGGATGCGGCCCACGGCGTACAGCTTCTCCTCGAAGTCCACGGACAGGGGGAAGAAGTCCACGCCGTCCCGGGGGCGGGGGGCCACGGTGACGGCCACCAGCACGGTGGTCTCGCCGTAGGTGACCATGGCGGAGGCGGTGGCCAGCTCGGCCACCTTGCCCATCTGGATCTTCAGCGGACGGCCGCACAAATCCATGGACCAGGTCTTTTCGTTGGGAAACTGCTTGTGAGTGATGACAGTTGACATTGGGTGTGCTCCTTTCGTTTTGTAAATAGACGTTTGAGCCGACACCCTTTAGCACTTGAACATAAGCCCCGACTGTTGCCAGGACCCATGTTCAACTGCTAAAAGCGCGGCTCTGGGTGGATGGGACAACGGGGCAAGGGCGGTACGGATTGTCCGCACCGCCCTTGCTGAAATCTTACTTACGGATGCCCAGCTTGGCGATAGTGGCGCGGTAGCGCTCGATGTCCTTCTTCGCCAGGTAGTCCAGCAGCTTGCGGCGCTTACCGATCATCTTGTACAGGCCGCGGCGGCTGTGGTTGTCGTGGATGTGCACCCGCAGGTGCTCGGTGAGCTCCTGAATGCGGGCGGTGAGGATTGCGATCTGCACCTCGGGGGAGCCGGTGTCGGTCTCGTGGGTGCGGTTGGCCTCGATGACGGCCGTCTTTTGGTCCTTGCGAATCATGGGGGATTCCACCTTTCTATTATATTGCCCTGCCGCCGGGTGCTGGGCGGGCAGAAGCCCCGCGTGGAGCGGGCTTTGTCCCAAAACTAAGCAGGCGGGCGTACTGGCAAACTATATCATAGTTTAGCCGCTTTGTAAAGAAAAATTTCCGTTGAAACGCGGTTTTTGGCGGGCATGGAAAATACTTGACAAATTACGCGCACTGTGATAGGCTAATAACACATCAAAATATGGAAACCAGCTGCGTTCTACATGAATAGGGTGAAAAGCCCTGCGAGTCGGTCACTGTGAAGCCCCCGTTTGAGGGGATAAGTCAGGTATGTGGCAGCTGGCTGCATTCTGCCGGTACCGGAAGTGCGCTTCTTGTCCGGCCTCATCCCGCGCAAACCATTGCGGGGATGGGGCCTTGTTCATTGCGCTGCGTGTATTCGGCACGGGGCGCTTTTTTGTGCGCCCCGGCAATGGAGTCCCCCCAAGGGCGCGGACGGGCCGCGCAGGGAAATAAAGAGACCGTTAAGGAGGAAATTACAACATGAAAAATCTGAGCAGAACGCTGGCGCTGCTGCTGGCGGTGGTCCTGGCCTTTGGCCTGACCGGCGCCGCCTTCGCCGCGGACGCGACGGCGTACACCGACGTGCCCGGCTGGGCCAAGGAGTATGTGGCCGAGGTGACGGAAAAGGGCCTGATCGACGGCAAGACCGACACCGCCTTCGGGGCCAACGACCCCATGACCCGGGCCGACCTGGTGGTGGCCCTGTACCGCCTGGCCAACTCCCCCGACGTGAAGGACAAGGAGAACCCCTTCACGGACGTGGCGGACGACGCGGCCTATCGGGACGCTGTGGTCTGGGCCAAGGAGAACAAGATCGTGGGCGGCAAGACCCCTGAGAGCTTCGATCCTGCCGGCAGCGCCCAGCGCCAGGAGATCGCCAAGATCATCTGCGAGTTCGCCGCCCGCCAGGTGGGCAAGGACGCCCTGAAGAGCCGCAAGGATGAGATGTCCGCCTACCCCGACGCCGCCCAGGTGGACGGCTGGGCCAAGGATTACATGAACTGGGCCGTGGCCAGCGAGTTCATCACCGGCAGCAGCGGAAAGCTGCTTCCCCACGGCACCGCCACCCGGGCGGAGGTGTCCGCCATCCTGTGCCGCTACATGGCTGACGCCGCCACCGGCGACGCCTCCAAGGACGACCCCCGCAATCAGGACGAGATCGGCAAGAACGAACTGCTGGTGGTGAGCTTCGGCACCAGCTTCAACGACAACCGGGTGGCCACCATCGGCGCTGTGGAGAGCGCCATGGAGAAGGCGTTCCCCGCCTACTCTGTCCGCCGGGGCTTTACCGCCGACATCATCATTGAGCATGTCTACCGCCGGGACGGAGAGCAGATCGACAGCGTGAAGGAGGCCCTGGAGCGGGCCAAGGACAACGGTGTGGAGACCCTGCTGGTGCAGCCCACCCACCTGATGAACGGCTGGGAGTACGGCGACCTGGTGAAGATGCTGGAGAAGTATGAGGGCGACTTCAAGAACATCACTGTGGGCGCGCCCCTGCTGACATCTGACGACGACTTCGCCAAGGTGGCCGACGCCATGGTCAAGGCCACCGAAGACCTGACCAAGGGCGGCAAGACCGCCGTGTGCTGGATGGGCCATGGCACCGCCGCCGCTTCCAACGCCGTCTACGCCAAGATGCAGAAGGTGCTCACTGATGCCGGGCACGAGGACCACTTCGTCGGCACCGTGGAGGCCGAGCCCACCGCCCACGACCTGGTCAAGACCGTGAAGGACGCCGGTTACACCAAGGTGGTGCTGCGCCCCATGATGATCGTGGCGGGCGACCACGCCAACAACGATATGGCCGATGAGAACGACCCCGAGTCCTGGTACTCCGTGTTCACCGCCGCCGGGCTGGAGGTCCAGTGCGAGGTCAAGGGCCTGGGCGAGCTGAAGGAGATCCAGGACCTGCTGGCGGCCCACGCCAAGGCCGCCAAGGCCCTGGACAAGACCGGCATCGACGTGGAGCCCAACCCTGAGAACCCTGACACCCAGGAGCCCGATAAGCCCGAGGAGCCCAAGGGGATGGCCGACGGCACTTACACCATCGATGTGGCGTGCGAGCAGGCCATGTTTAAGATCGACAGCTGCACCCTCACCGTGAAGGACGGCAAGATGACCGCCGACCTGGTGCTGGGCAGCGACAGCTTTGACAAGATGTACGCGGGCACCGCCTCCGCCGCCAAGCTGGCCCAGGAGGGCGTGGCGGACGGTGTGGCGGAGGACGGCAAGACCACCTTCACCCTGGCCGTGGCCGAGCTGGACAAGGCGCTGGACTACGCCGCCCACAGCGTGAAGAAGGACACCTGGTATGACCGCACCCTGACCTTCGATGCCGCCAGCGCCGCGGCGAAATAATCTGCTTTACTCCTTCCCTTTCCCAGAGCGCCGTGGAGCGGAAGCGCTCCACGGCGCTCCCTTTGATTTGAAGGTTCTTTGATTCACCGAGGAGTGACCAATGATGAAGAAACAAATGCTTTCCTGCCTTATGGCGTCAGCCCTGGCCCTGTCCCTGCTGGCCGGGTGTGCCGGGGGAGCGGAGCCGGAGCCCTCCCAGACCCCCAGCCCCGCCCCGGAGCAGTCCCAGGCGGCGGAGCCCAGCGCCGCGCCCGATCCCACGGCCACGCCGGAGCCCACGCCTGAACCGACTGCGGCCCCGGAGCCCACACCCACCCCCGCGCCGACCCCCACCCCCGCCCCCCAGGGGCCGGAGGATGGGAACTATACCGCCAATGTGACCCTGTCCGGGGGCACGGGCCGGGCCACCATCCAGTCCCCGGCCAAGCTGCGGTGCTCCAACGGGCAGTTCTATGCCACCATCGTGTGGAGCAGCCCCAACTTTGACTACATGAAGGTGAACGGGACCCGCTATGACCTGATCAGCGCTCCCGGGTCCAACTCCGCCTTTGAGATTCCCGTGGCCGCCTTCGATCAGGCCCTGACCGTCATTGCCGACACCGTGGCCATGAGCGAGCCCCACGAGGTGGAGTACACCCTGACCTTTGATTCCGCGTCCCTGGCAAAACAGTGAGGAGGAGCCTATGAAGCGTTGGAAATGCTTGCTTTTGGCCCTGGCCCTGGCCCTGCCCCTGTGCGCCTGCGCCCCTGCCGGGGACCAGGCCTCCCCCCCGCCTTCGGAGGCCCCCTCCCAGGGGGCGGGCCCGTCCAATGCAGAGCGGACCGTGCCGCCCTGGAGCGAATTGGATTGGAGCGAACACCTGGAGCTGGACTACGCCCAGAGCTTTGCCGTGGATTTCACCGGGGACGGCTACGCGAAAATTGCCATTGACCAGGAGACCTACCTGCTGGTCCCGGAGCTGGACCCGGTGCCGGAGGGCACGCCCGAGGACGTGACCGTCCTGCGCCAGCCCCTGGAAAACGTCTACCTCCAGGCCACCTCGGCCATGGACTGCTTCCGGCAGCTGGACGTGATGGACGCCGTCACCCTGTCCGGCACGGACGCGCCGGGCTGGTACATCCCCGAGGCCAAGGCGGCCATGGAGTCCGGGAACATGGTGTACGCCGGGAAATACTCCGCCCCGGACTATGAGCTGATCCAGTCCAAGCACTGCGGTCTGGCCATCACCTCCACCATGATCTACCACAACCCGGAGGTGAAGGAGCAGCTGGAGCGGCTGGGCGTGCCCGTGCTGGTGGAGCGGTCCAGCTATGAGAGCCACCCCCTGGGCCGGATGGAGTGGGTGAAGCTGTACGGCGTCCTCTTCGACCGGGAGGAGGAGGCCCAGCGCTATTTTGATGAACAGCTGGCCAGGCTGGAGCCCGTGCTGGAGCAGGAGGGCACCGGCAAGACGGTGGCCTTTTTCGCCGTCAACGCCAACGGCATGGTGACGGTGCGCAAGCCTGGGGACTACATCGCCAAGGCCATCGACCTGGCCGGAGGGGTGTACGCCCTGAAGGACCTGGGCGGGGAGGAGAACGCCCTGTCCACCATGAACATCCAGATGGAGAGCTTCTACGACATGGCCCGCGACGCGGACATCCTGATCTACAACAGCGCCATCGAGTCCGCTTTGGACACCCTGGACCAGCTGGTGGCCAAGAGCGCCCCCCTGGCCGACTTCAAGGCGGTACAGAACGGAAACGTGTGGTGCACCGGCAAGAGCATGTTCCAGGAGTCCCAGTCGGTGGGCGAGATGATTTTGGACATCAACAAGATTCTGACCGAAGGCCATGAAGCGGACGGGTCGCTGACCTACCTGTACCGGCTGACGTGACGGAGGGAAAGCCATGAGAGACGACCGCCTGCGCTACGCCGCCGGGCTGGTCCTGCTGACGGCGCTGGCGCTGGGGCTGCTGCTCTGGAACGTCGGTGCGGGCAGCGTGGACATCACCCTGGCGGAGATTGCCGGCTCCATTCGGGAGATGTCCGGCATCATCTGGACCATCCGGCTGCCGCGGGTGGCGGCCGCCGCCATCCTGGGCGGGGCGCTGTCCGTGTCCGGCTTTCTGCTCCAGACCTTTTTTGCCAACCCCATCGCCGGGCCCTTCGTGCTGGGCATCTCCTCCGGGGCCAAGCTGACGGTGGCCCTGGTGATGGTGACCTTCCTCAGCCGGGGCGTGGTCATCAGCTCCATGTCCATGGTGGCCGGGGCCTTTGTGGGGTCCATGATCTCCATGGGCTTCGTGCTGCTCATGTCCCGCCGGGTGCGCAACATGTCCATGCTGGTGGTGTGCGGCATCATGATCGGCAATATCTGCTCCGCCATCACCGATTTCGTGGTCACCTTCGCCGACGACTCCAACATCGTCAATCTCCACAACTGGTCCCTGGGCAGCTTCTCCGGCACCTCCTGGGACGATGTGGGGCTGATGGCCTGGATCGTGGGCATTGCCCTGCTACTGTCCTTCCTGCTGTCCAAGCCCATCGGGGCCTATCAGATGGGAGAGGTGTACGCCCAGAACATGGGGGTGAACATCAAGCGGTTCCGGGTCGAGCTGATCCTGCTGTCCAGCCTGCTGTCCGCCACCGTCACCGCCTTTGCCGGGCCCATCTCCTTCGTGGGCATCGCCGTGCCCCATTTGGTGAAGGGCCTGTTCCGCACCGCCAAGCCCATCGTCATCATACCGGGCTGCTTTCTGGGGGGCGCGGCCTTCTGCCTGTTCTGCGACCTCATCGCCCGCACCGCCTTCGCCCCCCGGGACATGTCCATTAGCTCGGTGACCGCCGTGTTCGGCGCGCCGGTGGTGCTCTACCTCATGGCCTCCCGGCGGGGCGGGAGAGGAGGGAGCGCATGAGCGAGATCCGCCTGCACACCGAAAACCTGAGCGTTGGCTACAACAAAAAGACCCTCATCGGCGGCATCGAGCTCACCCTGCGGCAGGGGCAGATCATGACCCTCATCGGCCCCAACGGGGCGGGCAAGTCCACCATTTTGAAGAGCCTCATCCGGCAGCTCCCCCTCACCGGGGGGGCGGTGTACCTGGACGGAAAGGACATGGCCGCCCTGGGGGAGCGGGACGTGGCCCGGAGGCTCAGCGTGCTCATGACCGCCCGGCTCCACCCGGAGCTCATGACCTGCTTCGACGTGGCGGCCACCGGGCGCTACCCCTACACCGGGCGGCTGGGCGTGCTGTCCCAGGAGGACCGGCGCAAGACCATGGAAAGCCTGGAGCTGGTCCACGCCGCCAATCTGGCGGACCGGGATTTTACCCGGATCAGCGACGGCCAGCGGCAGCGGGTGCTGCTGGCCCGGGCGCTGAACCAGGAGCCGGAGGTCTTGGTGCTGGACGAGCCCACCTCCTTCCTGGATATCCGCCACAAGCTGGAGCTGCTGGCCATTTTGAAGGACATGGTCCGTTCCCGGGACCTGGCGGTGGTCATGTCCCTCCACGAGCTGGACCTGGCCCAGAAGATCAGCGACTGGGTGGTGTGCGTCCAGGGAGACTCCATCGCCCGGCAGGGCCCCCCGGAGGAGATCTTTACCTCCCAGTACATCACTGCCCTCTACGGCGCGGCCCGGGGCAGCTACAACGCCCTGTACGGCTCTCTGGAGCTGGAGGCCGTACGAGGCGGGCCCCAGGTGTTCGTCATCGGCGGGGGCGGGGCGGGCATACCCGTGTACCGCCGCTTTCAGCGGCAGGGGGTGCCCTTTGCCGCCGGGGTGCTGGGTGAGAACGACCTGGACTACCCCGTGGCCCTGGCCCTGGCGGCGGAGACGGTGGCGGAGAAGCCCTTCCGGCCCATCGGGGAGGAGGCGTTCCGCCGGGCCGCCGCCCTCATGGAGCGGTGCCGCCGCGTCCTGTGCCCCCTGGAGGAGTTCGGGGAAATGAACGAGAAAAACCTTCAGCTCCGGGAGCTGGCCCGGCAGGCCGGGAAGCTGGAGGAGGGGGCGGACCTGTACGCAGCTATATGAAAAGGACCTCTCCGCGGGGCGGGGAGGTCTTTTTTTGGCCCTCAGCGGAACATTTCAAACGTCCCTTGACAAGCGTGAGGGCCGATGCTATACTACAAGCGCAACATGTTGCATATCTGGAGGGATTTCATGGATCTGAACACGCTGGCCGCAAGGTTTTCAGACACCAGGGAAAACCGGCAAAAGGCTATTTTCAGCACATTATTTATTGCCGGGAACAGGCTGCAAACGCTGTTTGACAAAACCATTCCCGAGCTGTCGCTGAAGCAGTTCATGCTGCTGTCCGTGGCCCGGCAGTCGGAGGAGCCCTTGACCTTTACCCAATTGGGGGAGCTGCTGGGCTGTTCCAGGCAGAATATCAAGAAGCTGGCAGACGCTCTGGTGAAAAAGGGATTTATCGCCATACGGCGGAGCCCCGCAGACGCGAGGGCCGTGAGTATTTGCCCCACGGAAAAGGCGGAAAACTATTTTCTGAACGACTTTTCCCCGTATCAGGAGGACTTGAAGCGGCTGTTTGAAGTCTACACGGACCAGGAAATTGAAGCCCTTTTTACGCTGCTGTCCAAACTGTGCGCGGGGATAGACCATTTAGAAGGAGAGGCTGCGGCAAATGAAAACAGCGGTAATCTATAACTCACAGACGGGGTTCACCCGGCGGTACGCCCAGTGGATCGCGGAGGCGGCGGGGGCCGAGTGTCTGGAGCTGTCCGAGGCGAAAAGGAGGGATTTGTCCTCCTATGACGCCATCGTTTTCGGCGGCTGGGCCCGCGCGGGGGGAATCGCCGGGCTCGACTGGTTCAAAGCCCGCATGGACCAATGGGCCGGCAAGAAGCTGATCGTATTCTGCGTCGGAGGGAGTCCCATCGACAGCCCGGAAATCGAACCGGCGCTGAACCGGAACTTTACCGAGGCGGAGCGAAAAAAAGTAGATGTTTTCTACTGCCCGGGGGGATTCAACTACGAAAAAATGCCCCTGGCCTCAAAGCTCATGATGAAGCTGTTTATCAAAACGCTGAAAGCAAAGAAAGACCAGACTGAGGAGGAGCGGGAGATGGTCAGAATGATCTCCTCCTCCTACGACATTTCGGACAAAAAGTACATAGAGCCGATTCTAAACTGCCTGGACCTTGCTTGAGGGACCCACAAGACAGAAAAGCGGCCTCCGCCCTGCGGGCGGAGGCCGCTCTCAGCGCCGTTTCATCACAGCGCGGCCTTGATGCGCGCGATCATGTCCGCGTACTCCTCGGGAGACAGCGTCTTCTGCTTGGGGTCCATCTGGAACACCCCGCCCCACTCGAAGCCGTCCCTGTACTTGGGCACCAGGTGGAAGTGGAGGTGCCGCCCGGTGTCCCCGTAGGCGCCGAAGTTCACCTTGTCCGGCTGGAAGGCGGCGTGGATAGCCTTGGCGGCCCGGGCCACGTCGGCGAAAAAGGCGTTCCGCTCCTCGTCCGTCAGGTCCACCAGCTCGCTCACGTGGTCGTGGTAGGCCACGATGCACCGGCCGGGGTGGCTCTGCTCCTTGAACAGGATGAGGTCGCTGACGCTGAGCCGGCAGATAAAAATGCCAAAGGCGTCCAGCAGCTCCCCCCGCTCTTCTCGCATACAGTAGGCACAATTTTGGTCCTTCATCCTGACACGCTCCTCATGTAATCAATTTTACGGACCCCGTCCGGTCCGCCGCTCAATGCTCCAGCCGCTGCCTGCGGCGCTGGATCATCTCCCGGAAGCCCCCCGCGCCGAAAGAGAACACCCGGTTTACCCGGCTGATGGTGGCTGAGCTGGCCCCGGTGCGCTCCAGGATCTCGGTGTACACCAGCCCCTCGTCCAGCAGGGTGGCCACGTCGTACCGCTGCTCCATGGCCCGCAGCTCCCCCACCGTGCACAGGTCGTCAAAAAAAGCAATGCACTCTTCCAGGCTTTTCAGCTCCAGAATGCTCTCATAAAGGGCCATGCTCCGCTCTTTGTTGGTAGTTTTTGGCATAGTCGTCCCTCCCGCTCCTCAATGCCACTATATTTTAGCACACGAAAGAGATAAAGTAAACAGCGATTTTTCACCGGGCGGGAAATGCTTTGCCCCAGTTCAGAATCCCGGCATCCCAGGGTCCGCGTCCGCAAGCCGGGGATTCCCGGCGGACTTGCGAAAACGGGTTCTCAGGGTTGTCTTTTCCCGGGAAATGGTCTATAATGGATGGCAGGGATTAACCCGTGCCCCGGGCTGGCCGGGGCGTTTTTTTGAGAGGGGGGCTCCGTCTTGACCAGGGAGGAAGCGTTTGAATTTCTGGACCGCACTGCCCGGGGCATCGCCGAGATGTTCGGCTCCAGCTGCGAGACGCTGGTACACGATATGGGCGTGCCCAACCACCCCATCCTGTCCATCTACAACGGCCACGTGTCGGGCCGGGAGGTGGGCTCCACCATGGACATCATGGGCATCGGCCTGGAGCTGGACGAGCAGGCGGCCACCACCGATCAGGTGAACCTGGCGGCCACCACCCCCGACGGGCGGCAGACCAAGTCCTCCACCTTCCACATGATCGGGGAGGACTACAACCTGGCCCTGGGCATCAACTTCGACTACACCTCCCTGGTGTTCGCCAACCGCATTTTGGAGGACCTGATGAGCGCCCAGTCCGACCTGCGCTCCGCCCTGTGGCAGCCGGGGGACTCCCGGCAGCTGGCCGACCTGTTCGACCAGTGCGTGGCCGCCCTGGGCAAGCCCTTGGACGCGCTGACCAAGGCGGACCGCCTGAAGGTGGTGGCCCTGCTCCGGGAGCGCAGCGCTTTTTCCTACCGCAAGTCGGTGCCCTATGTGGCGGGGCGGCTGGGGGTGTCCCGGTACACCATCTACAAGTACCTGGAGGAGGTCGGGGAGGATGAGCGCCGGTGAGCGGCGCTTTTCCCTTGCAATCGACCGGGGAAGGGGATAAAATAGGGAAATACAGATACGACGAGGAGTGTTACATATGACAAGAGAACAGATCGAAGCCTATTTCGCGGACAAGGAAAAGCTGCTGGTGGAGGCGGTGAGCCGCCTGGTGTCCATTGACAGCGTGGAGGGGGCCCCGGCCCCCGGCGCGCCCTTCGGGCCCGGCCCCGCCGCCGCCCTGGACGAGGCGCTGGCCATCGCCCGGGAGTGGGGGCTGACGGCGGAAAATCACGAGGGCTATGTGGGCGCCGCCGATCTGAACGAGGGAGAGGACGCCCTGCACATCCTGGGACACCTGGACGTGGTGGCCCCCGGCGAGGGCTGGACCGTCACCCAGCCCTACGCCCCCAAGCTGGTGGACGGCCTGCTCTATGGCCGGGGGACCGACGATGACAAGGGGCCGGTCATCGCCTCCCTGCTGGCCATGAAGGCGGTGAAGGACCTGGGCGTTCCCCTGAAAAAGAACTGCAAGGTCATCATGGGCACCAACGAGGAGAGCGGCTCCGGGGACATCGCCTGGTACTTTGCCCGGCACCCCTACGCCCCCGCCACCTTCTCCCCTGATTCCGGTTTTCCCGTCATCAATACGGAAAAGGGCGGCTTCCGGCCCAGCTTCACCCGCAGCTGGCCCGCTCAGACCGCGCTGCCCCGGGTGAAATGGCTCCACGGCGGCATCCGGCTGAACATCCTGCCGGGGGACGCCTCCGCCGGGGTGGAGGGGCTGACCATGTACGACATCCAGCCTGTGGCCCGGAACATCACCGCCCGCACGGGGATCAAGTTCACCTTTGCCCATGAGAACGGCCTCACCGTCATCAAGGCCAAAGGGGAGGCCTCCCACGCCGCTTGGCCCGAGGGGGGCAACAACGCCATCACCGGGTTGGTGGCCCTGCTGTGCGCCCTGCCCCTGGCCGACGGGGGCTGCAAGGACGCGCTGAACGACCTGAACGCTCTGCTCCCCCACGGGGACTGCAAGGGCCAGGCCCTGGGCATCGCCCAGGAGGAGCCCGTGGCCGGGCCGCTGACGGTGGCTTTCTCCCTGCTGGAGGTGGGTGAGACGGGGCTGGAGGGCCGGTTCGACAGCCGGGTCCCTCTGTGCGCCACCCGGGAGAACTGCCTGGAGGTGGCCAAGGCGGCCTTTGAGGGTAAAGGCTTCACCTTTGAGGGGATCCAGGGCGAGCCCCACCACGTCCCCGCCGACAGCCCCTTTATCAAGACCCTGCTCAGGCGGTACGAGGAGTACACCGGCCTGAAAGGGGAGTGCCTGTCCACCGGCGGCGGCACCTACGTCCACGACATCCCCGGCGGCGTGGCCTTCGGCTGCTCCCTGCCCGGCTTTGACAGCCATCTCCACGGCCCGGACGAGCGGGCAAGGGTCAGCGACCTGATGCTCAGCGCGAAGCTGTTCGCACACATTATCATTGATATGTGCGAGTAGGGCGTTACTTTCTGCTCGTGCAGAAAGTAACCAAAGACACGCTTAGGGGGCACCCCGCCGGGCGGACATGGCCCCAAGGGCGGGCCACGTCCTTTAGGCGGGCTTCCCCCTAAGGACCCCCTGTTACGGGGGACGCCCTATACGGTAAGCCGGGGAAGCTTTCCGGCGCGTGGGGCTTTCGACGCAGATGCTTCTATTTGTGCTGCCGCCGGTGTCTGGTCATTGGGGCGTTTGGGGGCCTACCGGCCAGCGCCTCAGGGGCGGACCGTCCGGCTCAGGGCGTTTGCCGTGAGCGCTCTGACCGAAAAGGGGACCATAAAAAGAGACCGCCCCGTGTATACGGGGCGGCTCTTTTTTTGCGCTTGTTACGTTGTCGAGCGGGAATTGTTCGGAAGCACAGATGGTGGTAACGAATCAAAGTTTCTTTTTGCCTACTTTTTCTTTTCAAAGAAAAAGTAGGGATCAATACCGGCCGAAGTCCCCGGAGCGGCCCTGGGTCACGTCGGAGCCGAACTCGTAATCCTTGCCGGGTAAGATGGCATTGAGGGCGATACCCGCGATGGCGGCGATAGCCAGGGAGGTCAGGGTGATGTCGGTGCCGCCCACGTGGAAGGTGAGGCCGGAGAACTCGTTGCTGAAGCCCCAGATCTTGAAGCCCAGGCCGCACACCATGATGACGGCGGCGATGATGAGGTTCCGGGAATTGGTGAAGTCCACCCGGTTCTCCACCACGTTGCGCACGCCGATGGCGGAGATCATGCCGTAGAGGATGAAGGACACCCCGCCGATGATGGCGGTGGGGATGGAGTTGATGACGGCGGCGAACTTGGGGGAGAAGGACAGCACCACCGCGTAGATGGCGGCCAGACGGACCACCTTGGGGTCAAAAACCTGAGACAGCTCCAGCACGCCGGTATTCTCGCCGTAGGTGGTGTTGGCGGGGCCGCCGAACATGCCCGCCAGAGAGGTGGCGATGCCGTCGCCGATGAGGGTGCGGTGGAGGCCCGGGTCCTCAATGAAATTCTCCTCCACAGTGGCGGAGATGGCGGACATGTCGCCGATGTGCTCCATCATGGCGGCGATGGCGATGGGGGCCATCACCAGGATGGAGGTCAGGTCGAACTTGGCCAGCACGAAGGGTTGGAGGCCCACAAAGTCGGCGGCGGCCACCCCGGAGAAGTCCACCTGACGGGTGACCAGAGCCACGGCGTAGGGGATGAGCACCCCCAGCAGGATGGGGACGATCTTAATCATGCCCTTGCCCCAGATGTTGGCGCACACGATGACGGCGATAGACAGGATGGCAAGCCACCAGTTGGTGGAGGCGTTGTTGATAGCGCTGGGAGCCAGAGACAGGCCGATGAGGATGATGATGGGCCCGGTGACCACCGGGGGCAGGAAGCGCATCACCTTGTGGACGCCCACCAGCTTGATGAGCCCAGCCAGAATCAGGTACAGCAGTCCGGCCACCACGATGCCGCCCAGGGCGTAGGGCAGCTTTTCCTCGCCGGACATACCGGCGTAGATGCCGGAGTCCAGCTCCGCCACGGCGGAGAAGCCTCCCAGGTAGGCGAAGGAGGAGCCCAGGAAGGCGGGCACCTTCAGCTTGGTGCACACATGGAAAAACAGGGTGCCGATCCCGGCGAAGAACAGGGTGGTCTGGATGGACAGGGGCAGGCCGTAGCCCTGGACCAGGATGGGCACCAGCACGGTGGCCCCGAACATGGCGAACATGTGCTGGAGGCCCAGAATCAGCATTTTGGGCACACCCAGGGTCCGGGCGTCGCGGATGGGTTCTTGATTGTTCATACACTCTCTCCCTTTTCGTTAGTGTGGAAGGTCACAGGCGCAAAAAAAGAGGCAATCACCAAACGGCGACTGCCTTACAAGGAGAAATGAAAATAATACGCCCCAAGCCCGATGTACTGGACAAAGCCCGGTTTGCGCATATCGTCCCCTCCCTTTGCGTTCGGTACATCATACCAGAAGCTGGCAGGAAATGCAAGCGCCAAATCACACAAAAACCGCCCGATTCCATCGGGCGGTTTTTACGAAACTATATCAGCGAAGCGCCATGGCCTGTCGCCGGGCGGAGTCCTTTCATTGACTGGCCGGCCTCGTCAGCGGGCTGAAAGTATCATAACACTTTGGACAGAAAGTCGATGGTTCGGGGCTGCCGCGGGTTGGCGAAGAAGGCGTGGGGTTCGTTCTGTTCCAGAATTTTTCCCTCGTCCATGAAGAGCACCCGGGTGCCCACCTCGCGGGCGAAGCCCATCTCGTGGGTGACCACCACCATGGTCATGCCCTCCTCGGCCAGCTCCTTCATGACCGCCAGAACCTCCCCCACCATCTCGGGGTCCAGGGCGGAGGTGGGCTCGTCGAACAGCATCAGCTTGGGCTTCATGGCCAGGGCCCGCACGATGGCGATGCGCTGCTTCTGCCCGCCGGACAGCTGGGCGGGATAGGCGTCCGCCTTCTCCTCCAGATTGACCCGCTTCAGAAGGGCCGTGGCGGTGTCGTCGGCCTCCTCCTGGGTCATCAGCTTGGTGCGCACCGGGGCCAGGGTGATGTTCTTCCGGATGGTCATGTTGGGGAACAGGTTGAAGTGCTGGAACACCATGCCCATCTGGCGGCGGATGGCGTTGATGTCCGCCTTGGGGTCGGTGATCTCCTTGCCCTCAAAGGTGATGGAGCCGGAGGTGGGGGTCTCCAACAGGTTGAGGCAGCGCAGGAAGGTGGACTTGCCCGAGCCGGAGGGGCCGATGACCACCACCTTCTCGCCGGGGTGGATGTGCTCGGAGACCCGGTCCAGCACCAGGTGATCCCCAAAGGACTTGCACAGGTCTTTAACGACGATCACTTTGACGCAGCCTCCTTTCCAGCCTGCCCTGGAGCCAGGTAAAGATGATGACAACAAATAAGTACAGCAGAGCGATTCCGATAAGGGGCGGCATGAAGTCATACGTTCTGCCGCCCAGGGTAAAGGCGTAGTACAGCATCTCCATGCCGCCGATGGCCTGAACCAGGGAGGTGTCCTTGAACAGGGTGATGAACTCGTTGCCCAGGGAGGGCAGGATGTTTTTGAATGCCTGGGGAATGACGATGAACCGCATGGTGTCGAAGTAATTAAGGCCCAGGGAGCGCCCCGCCTCCGTCTGGCCCATGTCCACGCTCATCAGCCCGCCCCGGATGATCTCCGCCACGTAGGCCCCGGAGTTGACGCCCAGGCCGATGAAGCCCACCAGCACCTTGTTGCGCTCGGCCCGGAGGATGACAAAGGTCCAGATGTACAGCTGCACCAGCATGGGGGTGCCCCGGATGACGGTGGTGTAGATGTGGCACAGGGCGTTCAAAAGGCCCAGCAGGGGGTTTTTCTTCCGCCCCAGGCGCTGCTGGTCGTGGGCGGTGCGGACCATGGCCACAATCAGCCCCAGCAGCACTCCGAAAACCAGAGCGACCACCGTCAGTTCCAGGGTGGTGCCCAGGCCCTGGAGGTACAGCTTCCAGCGGTCGGCCTCAATAAAGGCGGTGTGCAGCCGGGGGCCGAGATCGTCCAGCCAGTCGATGAGCGATTGGATCATAGCGTTTCCCCTCTCCTCTTTTTAAGAGACAGGGGCGGTCAACGGACCGCCCCTGATCGGATATCACTCGGCTCAGTCAGCCTTGATGTATTTATCCACGATGTCCTGGAAGGTGCCGTCGGCCTTCAGCTCGGCCATGGCGGCGTTCACGGCGTCCAGCAGGGCGGTGTTGCCCTTCTTCACGGCGATGGCGTACTCCTCGTTGGCGAACTCAGTGTCCAGGATCTTCAAGCCGGGGTTCTGGGCCACGTAGGCCTTGGCGGGCTCGTTGTCGATGACCACCGCGTCCACCTTGCCCTGCACCAGGTCCATGACGGCCAGGGCGCCAGTCTCATAGGCGGTGACGTGGTCCGCGCCGTAGCCGCCGTCCTCGGGGTCGGCAGCGCAGTACTCATAGCCGGTGGTGGCCCGCTGACAGCCAATCATTTCAGCGTTCACCAGGTCGTCAACGCTCTGGATGGGGGAGTCTTCGTTGACGATGATGACCTGCACGGCGTTGGTGTAGCTGTCGGTGAAGTCCATGACCTCCTGGCGGTCGGGCTTGACGGTGATGCCCGCCATGGCGATGTCGCTCTGGCCGTTCTGCACGGCCAGCAGGGCGGCGTCAAAGCCCATGTCGTCCACCACCAGCTCCAGGCCCAGCTTCTTGGCGATGGCCTCGGCCACCTCCACGTCGATGCCCTCGAAACCGCCGTCGTCGGTGGTCATCTCATAGGGAGGGAAGGCGGCGTTGGTGGACATGTGGAGCTTGCCGGGCTCCACAGTGGTGAACTCGGCGGTGCCACCGCCCTGGGCGGGTTCGGTGACCTCGGCGGAGGGCTCGCCGGCCTCGGAGGGCTCGGCGGTGGGGGTGGGCGTATCGCCCTGGTTGGAGCAGGCGGCCAGGGCAAACACCATGCTCAGCGCCAGCAGCAGGGCTGCCAGTTTCTTGATTGCTTTCATTTTTCATTCATCTCCATAAAAATTTGCGGACGGGAGGCCGGGGGCGGATGCCCCGCAGCTCCCTGCGGGACGAAAAAGGGAATTCCCTTTTTCGTGAAACCGATTATAAACGTTATACAAAAAGAATGCAAGGGGAAATCCATGAAATCCCCTTGCATTTCGCTGTTTTCATCGTTTTGACGGACAAAGAGCGGATAAGTATACATTTTTATGCAAATTTTCTGCATAAAAAGGTCCTTCTTTTTCTTTCTGAGGAAAGAAAAAGAAGCAAAAAGAAAGACTTTTTTCGCGAAAGGCCAAAGAACGGCCTTTCGCAGCCTTCCATGGAGGCACTCTTTGCCCTTTTAAAGTGTCCGTAAAAAATCCAAACCGAAGGACACCTGTCTAAAAGTTTCTTTTTTCGCTTCCTTTTTTCTTTTCAAAGAAAAAAGGAAGGCCCTTGCCCTTTCTCCCGGGCTGTGTACTTGGTGAGCAGGATATCCGGGTAATAGGACAGCTTGGCCCGGCGCAGGCCCTCCAAGCCCATGTCGTCCTCCCGGTTGAACCACTTGACCTGAGGATGACGGGACCGGATGAGCTTTGCCATCTCCCGGTTGATGGCGGGATAGGCCCCCTGTATGTCGCCGAAGGACTTCTCAAAGTTCACGTCAAAGACCTCCGGTGTGATGAAGCCCCCCAGGGAAAAGGCGACGGGGCTTCCGTCCGCCCGGATGAGCGCCCCCTCCAGCCCTAGCTTGTCCATGTGGTACAGCGCCTCAATGACGGCCACCGTCTCCTCCGACACGGTGTTCACGTCCTCCCCCGCCTCCTCCTGGCGGATGGCGGCCCACTGGCGCTCCAGCTCCACGCACTCGGGGACGTTGGCGGGGGTGACGTCCTCCAGCAGCCAGTCGGGGAACTGCTCGTCAAAGCGGTGGATGTGGTTGCGCTTGGCGTGGAGCTTCTTGCCGGTCAGGTCGGCCAGACGGTTGACATCGTAGAGGTAGTCGAAGCCGTTCCGGTCCTCCTCGAACTGGAAGCGGCCCGGACAGGCTTCCTCCAATGCGGCCTTCTGTTCCTCGGTGACGCACACCAGCGCCAGGGGCTTGTCCTGGGCGGCGGCGTCCTGGGCCAGCTGGTCCACCGCCGGGGCAAGGGGCCCGCGCCCGGCGGGATACAGGTAGCTCAGCCCCAGCGCACCCTGGATACGCACCAGCAGGCGGTCCTCCACCCGGGCGATCTTCTGAGGGTACGCCCGGCTCCACAGGTAGATGTTGGCGAAATTGTATTCACAGCCGAAGCTGCCCTCCGCTTCCAGCAGGGGCTGGACCCACTGGCGGTCCTCAAACTGGGGGCTTTCAAAGGTAAGCATAAAATCCATTCCTTTTCTTGGTGTCTGGATAGCATGGCGGGGTCCTATAGCAGCTTATCCAGTTCTAACAGCAGCGATTGCTTCATATCTGACAATTCATGTTCTGTGGGGCGCTCATCGTCGCAATACATTTTCTCCATTGGATACCACCAGACCGGGCCGTTGCCATTGTTGCCACAGGTCCCCATATCCCCGGCCACTCTTGGGAACAGGTGCCAATGAAGGTGGGCGTCCCCCATCCCGAGCAGCTCGTAATTCATTTTTTCCGCGCCAAAAGCCGTTGAGACAGCCTGGGCGACCACAGTCATTTCCTCCAGGAACCGGGTTCTTTCGGCGGGAGCCAGGTGGAACAGCTCGGTTTTGTTCCCGTGCGACTTGTACAAAAACAGCGTATAGCCGCGAAAATGCTGGTGATCTCCGATCACGACATAGCCCGTGTCAAGTTCTTTTACAAAATACGGGTTTTCTCCCCGTTTGATCTGCTCAATCCTATCGCATATCAGGCACATTTTAAAAAGCCTCCTGATGCCTCCAATTTTGATTTGGCGTGTATCAGCATATCACAGCCCTGGAAAAAACGCAACGGGAAAACACACGCCGCCGTGAAGCCCACGGCGGCGCATATCATTTATTTCGCGTATTCGATGGCCTTTGTCTCTCGAATGAGATTCACCTTGATCTGTCCGGGATACTCCAGCTCGTCCTCGATCTTCTTGGCGATCTCCCGGGCCAGCAGCACCATGCGGTCCTCCGGGATGGCCTCGGGATTGACCATAATGCGGACCTCCCGCCCCGCCTGGATGGCGTAGGCCTTGTCCACCCCCTGGAAGGAGGAGGTCAGCTCCTCCAGCTTCTCCAGCCGCTTGATGTAGTACTCCACATTCTCCTTCCGGGCGCCGGGCCGGGCGGCGGAGATGGCGTCGGCGGCCTGGACCAGGCAGGCCACGATGGTCCGGGCCTCCACGTCGCCGTGGTGGGCCTCGATGGCGTGGATCACGTTCTCGCTCTCTCGGTATTTCCGGGCCAGCTCTACGCCGATCTGCACGTGGGAGCCCTCCACCTCGTGGTCGATGGACTTGCCCAAATCGTGGAGCAGGCCCGCCCGCTTGGCCTCGGCCACGTTGACGCCGATCTCGGCGGCCAGCAGTCCGGCCAATTGGGACACCTCGATGGAGTGGTTCAGCACATTCTGACCGTAGCTGGTGCGGTAGTGCTGGCGGCCCAGCAGCTTCACCAGCTCCGGGTTGAGCCCGTGGACGTTGGTCTCGAACACGGCGCGCTCGCCCTCGGCGCGGATGGTGGCGTCCACTTCCCGCTTGGCCTTCTCCACCATCTCCTCGATACGGGTGGGGTGGATGCGGCCGTCCAGGATGAGCTTTTCCAGGGCCAGCCGGGCGATCTCCCGGCGCACCGGGTCGAAGCAGGACACGGTGATGGCCTCGGGGGTGTCGTCGATGATGAGGTCCACCCCGGTCATGGTCTCCAAAGTGCGGATGTTGCGGCCCTCACGGCCGATGATGCGGCCCTTCATCTCGTCGTTGGGCAGGGGCACCACGGACACAGTGGCCTCCGCCACGTGGTCGGCGGCGCAGCGCTGGATGGCCAGGGCGATCTGCTCCCGGGCGTAGGTCTCCGCCTCCTCTTTGAAGCGGGTCTGGATCTCCTTCAGCTTCAGGGCCTGCTCATGGGTCACGTCGTCCTCCAGCTGCTCGATGAGGTAGCGCTTGGCCTCCTCCACCGTCAGGCCGGAGATGCGCTCCAAAAGCTCCGTCTGGCTGTCCTTCAGGCGGTCCAGCTCCTGCTTTTCCTCCTCCAGCTGGGCGATGCGGGCGTTGACGCCCTCTTCCTTCCGCTCCAGGTTTTCCAGCTTGCGGTCCAGGTTCTCCTCCTTGGAGTTCAGGCGGTTTTCCTGGCGCTGGATCTCGCCCCGGCGCTCCTTGATCTCCTTGTCGAACTCGCTGCGGGCCTTGAGAATTTCCTCCTTGGCCTCCACGGTGGCCTCCCGCTTCTTGCTCTCGGCGGACTTAATGGCCTCGTTGATGACGCGGCGGGCCTCCTCCTCGGCGGAGCCGATCTCACGCTCGGCGGCGGCTTTGCGCCGTTGATAGCCCAGGACGAAGCAGACAAGTCCCACCACAACGGCGATGATTACGGTTACGTAGACTGGCAATTGCATGTTGGGTTCCACACCTCCTGTTTCTTCTGTTTTTTGATTCAAAATTAGGCAAAATAAGACGCGATGCGTGAAAGACGCACCGCGATAACCGAAAAACCGCCCGTCAAATGGGCATGACAGCGCTATTTGAGAGTCAAGAATATGATCTATGAATCGTTCAATAGACTATATAAAACGCCCGAAGGGCGCCGGCAACGCTCAAAACGGCAAAAAGCACAAAAGCGGCTTTTCAAAATTATCCTTTCTTATTGTAAAGGCCGCGAGCTTTCCTGTCAAGTGGAAATGTGAATCTTTCATGAACTTTCCAATGTTACTTTCTCTCTCGCGAGAGAAAGTAACCAAAGAGCGCGCTTAGGGGGCATCCCGCCGGGTGAACACGGCCCCAAGGACGGGCCGCGTCCACAGGCGGGCTTCCCCCTAAGAACCCCCTTTACGGGAGACGCTTGATACGGATATTTGGAAGAGGCTTTTCGGCGCTTGCGGCCTTACGGCTGACGTCACCCTATTGGCGCTGCCGCTTGCGTCCAGTCACTGAGACGGGGCGGGGTCCACGTGCCGCGCCTGGGTTGGCGGGGGTTGCGGCTCGTGAGCGCTTTTAGGGCCGGGCGACGGTCAGGGTGCGGTTTGTCTGGCTGAGTGCAAACTTGTCTTGCAGTCCTGCCGTGATGGTGACGGAACCGTCCTCAGAGACAAAAACCGCCTCAAAATCCTGGTACTGCCGCCAGTGCTCCAGAGCGTCGTCCAGCCCCATGACGAACAGGGCGGTGGACAGCCCGTCGCACACCGCGCCGTCCTCCCCGATGACGGTGACGGAGGCCAGGCCGCTGCGGGCGGGTTTCCCGGTCTCAGGGTCCAGAATGTGCCAGTAGCGCACGCCGTCCTGCTCAAAGTACCGCTCGTAGCCCCCGGAGGTGACCACGGCCTGGTCAATGACCTCCGCCACGCCCAGGCTGCCGTCCCCCTCCGGGTCCCGGACGCCCACCCGCCAGGGAGAGCCGTCCGGCTTGGCCCCCACCGCCTGGATGCTGCCCCCCAGGTCCAGCAGAGCGGAGGTGACGCCGCTTTCCTTCAGCAGGGAGGCCAGCACGGCTCCGGTATAGCCCTTGGCCACGCTGCCCAGGTCGATCTCCATGCCGCCGGGGAGGGCGGCGGAGGTCCCGTCCCGGACCACCCGGGTGTAGTCCACCCGGGAGAGCAGCCCGGCGATGGCCTCGTCATCGGGAACGGCGTACTCACCCGTGGTAAAGCCCCAGGCCCGCAGGACGGGGTAGATGGAGATATCCAGCGCGCCGTCCGTGCGCGCGCACATGTCCAGCGCCCGGTCAAGCAGGTCCGCCGTCTCCGGGGACAGCCTGGCGGCCGAGCCGCTGCGGTTCAGGGCGCGGATTTCGCTGTTTTCATCGGTGACGGACCACAGGGCCTCCAGCTCCTTCACCCGGTCCCCGGCCCGCTCCAGCGCCTCCCCGTCCCCGCCCTGGTACAGCCGCAGGGTCATGATGGTGTCCATGGCGAAAAAGGTGCGCTCCGCCGCCGGAGAGGACTGGACGGGTGCGGGGGCGCAGCCCGCCAGCAGGACGAATGCCAGGCACAGCGCTGAAAGCCGTTTCATCTCAAATGCTCCGGGATGGAGTCGTCCTCCTCCACCCATTCCCGCTGCACGTCCACCACCCGGTACTCCGTGGGGGTGTCCCGGATGACCACCTTGGCGATGCCCGCGTTGATGATGAGCCGCCGGCACATGGAGCAGGAGGTGGAGCCGGGGATCAGCCCGCCGGTGTCCGGGTCCCGGCACACCATGTAAATCGTGGCCCCCAGCACCTCCCGCCGGGAGGCGGAGATAATGGCGTTGGCCTCGGCGTGGACCGACCGGCACAGCTCGTACCGCTCCCCCGAGGGGATTTTCATGGCCTCACGGGCGCAGTATCCCAGGTCGCCGCAGTTCTTCCGCCCCCGGGGAGCGCCGTTGTACCCGGAGGACACGATCTCGTCGTTTTGGACGATGATGGCCCCGTAGTGGCGGCGCATGCAGGTGGAGCGCTCCAGCACGGTGCCGGCGATGTCCAGGTAATAATTCTGTTTGTCAATGCGGGCCATAGGGTCTCCTCCTTGCCGGCGTCATCGCGTTTTTTAGATTATATCAGGTTTTTTCCCCGGTGGCAACAGCGGCCTTGAAACCCCGGCCCGCTTTTGACCGGTTGGAGGAGCTTCCGTCCTCCGCGGTGAACAAAGACCCCCCGGAGGAATCTCCGAGGGGGTTCAAAATTACTGAATCTGATAGTCCTTGCCGAACTGCAAATCGGTATACCTTCTGGTGGCGTCCGGGTCCAGCTCAAACTCCTCCTGGGGGGTGAGGGGCCGCTCCCCTTCCTCTCCCTGGGCCCCGCCTGTGGGAAGCATGCCGTCCGGCATGGGGGGCACGTCATCGTCAGGCCCCACCGCCACCACCCGGCGGGTGGCGGCCTGCTGCTGCTCCTCTTCCTCCTGGCGGGCCTGGGCGTCCAGCGCGGCCTTGATCTCGGCGGAGGGGTCGTTTTCCACGGCGGCCGCCGCCTCCGGCGGCACCAAGTCCCCAAGGCTGGACAGGAACAGCATCTCGTCGTCGTGGGCCTGGGCCAGCTTGCGCACATAGGCCGCGGTGGACTCCTGAGCCTTTTTCAGGCGGTACTCCTCGGCAGACACCTGCTTTTTCAGCTCATCCACACGGGCCTGCACGTCGTGCTCCGCCTCGCTGACCAGGGCGGCCTGCTTCTTCTTGGCGTCCTCCACCAGGTCGTCGGCCATCTTCTGAGCGGCCAGCAGGGTCTTGCGCATGGTGGCCTCGGTGGCCCGGTACTCCTCCACCGTGTCGGAGAGCACCTTCAGCTTGTTTTTCAGAATGGTGTTTTCATTGTAAAGGGCAGTATAGTCCTCGGTGAGCGCGTCCAAAAACTCGTCCACCATGGCCAGATTGTAGCCGCCCAGGGTGGCCTTGGCGAAGGAGTGGCTGGCCACCTCCTGTGGAGTCATCATAAGCGTCAAGTCCTCCCTGCGTCAGAAATACAGGCCGTTGTTTTCCAGCTCATCAATGAGGTCGCCCAGAATCTCCACATTGTAAGGGGTGATGATGTAGGTAGACAGAGCCACCTTCTTGATGGTGCCCTCGTTGGCGTAGGCCACGCCGGACAGGAAGTCAATGAGGCGGCGGGCGATGTTCTTGTCGGTCTGCTCCAGGTTGAGCACCACCGTGCGCTTGTCCCGCAGATGGTCGGCGATTTCGCTGGCGTTCTCGAACCGGGTGGGGCTGACCAGCACCACCTGGAGCTGGGTGGTGGTGTGGATGTTCACCACCTTGTTGCTGCGGCGGTCGGGCTCACGGTCGCGGTCACGCTCGCGCTCCCGGTCCCTGGGGACCTCCCGGAGGTTGTTGTTCACCGGGGTGAAGTCCTCCTCGTACTCGTCCTCCTCCTCGTCCTCGTAGGGGCGGGCCAGGCGCTTCAACTCATCGAATAAGCTCATATCGACAGTCTCCCTTTCATGGTAAATCAAGGAAGAGACCAGGGGTCAGTCCTTCCGGGTTGACACAGGCGGGCGGGGCCCGAACAGCGCGGAACCCACACGAATACAGGTGGAACCGGCGGCGACGGCATCCGGCCAATCGCCGCTCATGCCCATGGAAAGCACGTCCATATCTATAGTATTATCTAACATTTCCCGCGTTATGTCAACAGTCAACCGGCATAATTTTTTAAAATATGGAAGATTGTCGCCCGGCTGGGCCGCGGCGGGGGGAATGCACATCAATCCCCGGAGCCTCACGCCGGTCAATTCCGCCGCCAAGCGGGCGGCAGACAGGGCCTCCTGGGGGGAAAAGCCGGATTTGGAGTCCTCCCCCGCCAGGTTGACCTCCAGCAGGACGTCTTGGACAATCCCCAGCTTGTCCGCCTGGGCGGCCACCGCCCGGAGCAGCTTTTCCGAGGAGATGGAGTGGATCAGCTCCACCCTGCCCACCACATATTTCACCTTGTTGGTCTGGAGGTGGCCGATAAAATGGACCGCCGCCCCCTCGTAGGCGTTGTCCGCCAGGTGGGCGGTGAGCTCCTGCACCCGGTTTTCGCCGCAGGCGGTGATCCCGGCGGCGATGGCGGCCCGGATGGTGTCCGAGCTCTGGGTTTTGGTGGCGGCCAGCAGGGTGATTCCGGAGGGGTCCCGCCCCGCCGCCCGTGCGGCGGCCTCCAGGTCCGAGCGCACCTTGGCGATGTTCTCCCGTAAATCCATTCTTACACCAGCCTCCCATTCTAAAATGACAGTATCGCTGCCGGGCAAAAAATGGCACATGAGCTGTAGGGGCGGGTATTACCCGCCCGCAAAACCCATTGCGCCGCAGCCCGGGCGGATGGTATCCGCCCCTACAGACCGCTGCGCATGAGGAACTCAGCGCACAACCTTTCCATCATAGATGCCGGAGGAGTTCAAAATGACCTCGTCCCCCGCCCGCAGCCGCCCGGCGGAGGTCTGGTCCACCGGGCGCACCAGGTAGTAGGTGTCGGAGGAATACAGCACCTCCACCTCCTGCTGTTCCGCCTGGGAGCTGACCACGGTGTACACATAGTAGCGGTTCACCTGGCTGACGCTCCCGTCCTCCCCCGTCACGTCCTCCGTGGACACCCGCAGGGCCTTCCGGGGGACCCGGATGCCCTCCAGGGTCCGGGTGACCACGTCCACGGCCTGTACGCGGAGCATGGCGGTGTCCGACAGGTTGGACCGGCAGGAGAAGATGGCCAGGGTGCGCTCTCCCTCCAGGGACACCCGCTCCAGGGTCATCCGCACCTGGCCGTAGTAGTCCCCGGTGAAGCTGAGGGTGTAGCTCCTCCCCTTTTGCAGGCCGGTATCGGTGCCGTCCAGCAGGGCGGCGTAGTACCAGGTGGAGCTGGTGACCAGCTTGCCCACGGCGCTGGGGTCGGGGCTGTGCTGTTCCGCCAGCAGGGCCTCCAGCCCGCCGGCGGTGAGGGAGTCCAGCATGGCCGGGGTGACCACGCCCTCCCAGCCGTCCGCTCCGGCGGAGTAGACGCCGGAGACGGGGGCGTACACGGTGGTGGACACCTGGTCCAGGGAGCGGTTCAGCTCCGCCAGCTGGGTCTGCTTGTCCGAGATGAGCTGGGCCAGCTGCCCGGCGGCGTCGGTGTCGCCGTAGGTGTAATCCCGCTTGAACACCATGGAGCGCAGGTTCAGGGCGGAGTCGTCCAGCCCCGTCAGGTCCCCCTTGGCGGCCAGGGAGCGCAGGGCCACAATGGAGTTGATGACCTGAGCGTCCAGCCGGGCGGCGTCGGTGTTCTGGTTCCGGTCGTTGTAGGCGTATTGGAGCTGTTCGATCTCCGCCGACAGGGAGCGGATGGACTGCCGGGTGGTGAGGGCGGAGGGGTCCGAGTACACCAGGGCCACCGGGTCCCAGGCGGCGGCCTTGGCCCCCTCGGACAGGATCTGGTCCACGTAGCCGCTCCCGCCGGTGAGGGGAGTCTCCTCCCGCACCAGGATGCCCTGGGCCTCCTGGCCCACGTCCAGGGAGTAGGTGTAGGCGTAGGTGGTGACCACGTCCTCCCTCCAGCCCTGGGCAAGGTAGACGGCCAGGTAGACCGCCACGCCCAGGCACAGAATGGCGATCATCACTTTGGTGGCGACGGTGCTCTCTTTCACAATCAAATCAGTCCTTTTTCTCTCTACAATACAATATTGCGTAAACCTGTTGTCACGCTCGGATTGGCCGCGCGGCCGGGTCGCTTTCGCTCCGACTCAGGCAAAACCCGCCTCCGCTATGCGGCGGCTGGGCTTTTGAGTCTCGCCTTCAGCTCGGTCGGCGATGAGCGCTTGCCACTGGCAAGCATCGCCCTTCGCTGCGCTCCAAGCTCCCCTGCGCGGCTATCCTCACGCTTCCAATTCCACCGGGTGCTCCGGGGCGATGGTGGAAATGGCGTGCTTGTAGATCACCTGCTGCCTGCCGTCGGACACCACCACCACCACATAGGGATCAAAGGCGGTGATGACCCCCCGGAGCTGGTAGCCGTTCATGAGGAACACGGTGACCCGGGAGGCCAGACGGCGGGCGGCGGACAAAAAGGCGTCCTGAACGTTGGGCTGCTTGGAGACAGAGACGGTGGATGTAAGACTCATGTAAATACACTCCTCTATTTTTTAGTTCGAGCGTATTTATTTTAGCCCAGATGCTGTGACAAGTTCTGTCGAAAAATCCACGGCGGCGGGAAAATCAGGAATTTTTTCCCAGTTCAGCCAATAAGCTTGCCTGTTGCGGCGGAACCAAGTGAGCTGCCGCTTGGCGTACTGCCGGGAGTGCAGCTTGACCTCCTCCGCCCCCTCTGCCGCCGGGCGGCCCTCCAAAATGGCGGTGGCAATCTCTTTATAGCCGATGGCCTGCATGGCGGTGCAGGTCCGGGGCACCCCCGCGTCCAGCAGGGCCCGGACCTCCCCCTCCAGCCCCTGGGACATCATCTGGTCCACCCGGCGGTCGATGCGCTCCCACAGCCAGGAGCGCTCTTGGAAGTTCAGGGCGATGGTCAGCGGGGTATAGCGGTCTGGGACCGCCCGGCTCTCCCGGTCGTGCTGGGTGATGGTCTTCCCGGTGGACAGGTACACCTCCAGCGCCCGGACGGTGCGCTTCTCATCGTTGGGGTGGATGCGGGCGGCGGCCTCCGGGTCGGTCCGCTCCAGTTCCCGCCGCAGGGCGGGCAGGCCCTCCGCCTTTACCCGGCCCTGGAGCCGCTCCCGCAGGCCGCTTTCCGCCACAAAAGGGGCGAACTGCCGCCCGGCCGCTAGATTGTCGATGTAAAGCCCCGTCCCCCCCGCCACAATGGGCAGCTTTCCCCGGGCCAGGATATCGTCCACCACGGGGACCGCCTCCGCCACGTACCGGGCGACGGAGTAGTTTTCCTCCGGGTCCGCCACGTCCAGCATATGGTGGGGGACGCCCCGCGTCTCCGCCGGGGTGGGCTTGGCGGTGCCGATATCCATCCGGCGGTAGACCTGCATGGAGTCGGCGGACACCACCTCTCCGCCCAGGCGCAGGGCCAGTTCCACGGCCAGGGCGGTCTTGCCGGAGGCCGTGGGGCCACAAATGACCAGAATATTCGGTTTCACGGCCCCGCCTCCAATCGTGATTTGCTCTTTATTATAGCGGATTTCTCCGCAGATTACAACCTTTGAGAAAACAGCCTTTTCAGGGGGCGGCGACTGTGATATAATGGGAAAAATGATTTTTAGGAGGGCCTGTCTATGCCGGGAAAAGAGGAATTCATCCAGATCTACCAGGAGCACATCCACCGGGAGGGGTCGGAGGAGCTGCTGGACTACCTCCAGAACAAGAGCGACTTTTTCACCGCCCCCGCCTCCGCCCGGTATCACGGGTCCTACGCCGGGGGGCTGTGCGACCACAGCGTCAACGTGTTCCGCTGCCTGGAGGCCTACCTGGCCCGGGAGCGGGTGAAGGAGGTGTACGGCCTGGACTACCCCATGGAGTCGGCGGCTATCGCCGCCCTGCTCCACGACCTGTGCAAGATCGGGTGCTATAAGGCGGGCACCCGCAACGTGAAGGACGACGCCACCGGCAAGTGGGAAAAGGTGCCCACCTTCTACTATGAGGACAAACTGCCCTACGGCCACGGGGAGAAGAGCGTGTACATCATCTCCGGCTTCATGCGGCTGACGCGGGAGGAGGCCATGGCCATCCGCTGGCACATGGGTTTCTCCGGCACGGAGGACAGCCGGATGGTGGGCCAGGCGCTGATGCAGTACCCCCTGGCCTTTGCCCTGGCCACCGCCGACATGGAGGCCTCCTATTTCCTGGAGGGAAAATGATATCAGCCCCGCCGTTTATTCCCGCAGTTCCTCAAAGGCGGCGGCGCTCATGGTTATGGTGAGCCCGCCCAGCCCGCTGTCCGTGTCGGACTGCTCGAAGTTCAGGCTGCCCCGGGCCACCTCCAGGGTGTAGACAGTGCGGGACTGGGCCTCATCCTTCACCGCGCCCCATCTCCGGGCGCGGGCGTAGGTCATGTCCTGGAGGCTTACTCCGTTGTAGAAGATATCGCAGTCCCCGGCGGCGTCCTTGCGCACCTCCACCCGGTACAGAACTCCCTCTTCGCCCGCGATGGCCTGTTCCTGGGAGATGTCCGCGCTGCCGCCGCTGACGTTCCCCTGGAAAGGGACGTAGACGGAGGCCCAGAACTGGACGCCCGAACCGTCGGTCCGCTCCAGCCGGTAGTGGAAGCCCACAAACTTGGCCTTGGCGCGGATCTCCCGCTGGGCGCCGGTGAGCTTTGCCTTCCAGCCCAGCCTGACCAGGTCGGGCAGGGTGGCCTGGCCCAGGACGATGGTGTCCCCGTCTATTTGGATTTCCATGGGCATGTCCGGGCCGCTGGGGCCGCAGGCGGCGAGGCCCAATGCCAGAACCAGGGACAGGAACAGCGTGAGGGCGCGCCTGACATGGTTCATGCTCATTCTCACTCCTTTTGGCTTGGACAGAGTCCCACTATGACCGGGCCGCCGATTGTATCTGGATAAAAAAACCGCCGCGCCGCGGCGGTTTTTTCATGGGATCATCCCTGGGGCGGCTGGCCCCCGCCGGACTTGCGCCGATGGTGGGGGCGGTAGCGCCGCTTGTGGTTCTGGCCCTGTCCTGCCTTGGCCTCCAGGGACTGAGCCTCCCGCTGGGGGGCGGGCAAGGGCTGGCCGTGCTGGCGGGGCTGGGCGTGAACATGACCAACCTCCACGCCGCCGGAACCAAGGCCATGATGGAGGCGGCACTGGAGGGCCTGACCCGGCCCGACGGCGCCCGGCCCCTGCTGATTGCCGT
>CATLFX010000004.1 GCA_949935795.1 uncultured Oscillospiraceae bacterium
GTCTTATAAAGTATAAAAAGGAACTGCTTCGCGCAGCTCCTTTTTATGAGTTTCCATCACAGCCGTCAGGCTGTGCCGCTTCCTTATTATGGCGCGCCGGGGGCTCCCGTCACATCTGGAGGACGACGCCCGCCAGCGCCGCCAATCCGATGAAGCAGATGGGGTGGAGCTTTTTCAGCGGGGTGAACTTCACCAGCACGAAGATGACCACAGTCAAAAGAATGGCGCCCAGCTGGGGATAACAGTAAAAGGGGGCGCTCTCCCAAACCTCGGGCTCGCGGAACAGGGCGATTTTGGCCACCTGGAGCAGGGCGGCGGTGATGAGGGCCACCGACGCCGCCCGCAGGCCGTAAAACACCGCGTCCACCGCCTTGGACTGGCGGAACTTCTCCAAAAAACCAGCGATGACGAGGATGATGACAATGGAGGGGAAGATGAGCCCCAAGGTGGCCACCACGCCGCCCACCACGCCGGCGGTGTGGAAGCCCACATAAGTGGCCATATTCACCCCCATGGGGCCGGGGGTGGACTCGGAGATGGCGATCATGTTGGCCAGGTCGCCGGAATTGAACCAGGCGGTGCGCTCCCCCAGGTCGGTGAGGAAGGGGATGGTGGCCAGGCCGCCCCCCACGGAGAACAGTCCCACCCGGCAGAACTCGAAAAACAGTCTCAGGAGCACCATTATTTCAGCCCTCCCTTCGCGGCGCGGACGCACAGCCCCGCCGCACCGGCGGCAATGACCAGGAACACCGGAGAGGTTACCACGCCCAGCACCGTCCCCAGCGCGCCCTGGGGCAGGGAGAAAAAGGCGCCGTATCCGGCCATCACCAGCACCACGGCGTAGATAATGCGGGTGGGCCAGTCGATGACGGCGTTTTTAAACAGCTTGATGACGCTGGACAGGATCAGGGCCACCACCCCGGCCCGGACGCCGTTGAAGGCGTGGACCACGAACTCCAGGTGCATGAAGTTCTGTAAGAAGGCGGCGATGACCATGATGATGACTAAGGAGGGGAACACCAGCCCCAGGGTGGCAACGATTCCTCCGGCAATCCCGGCCTGGCTGCGGCCAACAAAGGTGGCGGTGTTCACGGCGATGATGCCGGGGGTGCACTGGCCCACGGCGTAGTAGTCGGCCAGCTCGGTCTCCGTGGCCCACTTCTTGTTTTCCACCAGCTCCCGCTGGAGTATGGGCAGCATGGCGTAGCCGCCGCCAAAGGTGCATACCCCAATGCGGGCGAAGGTGAGAAATAAATCGACCAGCAGATTCATTGAAGTTCCTCCAATTCATCCAGCCACAATTTGGCCGCGGCGTCGCTGGGCATTCTCCAATCCCCGCGGGGGGACAGCGCCACCGACCCCACCTTGGGCCCGTCGGGCAGGCAGGAGCGCTTGAACTGCTGGGAGAAGAACCGGCGGTAGAAGTTTTTCAGCCATTTCAGCAGCGTCTCCTTGTCGTACCGCCCGTCAAAAGCGCGGGTGGCAAGCCGGAGCACTTTACGGGGCGGGAAGCCCCAGCGGATGGCGTAGTACAGGTAGAAGTCGTGGAGCTCGTAGGGGCCCACCAGATCCTCGGTCTTTTGGGCGATCTCCCCGTCCTTGGGAGGCAGCAGCTCGGGGGACACGGGGGTGTCCAGGATGTCCCGGAGGACCCCGCCGATGGTTCCGCCCCGGCGGTCCGCCTCCCAGGCCACCAGGTGGCGCACCAGCGTCTTGGGAATGGAGGCGTTGACGGCGTACATGGACATGTGGTCCCCGTTGTAGGTGGCCCAGCCCAGGGCCAGTTCGGACAGGTCCCCGGTGCCAATGACCAGGCCCCCCCGCTGGTTGGCCAGGTCCATAAGCACCTGGGTGCGCTCTCTTGCCTGGGCGTTCTCAAAGGTGACGCTGTGGTCTTCCATGGACTGGCCGATGTCGGCGAAGTGCTGCTCCACCGCTCTGCCGATGTTCACCTCCCGGAAGTCCGCGCCCAGCTCCATGGCAAGGAGTTCCGCGTTGGAGCGGGTGCGGCGCGTAGTGCCGAAGCAGGGCATGGTGACAGCCAAAATCCCTTTACGGTCCCGGCCCAGCATATCGAAGGCTTTGGCGGTGATGAGGATGGCCAGGGTGGAGTCCAGCCCGCCGCTCAGGCCCACCACGGCGCAGGAGGCGCTGGTGTGTTCCAGCCGCTTTTTGAGGCCCAGGGCGGCGATGGTCATGATCTCCTCGCACCGTTCCGCACGGTCCCCGGCGTCCGCCGGGATGAAGGGAGCGGGAGAGACGGGGCGGGTGAGGGGAGTCTCGGCAGACTCCAGAGAGAAGAAGCCCCGGCCAATGCCCAGACAGTGGGCGTCTTCCATGGGGGTGTGCTCCGGAGGTGTAAAGGTGTTTACCCTGCGGCGGTCATAGATCAAACGGTCCACGTCGATCTCCGCCACGGTCAGCCCGGTATCAAAGCGGTTTTCCGCCAGCAGGACCCCGTTTTCCGCCACCATGTCGTGCCCCGCGAACACCAGATCGGTGGAGGACTCCCCCTCCCCCGCGTCGGCGTAGACATAAGCGCACATGCTCCGCCCGGACTGGCCGGTCACCAGCTGGCGGCGGTAATCCGCCTTGCCCGCCACCTCGTCGGAGGCGGACAGGTTCAGGATCAGGGTGGCTCCCGCCCGGGCCAGAGCGCCGGAGGGCGGCTCAGCGGCCCACAGATCCTCACAGATTTCGACGCCCACCACCAGATTGGGCATGGTCCCGCACTCCAGGATGATGCTGGGGGACATGTGGACGTTCTGGCCGCACAGGTCCACCGTAGTGTCCAGGTCCTTGCCGGAGGCAAACCAGCGCGCCTCGTAGAATTCCCCATAGTTGGGGATGTGTGTCTTGGGAATGAGCCGGTGAATCTCGCCCTTCTGTATTACCGCGGCGCAATTATACAGCTTGTTATCCCAACGGTTCCGCACCGGCATCCCCATGGCGGTGAGCAGGTCCAGCTTCCGGGTCTCGTCCAGGATGCGGCCCAGCTCCCGCTCCGCGCCGTCCAGCAGCTTTTCCTGCAAAAACAGGTCCCCGCAGGTGTACCCGGTGAGGCACAGCTCCGGCAGGGCTAAAACCTTTACACCCTGTGCCGCCGCCTCTTTCATCAGCGATATGATCTGGTCCGCGTTGTACGCGCAGTCGGCCACGCGGATTTTCGGCGTACCCGCCGCCACTTTTACAAAGCCGTCTCTCATAAACCGGCCCCCTATCCTGAAATGATGAATGCAGAGCCTTCCTTTTTTCTTTGAAAAGAAAAAAGGAAGCGAAAAAAGAAACTTTTGAACTTCTATCCACGGATATTGCCCGGACAGTTGCCGGGCGCGTTTGGCGCGGTTTATGCTTACCGTCCGTCAGCGGGCCAGAAGTTCTTTTTCGGTTCCTTTTTCTTACAAGAAAAAGGAACAATGAGGAATAGCGGTATTTTACCCCAATTCCTCCAAAAATGCAACGGGAGCCGCTTACAAAAGCTGTGGGCTTTTTCGCGGAATTTATATCCTGTTCATTGATTTCTGCCGGGAAATGGTGTAAACTAAATCAGTTCAACCAAAATTCTACTATGGGAGGCTGTAACCATGGCGTACACATTCGCACAGTATCAGGAGAGCGCTGATTACATCAAGGAAAAAATCGGAGGATTTATCCCCAAAGTTGCCATGGTGCTGGGCTCTGGCCTGGGCTTCCTGGGCGACGTGGTGGAAAATCCCACCGCCATTCCCTATGGCGAAATCCCCCATTTCAAAGCGTCCACCGCCCCCGGCCACAAGGGACAGCTGGTGTTCGGACAGCTGGCGGGCAAAAACGTGGCCGTCATGCAGGGCCGGATGCACCACTACGAGGGCTACGGCTATGATGACGTGTCTTACGCCGTGCGGGTGCTGCGGCTGCTGGGCTGCGACACCCTCATCGTCACCAACGCCGCCGGGTGCGTGCGCACCGACTGGCAGGCGGGAGACCTGATGCTCATCACCGACCACATCAAGATGTTCTCCGAGTCCCCCCTGCGGGGGGAGAACATCCCCGAGTTCGGCGTCCGCTTCCCCGACGCCTCCCACCTGTACACCCCCCGGTTGCAAAAAATTGCCCGGGACACCGCCGCGGACATGTTCATCACCCTGCGGGAGGGGGTCTACTTCTACTGCTACGGCCCCCAGTACGAGACCCCCGCTGAGGTCCGGGCGGCCCGGATTTTGGGCGGCGACGCGGTGGGCATGTCCACCGCCCCCGAGGTCATCGTGGCGGGCCACTGCGGCATGGAGGTTTTGGGCTTCACCCTGCTGTCCAACATGGCGGCTGGCATCCTGGACCAGCCCCTCAGCGAAAAAGAGGTGCTGGACGCCGCCGAGGCCGCCAAGGATAAATTCTCCCGGCTGGTGCTGGGCTGCCTGAGAAAACTGTAATTTATCAATAGGAGGGGTTTGCATGACCACCCTGTTTACCAACGTCACCGCCCTGCTGATGGACGAGGCGTTCACCACCCTGCGCTATGGCTACGTGGCGGTGGATGGGGCCAATATCTCCTACGTGGGCCCCAACCGGCCCCAGGGAGATTTTGACCAGACCATCGACTGCACCGGCAGGGTGATGATGCCCGGCTTTGTCAACGCCCACACCCATGTCCCCATGACCCTTATGCGGGGGTATGGCGGGGGCTGTGACCTCCAGACCTGGCTCAACGACTTCATCTTCCCCGCCGAGGCCAAGTGGGATGACCGCTCCCTGGCTGCCGCCGCGGGGCTGGGGCTGGCGGAGATGATCGCCTCCGGCGTCACCTGCATCGCCGACATGTACATGCGCACTGGCGTCATCGCCAAGCAGGTGCTGGACGCGGGCATCTCCGCCAACCTGTGCGTGGGCGGGGTGTACTTCGGCGACCCGGCGGACTTCTCTCCGGAAACCTGCGGGGACTGCGCCAACCAGAAGGCCCTGACCGAGGAGTGGCACATGGCCGGGGACGGCCAGATTCTGGCCGACGCCTCCATCCACGGCGAATACACCTCCAGCGCCCCGCTCTGGCAGTGGATGGCGGACTATGCCCGCGCCCACGGCCTGGGTATGCACGTCCACGTCTCCGAAACCGTCAAGGAGCACGAGGACTGCAAGGGCCGGCACAGCGGCCTGACCCCCATCCAGACCCTGGACCAGTACGGCGTGTGGGACACCCGGGCCATCGCCGCCCACTGTGTGCACACCATCCCCGAGGACTGGGCTATTATGAAGCAGAAGGGTGTGTCCTGCGTCCACAACCCCTATTCCAACCTGAAGCTGGGCTCCGGCGTGGCCCCCATTCCCGCCATGTGGAAGGCCGGGGTCAACGTGGCCCTGGGCACCGACGGCGTCAGTTCCCACAACAGTGTGGACCTGTTCGCCGACATGAAGCTGGCCGCCATCCTCCACAACGGCGTGTCCCGGGACCCCATGGCCGTCACCGCCCGCCAGGCGCTGGAGATGGCCACCGTCAACGGCGCCAAGGCCCTGGGCCGGAACACCGGACGCATCGAGGCGGGCCGGATCGCCGACCTCATCCTGGTGGATTTTGACGCGCCCAACCTGATTCCCTGCCACGACCCGGCGGAAAACCTGGTGTTCTCCGCCCACGGCTGCGACGTGTGCATGAATATGGCGCGGGGCAGGGTCATATACCAGAACGGGGAGTTCAAGACGCTGGACCTGGACCGCATCAAGGCGGAGGTCAAGCAGTACGCCCTGCCCTTGATTTTTAAGTGATGGGAAAGGTCTGAGGAAATGTCTGCTTCCACTCCCAAAAAGAACTCGTTTTTCGGCGGCGCCGGGATACTGACGGCGGGTATCATCATCGTCAAGCTCATCGGGGCGCTCTACAAGATCCCCCTGGGCAACATCTTAACCGACGCCGCCTTCTCCGACTTCAACACCGCCTACAACATCTATTCCCTGCTTATTATCATCTCCACCGGCGGCCTGCCGGTGGCCCTGTCCAAGATGGTGTCCGAGGCCAACGCCGTGGGCCGGGGGAACCAGGTGAAAAAGGTGTTCAACCTGGCTCTGGCCGCGTTCTGTGTGCTGGGCACCATCAGTTTCTGCATCATGGCCTTCTTCCCCCAGCAGCTGGCGGACGCCATGCGGGACAGCCAGGCCGCCTACAGCATTCTGGCCCTGGCCCCGGCGGTGTTTTTCATCTGCCCCATGTCGGCCATGCGGGGCTATTTCCAGGGCCACGCCCTCATGACCCCCACCGCCGTATCCCAGATCATCGAGGCGCTGTGCAAGCTGGTGGTGGGCCTGGCCCTGGCCTCCATGTTTCAGAAAACCATGGAGGACGAGGCCATGGCCGCCGCCGGAGCCATTCTGGGCGTGTCGGTGGGCTGTCTGCTGGGCGCGGTGTATATGTATTTCTGCTACCGCGGGCACACCCGGTCCCTGCTCAAGAGCAATGACGAGCCGGAGGACTCCAGGACCATCCTGTCCACTCTGGCCAAGCTGGCCATCCCCATCACGCTGAGCTCCTCCGTCATCGCCCTGACCAACATCCTGGACTCCCGCATTCTGCTGGGTCAGCTCCAGGACGCCCTGGGCATGACCGAAGAGCTGGCTCGAGAGACCAAGGGCGTGTACGACAAGGCCATGACCCTCTACAACCTGCCCGCCTCCTTCATGGTGCCGTTGACCGCCAGCGTCATCCCCCACGTGTCCGCCGCCTTGAAGGTGAAGCGCCGCCGTCAGGCCGCCCAGATCAGCGAGACCGCCCTGCGGACCACCGCGCTCCTGGCCATCCCCGCCGGAGTGGGCCTGTTTGTGCTGGGCGAGCCCATCATGCGCCTGCTGTATTCCTCCACCGACGTGGAGCTGGGCGGGTGGATGCTGTCTGTGCTGGGAGTGGCCTCCATCGCGGTGTGCTTTATGCTGGTGTGCAACTCCGTTTTGCAGGCGTACCGGATGGTCACCCTGCCCATGGTCACCACGCTGGCGGGCAGTATTCTCAAGCTGATCGTGGCCTATTTCCTCATCGGCAGCAAGGATATCGGCATCAGGGGCGGGGCCATCAGCACCGTGGTCTGCTTCTGGCTCATCGCCCTGCTGGACCTGTTCATTATCAAGCGCACCCTGCCCCGGTCGCTGAGCCTGCGGCGGGTATTCCTCAAACCCGCGGCGGCGGCCGCCGCCATGGGCCTGTCCGCCTGGGCCTTCCATGGGCTGGCCTGTAAGGCTATGCTGGCGCTGGGCGTGAAGCTGAAACTGGGGCTGTTTGTGCTTCTGGATGAGCTGGGTGAACCCGTCCTGGACGAGCTGGGCGCGGCCGCCCTCAGCCGTATGGGTGTGGCCCTGTCCGTACTGATCCCCATCGGCATCGCGGTCATCGTGTACTTTGCCCTCATTCTTGTGACCAAGGCCATCTCCAAGGAGGATCTGGCCCTGCTGCCCAAGGGAGACAAAATTGCCCGGATTCTGCGGGTTGAGTGAATTTAAAAAGAAAAAAATTTGCGAAAACCCTATACACAGGAAAAAAACCCTTGCAATTCAGGTGATACTATGGTAAATTGGTCCAAGAAAAAATCTTATACCTGCCAGGACCTGATGGAAATCGTCCGGGTCCTGCGCCATCCGGGTGGCTGCCCCTGGGATCAGGAGCAGACTCATCAGTCCATCCGGCGCAACTTTCTCGAGGAAGTATACGAGGCGGCGGAGGCCATCGACAACGGCGATACGGACGGCTTGAAGGAGGAGCTGGGGGATGTGCTCCTCCAGGTGTTCTTCCACACCTCCATTGAGGAGGACGCGGGCCGGTTCAATTTGGACGATGTGGCGGACGGGGTGTGCAAGAAGCTCATCTACCGCCACCCCCACGTCTTTGGCGAAGTAAACGTTCGCTCAACGGAGGAGGTCCTCTCCAACTGGGAGGAGCTGAAGAAAAAGGAGAAGCACCAGGACACCCAGGCCGACGCGGTGGACGCCGTGGCCCGCACCCTGCCCGCCCTGTGGCGGGCGGAGAAGATGAAGAAGAAGGCGGCGAAGGCCGGTTTCGACTGGCGGGATGTGGGCGCCGCGCTGGACAAGCTGTCCGAGGAGCTGGATGAGCTGAAAGCGGCGGCTTTAAACGGGGAAGGAAACCCGGAAGAGGAGCTGGGCGACGTGCTGTTCGCCGCCGTCTGTGTAGCCCGGTTCGTGGATGCCGACCCCGAGGCGGCCCTTCACGCCGCCTGTGACAAGTTCTCCGCCCGGTTCCGCAAGACGGAGGAGCTGGCGGGCGCTTCCGGCAAAAAGATGGACGAGCTTTCCGAGCCGGAGCTGACCGCCCTGTGGAGAGAGGCCAAAAAGCGGTTGGGATGACACTTACAGCGCCGCGCCGCGCTTTAAGTATATACGCGGCGATGCCGCAAGGGAAGACCTGGCCTTTGGGCCCCGCCTGACCATATAAATTTTAGGAGGAAGAGAAATAATGAACAAAACCGAACTGATCGCCGCTGTGGCGGAGAAGACCGGGCTGTCCAAGAAGGACAGCGACGCCGCCGTGGCCGCCGTGGTGGACGCCATCACCGAGTCCCTGGTTCAGGGGGAGAAGGTGCAGCTGGTGGGCTTCGGCTCCTTCGAGGTGAAGAGCCGCTCCGCCCGTATGGGCCGCAACCCCCACACCAAGGAGCAGATCGAGATTCCCGCCTCCAAGGTGCCCGTGTTCAAGGCGGGCAAGGCCCTGAAAGACACGGTAGCCGGCTGATGAACGCGGTATTCCCACCTCCTCCGGGGGTGGGAATATCTATTGCGGAGGGCAATCATGAGATTGGATAAATGGTTGAAGGTGTCCCGGCTCATCAAGCGGCGCACCGTGGCCAACGAGGCCTGCGACGCCGGGCGGGTGACCGCCGGCGGCAGGCCGGTAAAGGCGTCCTACGACGTAAAGCCGGGGGACGTGCTGGAGCTGAAATTTGGCGAAAAGCTCATCCGGGTGGAGGTGCTGTCCACCGCCGACATTGTGGGCAAGGAGGGCGCGGAGGCCATGTACCGGCAGCTCTGAGAAGACAGTGCGCGAAAAAACGGACCCCGCCGGCGGCGAGGTCCGTTCTCCGTTTATCCCGCGGTCAGATACGGGCGGCGCCGGTGTCCCGGGCGGCCTGGGCCACCGCCGCGGCCACTGCTGGGCCCACCCTGGGGTCGAAGGCCTTGGGCAGGATGCACTGGGGGGACAGCTCCTCCGGGCTGACCAGCCCGGCCAGGGCGTGGGCGGCGGCCAGCTTCATCTCCTCGTTGATCTCCCGCGCACGCACGTCGAAGGCCCCACGGAACACCCCGGGGAAGGCCAGCACGTTGTTGATCTGGTTGGGGAAGTCGCTGCGGCCGGTGCCCACCACCGCGGCCCCCGCCGCCAGGGCGGCGTCGGGCATGATCTCCGGGACGGGGTTGGCCATGGGGAACAGGATGGGGCCGGGGGCCATGGATTTCACCATGTCCTCCGTCACCAGATTGGGGGCGGACACCCCCACGAACAGGTCGGCCCCGGCCAGCGCATCCTTTAAGCCGCCCCGGACGGCAGGCCGGGTCATCCGGGCCAGCTCGTCCAGATAGGGGTCGCCCGCCAGGTCGGGCCGTCCCGGATAGACCACCCCGTTGATGTCGCACAGCACCGCGTGGCGCAGGCCCAGGGCCCACAGCAGCTTAAAAATGGCGGTGCCCGCCGCCCCGGCCCCGGAGAAGACGGCGCGGATCTCCCCGATTTTTTTGCCGGTGACCTTCAGGGCGTTGAGGAGGGCGGCGGCCACCACGATGGCTGTGCCGTGCTGGTCGTCGTGGAAGATGGGGATGTCGCACTTCTCTTTCAGCTTTTTCTCGATCTCAAAGCACCGGGGGGCGGCGATGTCCTCCAGGTTCACCCCGCCGAAGGAGCCGGACAGCAGATATACCGTCTCCACAAACTGGTCCACATCCTTGGTCTTGACGCACAGGGGGAAGGCGTCCACCCCGCCGAAAGTCTTGAACAGCACGCATTTGCCCTCCATGACGGGCATGCCCGCCTCGGGGCCGATGTCCCCCAGGCCCAGCACGGCGGAGCCGTCGGTGATGACGGCACATAGATTGTGCCGGCGGGTGAGAGTCCAGCTCTTGTCCGGGTCCTTTTGGATCTCCAGGCAGGGCTGGGCCACGCCGGGGGTGTAGGCCAGGGACAGGTCGGCGGCGTTTGCCGCCGGGGCCCGGGCGGTCACCTCGATTTTGCCCGCCCACTCCTGGTGGAGCCGGAGGCTTTCCTTCGCGTAATCCATGATGGCATCTTCCTTTGTCAGTGAATTTTGATTGGAGCAAAACCTGTCCTGTTCAAAATACTACAAAAGGGGAGCGCTGTCAAACCTTTGTCCGGCTGGAGAGCCGGGCAGAGGGAAAAACGAACAAAAATCGAACGGAATAGAGGAAAAATCTCTCCAGAAAGTAGAACATTGATCGAACAAAGTGTAAAGTTTTTCTTTGGGGGACGGCCCCGTCGGGCGGGGCAAAATAGAATAATTGGGATTTTGGTGAAAAAATTGCGCAGAATAAGCCTTTTGCAGTGCTTTTCTGAGAATTTTCTTCTGGCTTGAGCCCGAAAAAAATGACTTGAAATCTGGGCTCCAATGAGGTACAATAAGGCCGTAAAAGGATAAAAACCATGTGTGAGCCTGTAAGGAGGAAGAGAATTCCCATGAAGAAGAAACGAATGTTCGCATTTTTGCTGGCGGGGTGCTGCCTGCTCACGGGATGCGCCGGCGCGTCTCAGGACGGGGAGCAGACGGGGGGGAGCCCCGAGGCCCAGCAGAGCGGCTTGGTCCAGAGCGCTGAACCCGGCCAGGCGGCCGGGATGGACGAGGCGTATATTGACTCGGTGCCCATGCTGGAGGAAGTGAGCCTGGAGGATGAGCTGGTACCCCTGTCCGATGTGCCCGCCGTCGCCAGCATACTGTCCCCGGTGGCCTCCGGCAAGTCGGTCAAATCCGGCGGCGGCGCTGAGATCGATTACTCCAACATCAAAGACGGCTATGTCATGTGCCGGTTCGCCGCCTCCAACAGCAAGCGGCTGAAGGTGCAGGTGGCCGGCCCCACCACCACCTATACCTACGACCTGCCCACCGGGAGCTGGGTGACCTTCCCCCTGTCCGACGGCAATGGCAGCTACAAGGTCACCGCCCTGCAGAACACCACGGGAAAGAAGTACGCCGTTCTGGCCTCCGCCTCCTTCTCCGTGTCGCTGACGGACGAGTTTGCCCCCTTCCTGCGGCCCAACCAGTACGTGAACTACGAGGGGGCCGTGAACACCATCGCCATGGCGGCCCAGCTGACCAAGGATGTGTCCGACCCGCTGGACAAGGTGGGCGCGGTGTACAATTACGTGGTGAAGAACCTGACCTACGACAAGAAGCGGGCCAGCGCGGTGTCCAACGGTACGCTGACCAGCTATCTGCCCGACCTGGACAGCGTGCTGGCCGAGAAGAAGGGCATCTGCTTCGACTACGCCGCCCTGATGACCGGTATGCTCCGCAGCCAGGGCGTGCCCTGCAAGCTGGTGGTGGGCTATGCGGGCACCACCTACCACGCCTGGGTGAGCGTGTGGACCGAGGAGACGGGCTGGGTGGACGGCGCCATCTACTTTGACGGCACCACCTGGCACCGGATGGACCCCACCTTTGCCTCTTCCGGGAACGGCAGCGAAGCCATCATGAAGTACATCGGAAACGGGAGCAATTACAAGGTGAAATACCTCTACTGAAGCGGGGGCCTTCCATGAAACGATTGATTTCCAACGACGATATCGCAAGCTTGTGCCTGGAGCTCTCCCTGCTCCTCCACGCCGGTGTGAGCACCGGCGACGCCCTCTCCCTCCTCGCGGAGGAGGGAGACCGGGAGGGAGTGCTCAAGGCCATGGCGGAGCAGGTGGACAGCGGCGAAACGCTGTCTGCCGCTTTGCGTGAGAGCGGGGCTTTCCCCACCTATGTCTGCGGACTGGTGGAGGTGGGCGAGCGGACGGGCAGGACCGAGGAGGCCCTGTCCGCTTTGTCCCGTTATTACGAGGACCGGGTGCGGCTGGCCCGGCGGGTGCGCTCCGCCCTGCTGTACCCGGCGGTGATGCTGGCGCTGATGCTGGTGGTCATCGGGGTGCTGCTGGTGAAGGTGCTGCCCATCTTCGACGACGTGTACGCCTCCCTGGGCGGACGGCTCACCGGCGTGGCGGCGGGCCTGCTCACCCTGGGCCGGTGGCTGGAGGGCGCCATGCCCGTGCTGTTCGCCGTGCTGGCGGTTGTGGCGGCGGCGGTGCTGCTCTTCACCCTGGTGCAGCCGCTGCGCCAGAAAGTGGTTTCCCTGTGGCAGAGGTCCCGGGGGGACAGCGGCGTGTCCCGGAAGCTGAACAACGCCCGGCTGGCCCAGGCGCTGGCCATGGGCATGGCCAGCGGCCTGCCCGTGGACGAGGCGGTGGCCCTGTCCGCCAACCTGATGGAGGGCGGCGCGAAGGCGCGGTGCCAGAGCTGCCAGAAGAAGCTGGAGGAGGGCGGGAGCCTGGGCCAGGCGCTGAAGGACAGCGGCCTGCTTCCCCCGCGGCAGAGCCGACTGCTGGAGCTGGGCCAGCGCAGCGGCGCCGGGGACGCCTCCATGGAGAAGATCGCCCGGGACCTGAGCGAGGAGGGCGAGGCCGCCCTGGACGCTCTGGTCAGCCGGGTGGAGCCCGCCCTGGTGCTGGTGTGCTCGGTGCTGGTGGGGCTGATCCTGCTGTCGGTGATGCTGCCCCTGATGCACATCATGAGCGCCATCGGGTGAGCCTATGAAGAGAAAGAAGAGCGGCCTGTTCACCCTCCTGCGGGGGGTGCTCCTGCCGGTAATCGCGGCGGCGGCCCTGCTGTGGTTTGCCGCGGCGGTGGACAGCCTGGACAGCGGCCGGTCCCAGGAGGACCTGCGCCAGCTGGAGGAGACCCTGCGGCGCAGCTGCGTGGCCTGCTACGCCGCCGAGGGGGCCTATCCCCCCGACTTGGACTACATCAAGGAACACTACGGATTACAGGTGGATGAGGAGCGGTACACCGTCAAGTATAACGCTTTCGCGGAAAACCTGATGCCGGACATCACTGTGCTGGAGAACGCGCCATGAAGAGACAGGGGACAAAGCACCATATGGACGGGCTTCTCATGCTGCTGCTGTTCGGCGTGTTCGCGGTGTGCGTGCTCATCGTGTTGCTCACCGGGGCGAAGGCCTACCGGGGGCTCACCGAACGGGACCGGGCGGCCTACGACCGCCGGACCTGCGTGCAGTACATCGCCACAAAAGTCCGCCAGGGGGACGTGGAGGGCGGCGTGACGGTGGAGCCCTTCGGGGATACCGCCGCCCTGTGCATGAGGCAGTACGGCTTCGTCACCCGGGTGTACTGCTATGACGGCTGGCTCATGGAGATGTACACCTTTGAGGACGCAGAGCTGACCCCCCAGGACGGGGAGAAGGTCATGCCTCTGTCGGGGCTGTCCTTTGACCTGGAGGACGGCCTTTTGACGGTGGAGCTTCAGAGCGGCGAGGGCGTGACGGATACGCTGCGGCTGGCTCTGCGCTCCGGAGAGGGGGCGGCGGGATGAGAAGCAAAGCCCCCCTGCTCCTGATGGAGCAGATGGTGATGCTGCTGGTGTTCGCCCTGGCGGCGGCGCTGTGCCTCCAGGCCTTCGTGAAGTCGGACGGCCTGTCGGGGGACAGCGAGAGCCGGGACCGGGCGGTGACCCTGTGCCAGGAGGCGGCGGAGGTGATCCGCCGCAGCGGCAGCGCGGGCGCGGGCGGTACCGGCGAGGCAATCGCCGCCGCCGCGGAAAAGCTGGGGTATCACTGTGAGCACGCGATTCTCTGGCAGGACTTTGACGAGGACTGGAATCCGATGGAATACGGCGTTTACCGGTTGGAGGCGGAAGGAGTTCCCACGCAGGTCCCCGGCATGGAGGCCGCGCATGTCAGCGTCGTGAAGTGGCATGACGAGGAGCAGGAGCTGGAAGTGCTCTTTGAGCTGGATGTGGCCTGGCAGACCCCGGTGATGGCGGAGGTGGAGGTGGACGATGGCACAGCAGGCTAAAGCCCGGGAGCGGTTCTCCCCTCCGGCGGTGGGAGGCATTTCCCTGCTGGTGGTGTTCGCGGTGCTGTGTTTGACGGTGTTCGCCCTGCTGGCGCTGACCACGGTCCAGGCGGATACCCGGCTGGCGGACGCCTCCGCCCAGTCGGTGGCGGATTACTACGCCGCCGACTACAGGGCCCAGGAGGTTTTGGCCCGATTGCGCAGCAATGGGGACTGGCCCCAGGATGTGGAGATTGAAATTGCGGGCGCCGTGGTGAGCTATGCTGTGGCCATCTCGGACAGGCAGGAGCTCCAGGTGGAAGTGGAGCTGGACTGGATGCTTCCGGACGCGGAGCCGGACAGCCGCGGCTATACCATTCTGCGCTGGCAGGCCGTTCCCACCGGCGAGTGGGAGGGCGACGAGTCCCTGGATATCTGGGACGGAACTTGACGACCAAAGGAGAAACCATATGACACAACTGACGGACTATCTACAGCGGGCTGTGACCGGCCAGGCCTCCGACCTGTTCATTGTGGCGGGCGGGCCGGTGTGCGCCAAGGAGGAAAACCGGCTGGTGCCCATCAGCGAGGACCGGGTGTTTCCCGAGGAGACGGAAAGGCTGGTCCGGGAGGTGTATGACCTGGCCAAACGCCCCATAGACCGCTTTCTCCAACAGGGGGACGACGATTTCTCCTTCTCCGTGGCGGGCATGGCCCGGTTCCGGGTGAACGTCTACCGCCAGCGGGGGTCCATGGCGGCGGTGATCCGGGTGGTGGCCTTCGACATCCCCGACTGGAAGGAGCTGCTGATCCCCGAGGGGGTGATGGCCCTGTCCCAGGTCCAGCACGGCATGGTGCTGGTCACCGGCACGGCGGGCAGCGGCAAGTCCACCACCCAGGCCTGTGTCATTGACCGCATCAACCGCACCCGGGAGTGCCACATCATCACCTTGGAGGACCCCATCGAGTACCTCCACCGGGACCAAAAGAGCATCGTCAGCCAGCGGGAGATGGCCATTGACACTGCGGATTACCCATCCGCCCTGCGGGCCTGCCTGCGCCAGGCCCCGGACGTGATCCTGCTGGGGGAAATGCGGGACCAGGAGACCATCCACACCGCCATGACGGCGGCGGAGACGGGCCATCTGCTCATCGCCACCCTCCACACCAAGGGGGCGGTGAACACCATCGACCGCATCGTGGACACCTTCCCCAGCGGCCAGCAGGACCAGGTGCGGGTGCAGCTGAGCATGGTGCTGCGCACGGTGGTGTCCCAGCAGCTGGTGCCCAACACCAAGGGAGGGCTGGTGCCCGCCTTTGAGATCATGCACGTGAACAACGCCATTCGCAGCCTCATCCGGGACAGCAAGACCCATCAGATCGACAACGCCATCGCCGCCGGCGGCGCGGAGGGAATGATTACCATGGATCAGTCCCTGCTGGCCCTGTACAAGGGCGGGGAGATTACGGCGGAGACGGCGCTGGCCTACGCGGACAATGCGGACCAGCTGAAGCGGAGAATGGGATAAAAAATGGGAGCTTCCACGGGAAGCTCCCATTTTTTCTAGGTCCGCGTCAGATACCAGCTGTATTCGCTCTCGGTGAGGACGTAGCCCCGGCTTTGAGCGGCCTCCAGGATGGCGGCGGGGTCGTCGAAGAGGCAGTTTTTGGACAGAAAGATATAGTCGGGGATCTTGTCCGGGTTGAGCCGGTAGTAGTCCTCCAGCCGGTCCAGGGCGGCCTGGTTCTCCCCGGAGATCCAGCCGGAGAAGGAGGCGTACTCCATGGGGTCGGCGGCCAGGGGGCACCAGGACCGCTCGTTGAGGATGAGCAGTTTGCCCCGGGGCAGGGTTTTGTAGATTTGCAGTTCCCCGTTGAGCCGCTCATACACCCCGGCCCGGTAGGGGGTGGTGCGGATACCCCGTCCCGGTCCCTCTTCCAGGACGGCGGTGAGGGCGGGCGGGGCGTCGTCCATGAAGCAGTGGAGGGCCTTCACGGAGACCTGGAGCAGAAGGAGGGCGGCGGCGGCAATTGCCGCCGCCCCGGCGGCGATGCGGCGGGGCCAGGGGCCGAAGGACGCTCCCATCCGGTCCGCCGCCAGCTCCTGGAGCAGCCTGCCCATGAAGAGCAGGCCGGCGGCGCCGGGGAGGGCGCAGGCCATGGAAAAGGCGTAAAAGTAGTTGTTGGAGCCCAGGGTGACGGCGGCGGCGTAGGCCAGCCCGCCCAAAAACAGGGCGGCGAACAGCCCCCAAGGCCGCTCCCGGCACAGAAGAAAGGCGGTGAATCCGGGAAAGAGCATGGGGACCATGATTGCGTTGTAGTAGGTGTCCGCCGCCCCGGCGCGGAACAGGGCGTAACCGGCCAGGGCCAGGGCGCAGGAAGCGGTCAGGTAAATCCACCGGCGGCTCTGCCGACCCCGGTCGGCCAGCAGGGCCAGCAGGAGGGCGGCAAAGCCCCACAGCAGGTACTGGAACAGAGGGTGGCAGTGGACCAGGGCGTGCCAGGTGTTTTGCAGCTTCACCACCGGGGAGATGGCCTGGTGCTCCGGGTCGGCCAGGATATAGGGCAGGTTGTCCAGCACCCCCCGGAGGCCGCAGGCGGTCAGAATATAGAGCAGAAACAGGGCGGCCGCGGCGGCGCACCCCGCCGTCAGCCACAGCAGGCGGGCGGGTGAGAGAACGCCGCCCGCGCCGTTTCCGGCGGGCCTGAGCCTCTGCCGGCGGGCGCGGGCCCCCGCTGCGGCGGCGTAGAGGAAATAGGCCCCGGCCAGGTAGGGACAGCACAGCACCGCCCCCGCCAGAAACAGCCCGGACAGCGCCCAGCGCCATCTTTGCTCAGAAGCGGCCAGCAGGAGGCCGGACAGGAGCAGAAAATCCATGCCCATGGTGTTGTAGCTCAGGGCCATGATGTCGTATGGCGCGAAGAGGAACCAGGACAGGGCGGCTGCTGCGGCGGCCAGGCCGTACTCCCGGACGCGCCGGTAGAAAAACAGGGAGACCAGCCCATGGAAAAACACATAGGCGTACCGGGCCGCCAATAAAATGCCGTCGATGGAGCCGGTAACCGTTCGGTACAGCCACACCAGAGGGGTGGTGAACAGCCCCGCCATCTGGGACACGTGCCACTCGTCCACAAACAGGGCGTCCCCCATGCTCAGCCGGTGGGGCACGGTGAGGTAGAAGGCGTCGTCGTAGGAGCCGAAGCCGAAGGGGCACTTCCACAGGGCGAACAGCACGGCGGCGGCGAAGAGCAGGGCGAAAACCCCGTCCCGCCAGCGCCCTCGCGGGTCAATTGTGTGGGGCAAGGCCGGGATCACCTCCTGCTCGCAGCGCCTCCATGATCCGGGCGATGAGGGCCACCCGGCGGAAGGGGGTCATGAGATACCAGCCGTCGGTGTAGGGAACCATGGCCCGGGCGGCCTGGACCGACAGCTCCAAAGCCAGCTCCTCCGCATCCTCCCGGCCCAGCCCCTCGTAGCGCCGCACGGTCTCCTCCGGCACCGACACACCCGCCACCTCGTTGTTGAGAAACAGGGCGTTGCGGTGGCTGACGATGGGGAACACGCCGCCCAGAATGTACCCCTTCAGCGCCTCCCGGGCCCGCGCCAGGTTTTCCAGGGCCTGGGGGGAGTGGACCGGCTGGGTGAGGAAGCCCGCCGCGCCCGCCTCCTCCTTTTCCCTGGCCAGGTCAAGCTGTTTGGCGAAGTTGGGGGCGTTGACGTTCAGCGCCCCGAAAATTTGAAAGGGGGTGGACAGGCCGTGGTCCGTGAGGCCGCTGACGAAAGCCGTCAGCTTCCGGGAGTTGAAGTTGAACACGCTCTTCACCTCGTCCCGGTCCTGGGTTGGGATGGGGTCGCCGGTGACCAGCAGGACGTTGTGCACCCCCTCCATGCTGAGCCCCAGCAGCAGGGCCTTGGTGGCGTTCAGGTTGCGGTCCCTGCAGGTGAGGTGGGGCAAGGGCTCCACCCCGGTCTCCCGCCTGATTTTACAGGCCAGCAGGGAGGAGTCCGCCCGGGGACGGCCCACGGGGCAGTCGGCCACCGTCACCGCGTCCGCCCCCGCCGCCCGCAGGGCCCGAACCCCCTCCATGAAGCCGTCCACGCTGTCGTCGGCGGGAGGGTCCAGCTCCACGGCGGTCACCCGCTTCCCCGCCGCCAGCTTGTCCCGCAGTCGATTCTGTCCGGGGCGGACCTCCGCCCTGGCCCTGGGCTGGGCGGGAAGGGAAGGGGATTTGCCTGACAGCCCCTCCAGCGCCTGGGCGGCGCGGGCGGTGTGGGCCGGGGTGGTGCCGCAGCAGCCCCCCACAATGGACGCGCCCGACCGGGCGATGTCCGCCAGCTGGGCGGCGAAGTAGTCCGCCCCGCCCCGGTACGCCACCCGCCGCCCCAGCACCGTGGGGTAGCCCGCGTTGGGCATGACGGACAGGGGCTTTCCGTCCAAAAGGGACAGGTCCAGCCCCCGGATGAACTCCAGCAGGTGCCGGGGGCCGGACACGCAGTTGAAGCCCACCCCGTCCACCCCGTCCAGGGCGGCGGCCCGCTCAAAGAGGGCGCGGCCGGACAGCCCCTCCCGGGTGACCCCGTCGGGGGCCACGGCGAAGGAGGCCAGCAGGAAGGACCGGGGACAGCGCTCTTTCAGATACTGGGCCAGCTCCCAAAGGCCCTCGCCGCTGGGCAGGGTCTCGGCGATAAAGCAGGTCAGCCCCTGGGCCAGGAAGACCTCCGCCTGACGGCAGTAGTATGCTCCGGGGGACAGCGGCCCCTCCTGGGGGGCGGGGCCCAGGTCGGCGAATACATACGCGCCGAAGGGGCGGGCCGCGTCCAGGGCGATGGAGCACCCGGCCCGGATGATCTTTTCCGCCGTCTCCCAGTCCCCGGACAGGTCGAAGGTGTTGGTGCGGACGGCTTTACACCCCGCCTCCAGATAGGCCCGGTGGATGGCGGCGATCTCCTGGGGGGTGTGGAGGTTCGCCAGCTCGCACCGGGCCTCGGCCCGGCCCGGCTGGGCGGCGTACCAGGTGCCCATGGCCCCGTCGAACAGCAGGGGCTTCCCCTGCGTCAAATAGTCCCGAATGCTCATGAGCCCAGCACCTTTCGGGCGATTTCCGCCGACTGGCGGGCGTCGCGGGCGTAGTAGTCCGCCCCCATTTGGGCGGCGAAGTCCGGCGTCACCACCGCGCCGCCCACCCAAATCACGGGGGGATGCTCCAGGGTGTGGAGGAGCCGGATGGTGTCCTCCATGGCGGGCAGGGTGGTGGTCATCAGGGCGGACAGCCCCACCAGCTTGATATCCTGGGCCTTCACGGCATCCAAGACGGCCTCCGGCGGCACGTCCCGGCCCAGGTCCACGGCGTCATAGCCGTAGTTCTCTATCACCGTGCGCACGATGTTCTTGCCGATGTCGTGGATGTCCCCCTTGACGGTGGCGATGACGAATTTGCCCTTTTTCACCGGGGCCCCGCCCTTTTCCGCAATGGAGCTTTTCACTGCCTCAAAGACGGCCTGGGCGGCCTGGGCGGCGCTCAACAGCTGGGGCAGGAAGGCCCGGCCCGCCTCGTAGTCCGCCCCCACCTTGTCCAGGGCGGGGATGAGGCGCTGTTCCACCAGGGACAGCTCGTCCTGGTTTTGGAGGGCCTCCCGGGCCAGACGGCCCGCGTCTCCCTCCAGGCCCCGGGCAATGGCATCCTCCAGGGTGAGCGCGGGATTGGCAGCGGGGGCGGTCTGGGCGGGGGCGGCGTTCGCGAACCGGGCGATGTAGTCCCGGCACCCGGCGTCCTCCCCGGACAGCGCCCGGAAAGCCGCCACCGCGTCCATGATCTCCCGCTGGTTGGGGTTGAGGATAGGCAGGGTGAGCCCGGCGGACAGGGCCTGGGTCAAAAAGCTCCGGGTGACGGCGGCCCGGTTGGGCAGGCCGAAGGAGATGTTGGACACACCAAGCACCACCTGGAGGCCCAGCTCCTCCCGGACCATGCGCACGGCCTTCAGCGTCTCCGCCGCCTGCTCCTGCTGGGCGGATACCGTCAGCGTGAGGCAGTCAATCCACACGTCCTCCGCCGGAATGCCATAGCCCAAGGCCGCGTCCAGAATGCGGCGGGCGATGGCCACCCGGCCCTCAGCGGTCTGAGGGATGCCGTTTTCGTCCAGGCACAGCCCCACCACCGACGCGCCGTATTTCTTCACGATGGGCAGGATGCGGTCCAGCACCGCCCGCTTCCCGTTCACCGAGTTCACCGCCGCCTTGCCGTTGTATACCCGCAGGGCGGCCTCCAGGGCGGCGGGGTTGGTGGAGTCCAGCTGGAGGGGCAGGGCCACGGTGCTTTGAATCTTTTTCACCGCCTGGGGCAGCAGAACCGCCTCGTCCACCCCGGGATGGCCCACGTTCACGTCCAAAATGTCCGCCCCGGCGTCTTCCTGCTGGACGGCCAGGTCCAGCACGTAGTCCAGGTCCTGTTCCAGCAGGGCCTGCTGGAGGCGTTTTTTGCCAGTGGGGTTGACCCGCTCCCCGATGACCCGCACCTCCCCCAGGAAGCAGGGGGTCATGGCGGAGCAGACGAAGCCGGTTGAGCGGTACGTCCGTGGGGCGGGCATTTTCCCCTCCAGGGCCTTGGACAGGGCGCGGATATAGTCCGGCGAGGTGCCGCAGCAGCCGCCGAAGATGGTGACCCCCGCCTCCAGGCAGGGGAGCAGGGCGCTGACGAACTCCTCCGGGCCCATGCCGTATTTCCCGGTGGCCGGGTCGGGCAGGCCCGCGTTGGGCTTGGCGATGACGGGCAGGCGGGTATTTTCGCACAGCTCCTTCAGCAGGGGGGCCAGCAGGTCCGGCCCCAGGGAGCAGTTCAGCCCCACGGCGTCCGCCCCCAGGCCCTCCAGGGTCCGGGCCATGGAAGGGATGGTACAGCCGGTGAAGGTGCGTCCGCTCTGCTCAAAGGACATGGTGACCAGCACGGGCAGGGAGGTGTTCTCCTTCACCGCCAGCAGGGCGGCCTTGGCCTCGTACAGGTCGGTCATGGTCTCGATGGACACCAGGTCCGCCCCGGCCTTTTCCCCGGCCACGGCCACTTCTTTGAAATAGCCGTAGGCCCGCTCAAAGGACAGGGTGCCCAGGGGCTCCAGCAGCTCCCCCAGGGGGCCCAGGTCCAGGGACACCTTCATATCCGTCCCGGCGGCGGCCTCCTTGGCCACGGCCACGGCGGCGGACACCACCTGGTCCACGGTGTACCCTGTCCCCGCCAGTTTCAGGGCGTTGGCCCCAAAGGTGTTGGCGCAGAGAATCTGACTGCCCGCCTCAATGTACTCCCGGTAAATGGAGCGCAGCAGTCCGGGGTTTGTAAAATTCAGCAGCTCCGGCTTGCCGCCGGGGGGCAGGCCCCGCTGCTGTAAGACGGTGCCCATGGCCCCGTCCAGAATGACCAGTCCATTGTATAAAAAATCAAGCTCCACAGGTTTTTCCTCCCTTGCGGTATTGGCAGTTCTCTCTCAGATTGCAGAACCCGCAGCCGCGGATTCGGGCGGGCTGAGGCCGCTCCGACAGGCCGATGACGGCGGTGACGGTTTTGGACGGGTTCAGGAGAAAGCTGTCCGTCACCTGCACCCCCAGCCGCCGGGAGGCGTCCAGCAGGGCGCAGATATCCTTTTGCAGGGCCAGCGGCAGGTCCCCGTAGCCGGGGCTGAACCGGTCGGTGCGGTACAGCTCCGGAAAGCGGGCGGAGATCTTCCCCTCCGCCTGATCGCACCCCGCCTCCGCCCAGACGGACCCGCAGGCGTCCAGCATAGCCGCCCGGGCCATGTTCCGGGCCTGCTCCGCCCTCAAAAGCGCCTCAAAGCCAGCCCCCAGGGTGCAGGCGAGGAGCACGGCCTGGGAGCACTCTTCCAGCATCCGCGCCGCCATCCCGCCGGGCAGGGTGAGGCCGGCGCCCTCCAGCGTGGGCCCTTCCCCCCGGAAGGACAGGGGGAATACCCGCCAAATATACCGGGGCGTTACCGAGCGGGTGAGCTTGTCCGACATAGCGGACAGCTGGGCCAGCAGGGCGGGGTCCGGTTCCCCCGGCGCACCCAAATAGCGCAGAGCCTCGGACAGATTCAGTTCCATAGGGCTGCCCCCTCTCACTGGGGAAGGATGTCTCATATCATACCGCAAACCGGGGAAAAAATCCAGAGGCTGGAGAGAAAAACAGGCGCGGGGAGGGCTCCCCCGCGCCTGTATAAACGCTCAGAATTTGGCCCCGCCGAACTCGGACAGGGTGACGGACTTGTTGCGCTCCGCCGTCCAGTTGATGGACCACAGGGAGGCGAACAGCAGCAGCTGGTTCTGCCGGTAGTCCTCCACCAGCATGGCGTCGCCGGGGAGGGTCAGGTCCTCCGCCCGCAGGGGCTCGTCTCCCTCGTGGTGCATCCAGCGGAGATATTCGTAGGGCAGGCCCTCGGCGTACAGGTCCACGCCGTACTCGTTTTTCAGGCGGTATTCCAGCACGTCGAACTGCAAGGTACCCACCACGCCCACGATGACCTCCTCCATGCCGGAATAGGGGGTTTTGAAAATCTGAATCGCGCCCTCCTGGGCGATCTGCTCCATGCCCTTGAGGAACTGCTTGCGCTTCATGGTGTCCAGGGGGCGCACCCGGCGGAAGTGCTCGGGGGCGAAGGTGGGGATGGGGTCGAACTGGAACTTGTGGGCCGCCGTGCACAGGGTGTCCCCGATGGAGAAGATGCCGGGGTCGAACACGCCGATGATGTCCCCGGCGTAGGCTTCTTCTATGATTTCCCGCTCCGCCGCCATCAGCTGCTGGGGCCGGGAGAGCTTCAGCTTTTTGCCGCCCTGGACGTGGTAGACCTCCTTGTCCGCGTCGAACCGCCCGGACACCACCCGCATGAAGGCGATGCGGTCCCGATGGGCCTTGTTCATGTTGGCCTGGATTTTGAACACGAAGGCGGAAAAGCCGTCGTCGAAGGAGTCAATGAGCTCCTCCCCCGCCGTGCGGGGCAGGGGGGCGGTGGTCATGCGCAGAAAGTCCTCCAGGAAGGGCTCCACGCCGAAGTTGGTCAGGGCCGAGCCGAAAAACACCGGGGAGAGCTGGCCGTGGCGCACCCGCTCCATGTCAAACTCGCAGGAGGCCCCGTCCAGCAGCTCGATCTCGTCGCTGAGCTGGTCCCGGTAGGACTGGCCGATGAGGTCCGCCAGGGCGGGGTCGTCCAGGGACACCTCGGTGGCGGTGGCCGCCTTGGACCCGCCGTTGGAGGTGAAGTGGATGATGCGCTTGCGCTCCCGGTCGTACACGCCCTGGAAGGCCTTACCGCAGCCGATGGGCCAGTTGACGGCATATGTGTCGATGCCCAGCTCGTGCTCCAGCTCCTGGCACAGCTCGAAGGGGTCCCGGGCCTCCCGGTCCATCTTGTTGATGAAGGTGAAAATGGGGATGTCCCGCAAGCGGCACACCTTGAACAGCTTCCGGGTCTGGGCCTCCACACCCTTGGCGGCGTCGATGACCATGACGGCGGAGTCCGCGGCCATCAGGGTGCGGTAGGTGTCCTCGGAGAAGTCCTGGTGGCCGGGGGTGTCCAGGATGTTGATGCAGAAGCCCTCGTACTGGAACTGCATCACGGAGGAGGTGACGGAGATGCCGCGCTGTTTTTCGATTTCCATCCAGTCGGAGGTGGCGGCCCGGGCGTTCTTCTTGCCCTTGACCACCCCCGCCTGGGCGATGGCGCCTCCGTAGAGCAGGAATTTTTCCGTCAGGGTGGTTTTGCCCGCGTCGGGGTGGGAGATGATGGCGAAGGTCCGCCTCCGTTTGATTTCGGATTCATATTGTGACATGAGAGTTCCTCCTATTCAATTTAGTGTTAGAAGAAAACAGTCATTTACATTGGAAGAACCCCCTAAATAAAATCACAGTTTTTGTAGTATATCACAGCCATAGCAGGAAGGAAAGAGTCTTTATGCTCTATTCCTCTATGTCCATAAGTTGTCGCGTCTGTAAGGTAATGCATCATTTTTATCTCGATTCATAATCATAGAAAAATAAACAACTTTTATATACTTTATCATACCTTGAAATTTCCGTTTAATTATTATTACCAATCCTCTTCTTACCACCAGCGTTCTTCTTGCCTTCGCCGCTCTTCCTCCTCCTCTTCTTGTCTTCGCCGCTCTTCCTCCTCCTCCTCTCGTCTCCGTCGTTCTTCCTCTTCTTCTCGTCTCCGCTGTTCTTCTTCCTCTTCTTCTCGTCTGCGTCGTTCTTCCTCTTCTTCCCTCCTATAGTCGCTATCATCCCAGTTATAGACGTATTCTCCTTGTGTATAACTATAGCCATCTCTATCTATATCTTCAAATTCTCCAGAATCATAATTGAAGCACCACTTTGACATATTATTTTCCTCCCCATTTAGTGATTTTCCAGAAACAAACAACGAATTATAGTACTATGCACGCGTGCCGCGTCACATGGCACCCCAGGTTGACCGCGCAGGGCAGTCCGGCGATATGAGTGCCCTGGGTGAGGATGGCGGCGGACAGAGCGGTGGTCCGCCCTCCCAGCCCCTGGGGCCCGATGCCCAGGCGGTTGACCCGCTCCAGGACCCGCTTCTCCATGGCGGCGTAGAAGGGGTCGGGGTGACGCTCCCCGGCGGGGCGCAGGAGGGCCCGCTTGGCCAGCTCCGCCGCCGCCTCGGACGTGCCGCCTAGCCCCACGCCCACCACCACCGGCGGGCAGGGGTTGGACCCAGCCTGAGATACGCAGTCCACGATGAAGTCCTCCACCTGTTCCACGGTGACGGAGGGGTTGAACATCTTCAGCCTGGTCATGTTTTCGCTCCCGAAGCCCTTTGGGGCGATGGTGATATCCACCCTGTCCCCGGTTACCATGCGCAGGTGGAGAATGGCGGGGGTGTTGTCGTTGGTGTTCACCCGGCGGAGGGGGTCGCCCACCACCGACAGCCGGAGGTGGCCGTCCAGATAGCCCCGGCGCACACCGTCGTTTACGGTGTCCTCAAGGGAACCGCCCACCAGATGGCAGTCCTGGCCCCAGTCCAGGAACACCACGGCCATGCCGGTATCCTGGCAGATGGGGAGACCTTTCGACTCGGCAAATTCGTAATTCTCCACCAGGTCCCCCAGGATGGCTTGTCCCACCGGGGAGGGCTCGCTTTCCCGCGCGGAGCAAATGGCCTCCCGCAGGTCCTGGGGCAGGATGGTGTTGGCCTCAATGCACAGCGCCCGCACCGCGTCGGATAGGGCCTTTGCCTGGATTTCCCGTACCATTCAGATGACCTCCTGTCCGTCGATGAGCACATGGGTGACCTTGCTGTCCCACTGGAAGGGGTGGCCGTCCATGACCACAATATCCGCGTCCTTGCCGGGGGCCAGGGAGCCCAGCCGGTCCCCTACGCCCAGGATATTGGCGGCGTTGACGGTGATGGCGGCCAGGGCTGCCTCCGGGTCCATCCCCGCGCGGGCCGCCATGGCGGCGCAGAAGGGGAGCAGGTTGATAGGCGTCTCCGGGTGGTCGGTGCAGATGGCCACCCGCACCCCGGCCCGGGCCAGGATGGCGGTGTTCTCCATGGTGAGCCGCCCCAGTTCCGGCTTGCCCCGGTCCATGAGGAAGGGCCCGGTGATGACGGGGACCCCCTCTTTCGCTAAGAAGTCCGCGATGAGGTGACCCTCGGTGCCGTGGACGATGGTGAGGTCCAGGCCGAATTCCTTGGCGATGCGGACGGCGGTGACGATGTCGTCCGCCCGGTGGGCGTGGAAGTGGGCGGGGAGATGGCCCGCCACCACCGGGCGGAGAGCGTCCAGACGGGCGTCGAACTCCGGGTCCTCCATCTGGTCGTCCGCCTGGGCCCGGGCCCATTTTAAATCGTAGTTCAGCGCCTGGGTCAGTGTCTCCCGGATCACGGCGGCGGTGGCCATGCGGGTGGCGGGTCCGTGGTCTTTGTGGACCCGCTTGGGGTTTTCACCCAGGGCGAATTTCATGGCGGCGGGGGCGCGGACGGCCATCTGGTCCACGACCGTGCCCACGGTTTTGAGCAGAACCGACTGCCCGGCGATGGGGTTGGCGGAGCCCGGCCCGGTGTGGACGCAGGTGATGCCCGCCCGGCGGGCCTCCTCGAAGTAGGGGCTGAGGGGATTCACACCATCCAGCGCCCGGAGCTGGGGGGTGCAGGGGGCGGGGGACTCGTTCAGATCGTCCTCCTGGGTGACGGCGCCGTAGAGGCCCACATGGCAGTGGGCGTCGATGAAGCCGGGGAGGACGTGGCCCCCCTGGGCGTCAATGAGGCCGCCCGCCCCGGCGTCCTCGGGCAGATCGGACATGGGGCCCGTCCGGGCGATACGCCCGTTTTGAATATGGACAAAGCCGCTGGGGATGACAACCTTTTCCATGGTGTGGACCACGCCGTTGACAATGAGCATTGTTATGCCTCCTCGGTCAGGATTCGACGGGTTTTTGCCCGCCGGTGTGGTATGCTGGTTCTGCGGCACAGGCCGCGGCATGGGATTGTCCCATGCGGTCATTCCATTCTCCCGCGCAATAGACCCTTTGGCTCTTCCTCCAGGCGGAGGAAGAGCCGATTTTTTGGAGGGCGGCCCTCCGGGGCGCTTCCGGTGAGGCCCCGGCCAGGGGCCTTCGGCGACCTACTTTCTGCTTGTGCAGAAAGTAGGCAAAGACACCCTTAAGGGGGAAAATCCGGTTCGGCTTCGGTCGCGGAGGGCGCTCCCTGCGCTCACAGGATTTTTCCCTTTAAGAATCCCCAAATTTACGGGAGAGCCCTATACGCGCAAGGGCGCAGACCCTTCCGGCGCCAGCGGCCTTGCGGCTGACGCCGCCCTATCTGTGCTGCCGCCGGTATCCAGGTGCTGTAGACAGGCGGGGTCCACCGTCTGCGCCTGGGCGGGTGCGCCGTTCCCCCAGCTGGAGGCGCAAGGCCGCCGCCGCGCAAAAAGGGGGACGCGCCCGCGTCCCCCTTCCTGGGTCTATTTTCTTCCGCCCCGGCGGCTGCCCCGCTTTTCATTCATGTGAAGCTCGGACAGCTTGCTGTCGGAACTGGCCATAAACTGCTTGAGCTGGTCCTCAAAGCTGGCGGGCCCTCTGGGCTGAGCGGGCTCGGGCGCAAAGCCGCGGCTTGGGCCGGGACGGCGGCCCGTCTGAGGACGGCGGTCGCCCTCAGGTCTGGGGCCGGACCCTCCGGTCCTGGGGCCGGGGCGGCGCTCCGGGCGGGGCGGCGGGGGCAGAGCCTGCTTGATGGACAGGTTGATGCGGTTGTTGTCATCAATGCCGATGACCTTCACCTTGACCTCCTGCCCCTCGGCCAGCAGGTCGTGCACGTCGTTGACATAGGAATAGGCGATCTCCGAGATATGTACCAGCCCGGACCGGTTGCCGGGCAGCGATACAAACGCACCGAATTTGGTGATCCCCGTCACCTTTCCATCCAAAATAGAACCAACTTCAATCCCCATAAATCTCTTTTTTCCCTCTCAATGTATAGGATTTTTATTTGCTGGAGTCCTCGAATACGATTTCTCCCGGCTCCACCAGGCCCAGGCGGCTGCGGGCGATGTCCTCCAGGTACTCAGGATCGCTGCTGTGGTCGATGCCGTCTTGAAGCGCGGCGTTTGCCTCCTGCTGCTCCTGGACCCGGCGGCTCAGTGCCTCCCGGTCGGCCTGGGCGGCGCTGAGCTTGGCCTGGGTGGACAGCAGGGCGATGGCCACGGCGGCCAGCAGCACCAGCACCAGCAGTTTTGTGGCCGCGCCGGCCCGCTTCAGCTTCATTGTCCACCGCCCCTTCCTTCCCGTTTCCGGCGAAACGGTATAGTATATTTATTTTATACCAGGCCAGCCAATTTTGGAAGTGTTTTTTTTGATTTTTCAAAAATTTTTTCCCAGCCCTCCCAGCCCGCCGGGCGGGGGCGGTAAGCAGGCGGAACAGGGCCCGGATCTTGTCCGCCAGCCACAGCAGGGCGGTCAGGACCAGCCGGCTGAGGATGAGAAAGTAGAGCCCGCCCCCCAGGGCCACGGCGGCCATGTGGTAAATGCGGACCTGCCCGTCGTCCCGGAGCAGGGTGAGGGCGAACAGCCCCGCCGCCGTGCCCAGCCAGAACAGCAGGTCCAACAGAAAGGCCAGCCCGGGCAGCTTCCAATTCCGGCGCAGGGTGCGCATGCCGTCGTAGACCAGGCCCAGCGCCGCCCCCAGCAGGAGGCCCTGACCGAAGATGGCCGCCTGGTCCAGAACGTCCGCGGGCATGGGTCAGCGCAGCAGCCGGGCCAGGAAGCCGCCCCGGCCTCCCCCGGCGTCGTCCTCGTAGGTGACGGCATCAATGTCCCCCTCCACCTTCAGGTCGCCGCCATCCAGGGACAGCTTCTCAATGTGCAGGTTCTCCCCGGCCACCACCATGGCGCCCTTGGAGGTGGACAGCACGATGGTGTTCTCGTCAAACCGCTCCACGTCCTCCACGCCGGACACGGTCAGGCTCTTGCGCTCCTCGATCACCACGTGGTGGGGGGCGGACAGGCCGCCTTCATATGCCATAGGACCATCTCCCTTACCTTAGATGGTCCATTCTATGGGGTTTGTCCCAGGATTATGCCTGGGGCGGGTCCTCAGACTGGGGCGGGTCCGGCCGCTGGGCCTCCAGAGCGGCGGTGCGCTCCCGCAGGTCCTGCTTCAGCAGGGTGTAGGCCACCGCCGCCAGGGGGACGCTGACCACCATGCCCACCAGCTGGAGCAGGGAGCCGCCCACGGTGACCGCGGCCAGCACCCATATGCCGGGCAGGCCCATGGAGGTGCCCACCACCCGGGGATAGATCAGGTTGCCCTCCAGCTGCTGGAGCGCCACCAGGAACACCAGGAACCACACCGCCTCCCAGGGGTCGATCATCACCAGCAGCAGCACCGCCAGCACCGCCCCCAGGTAGGCCCCCGCGATGGGGATGAGGGCGAACACCCCCACCGCCACCGAGATCAGCGGGGCGTAGTCGAAGCGGAAGATGCACATACCGATGAAGCACAGCCCGCCCAGAATACAGGCCTCCACCATCTGGCCGCTGATGTATTTGGTGAAGGTGTCGGCGGTGAGGCGGGCGACCCGCAGGACGGCGTCCGCCGCCCGCTCGGGCAGGTAGGCCCGTACCAGGCGGCGGCACTGGGCGGTGAGCCGGGGCGCGCCGGACAGCATGTAGATGGAGAACACCAGGGAGATTACCCCGGTGACCACCGCCGAGATGAGTACGCTGGTCATGCTGATGAGGTGGGGCAGGGTGTTGGTCAGCGCGTCCAGCGCCCCGGTGAGCAGCTTTTGCAGCGACTCGCTGAGGCCGGTGGACAGGTCCAGATTGGCCAGCTGTTCCAGGTCCAGCTTGGCCACCACCCAGTCCAGCAGGCCCTGGAAGTTGGCGGCGTAGGTGTTGATGTTGCTGATGAACAGCTCCAGGCTGTGGGTGAGCTCAGGCACCACCAGGGCCGCCAGGGCGGTGATGAACACCACCACCGCCAGGTAGACGGTGGCCGCAGCCAGGGGCCGGACCGCTCCCTTCGCCTTTTCCGGCAGGGCCCTCTCGTACAGGCGGGCGAAGAAATTGCAGGGCCGGTTGAGGATGAAGGCGATGACCCCGCCGATGACGAGGGGCTGGAAGGCCCCCGCCACCCCGCCCAGCCAGCCGGCCACCGCGTCCAGCTTGACGATGACCGCCACCAGCACAATGGCGTAGGTGATGAGAAACATAAGACTGCGGAACATTTTTTTGTCCATGAAAACAAACCTCTCCACCATAGTTTTCCTCAGTTTACCATCGGGGAGGCCTGCCGTCAATTTAAGATTTTTCTAAGGCCTCCCTGTACCGGCGCCATTCCGCCAGCCGGCGCCTGGTCTGGTTGGACAGGGTGTCGGGGAGCTGGTCCAGCGCGAAGAACCGCAGGTCCTCCACCTCGCCCGCCTGACATTTCAACGCGCCGGACCAGTCCCGGCAGGCGTAGGCAAATTCCACATTGTATACCTCGTCGCCGTTGGGGTAGATGTGATGCTCCTCCGGGCCGGAATACACGCCGTACAGCTCCAGGGTGTGGGCGGCGAGGCCCGTCTCCTCCAGCAGCTCCCGGCGGGCGGTGTCCTCTGCCGATTCCCCCGGCTCCATGGAGCCCGCCGCGGAAAAGCTCCACTGATTGTTGTCGGTGCGCAGCTGGAGCAGAATGCGCCCCTGTTCGTCCTCCAGAATGACGCTGGACCCTGTTTGAATCAGCGGACGGTGGCCCACATAGGCCCGCAGGTCCATGATATAGCCCATAACAGCCTCCGAACGGCCGTAAATTTTGTCTTTGCGGGCCGTGTACCCTCAGTGTAGCATTGGGAAGGCAGGATGTCAATTCTCTCAGAATTTGGGGTGGACGTCGTCGCCCCGGGCCCGCTCCAGATTGATCTGCTTCTTGCGGTCTGAGGCATGGGCTAACATGGCGTTCAGCCCCTCCCGGTCGTTATTTTCGATTGCCACCCGGTACTGGTGAATCCGCTCCTCCAGCGCCCCCACTACCTGGGACAGGGCCGGGGCGTTGAGGGTGAACAGCTGGGTCCACATGGCCGGGTCCAAAGCCGCCACCCGGGTGCAGTCCCGGAAGGAGCCCCCCTCAAAGCCCACGCAGGAGAACAGCTCCTCGTTGTCGCACACCGACACGGCGATGACGTGCATCATCTGGCTGGTGTAGGCGATCATCTGGTCGTGGCGCTCCGGGGTGGTCTCGATGACGTCGCCGAATTGGCACCAGTCCGCCATGCGGCGGAGCAGGTCCAGGTGCTCCCGGGTAGCGTTCGGGCCGGGGGTGACGATGAAGTGGGTGTTGCGGAACAGCCCCGCTTCGGCGTTGTCGATGCCGGACACCTCCTTGCCCGCCATGGGATGGCAGCCGATGAAGTCCGCCCCGTCGGGGAGGCATCGGGCTGCCTCCATCACGGCGGTTTTCACGCCGCACACATCCCAGATGAGACAGCCGGGCTTGAAGCGGTCCCGGTGCTCTTGCAGAAAGGCGATGATGCCCGCCGGGTCCTGGCAGAGGATCACCACGTCAGCCCCGGGCAGCTCGGAGGCCGGGTCAAAGGTGAGCCGGTCCGCCGCGCCCATGGCCTCCGCCTTGTCGTAGGTGGCCTGGGAGCGCACCGCCCCCACCACCTCATAATCCTCGAAGCCCTGGAGGGCCATGGCCAGGGAGCCGCCGATCAGGCCCAGGCCCACCGCCAAAATACGCTTTTTCTCCATGAAAAGCGCTCCTCTCTGTCTGTTACAGTTCTCTTCCGACGCACTGAGCCACCGTCCGCAGCTTGTCCATGATCCCGCCGAACTGCTCCGGCGTCACCGACTGAGCCCCGTCGCACAGGGCGCAGGAGGGATTGTTGTGCACCTCGATGATGAGGCCGTCCGCACCGGCGGCCACCGCCGCCATGGCCATCCGCTCCACCATCCACGCCTTGCCGCAGGCATGGGAGGGGTCCACCACCACCGGCAGGTGGCTCTGTTTTTTCACTGCCAGCACCGCCGACAGGTCCAGGGTGTTCCGGGTGTAGGTCTCGAAGGTGCGGATGCCCCGCTCGCACAAAATCACGTTGGGGTTGCCCCCCGCCATGATGTATTCCGCGCTCATCAGCCACTCCTCGATGGTGGAGGACAGGCCCCGCTTGAGCAAAACCGGCTTGTTGACGCGGCCCACTTTCTTGAGCAGGTCGAAGTTCTGCATGTTGCGGGCCCCGATCTGGATCACGTCCACCGCCTCCTCGAACAGGGGGAGTTGGTCGGCGCTCATCAGCTCGGACACGATGGGCAGGCCGGTATTCTTGCGGGCCTCGTCCAGCAGGAGGACCCCCTCCACCCCCTTGCCCTGGAAGGCGTAGGGGGAGGTGCGGGGCTTGTAGGCCCCTCCACGCAGGGCCGCCGCCCCGGACTTCTGGACGGACTGGGCCACCTCCAGAATCTGCTCCTCGCTCTCCACCGAGCAGGGCCCGGCGATGACCGCGATCTTGTTCCCTCCGATGGTCACCCCGCCGCCGATGTTAATCACCGAGTCGTCCGGGTGATACTTGCGGTTGGCCTTTTTGTAGGGCTCGCTCACCCGCATGACCCGCTCCACGCCGTCCAGCTGGGCCAGCTGCTCCTGGTTCAGCGCCCCCGCGTCGCCCTCAGCGCCTAAGATGGTGGTCTCGGCGCCCTTGGACACCATGACCCGCACGCCCCCCGCCTCCATGGCGCGGATGGCGGTTTCCAGCTGCTCGGGGGTGAACTCCCGCTTCATAATGACGACCATAGTGTATTCGCTCCTTTTCTTCTGTACGTTGTCACGCTGCGAAGCGGCCAGGGCGTTCGGTCGCTTTCACTTCGACTCGAACAAAACCCGCCTCCGCTGTGCGGCGGCTGGGCTTTTGTTCTCGCTCCGCTCCAAGCTCCCTCGCTGTCCGCTTCTCCGCGCTTCCGCAAAATAAGCGCGGCCGCCCTCCGGCAGCCGCGCTCCATAGGAAAGACACGCGCACCTTCAGGGGCATGACAAATCGCCGCTATCGCAATAGCGGTAATAGCCATACCCATAGTTCCGGCTGGTCATGCGCGGCCCCTCCTTTTTTGTGCTGGGGATACTCTAACACTTTTAACCGTGAAAGTCAAGAGGGAATTTACAGACGGGGCGGAAGAATAAAAAACGCCCACCCCGGAAGAGAGAGGTGGGTGGGCGTTTTGCCCGCCGCGGAAGGAGAGGCGCGCGGCGGGCCGCGTATGGTACTCCAGCGCCACGCCGCGCCAAAGTATGCCGGACAGAGAGGGTCAATCCTGTCCGAACATATATATAGAATACCATATTTCCAAAGATAGAAAAATTGACAAAATTCACAAAATTATACTGTCGACATTATTTATAATAACGACAGTATAACTTATACTACCTCATAAAGAGGAGGTGGTCATATGGCTTATTCTGACGCGCAGAAAGAAGCGACGGCCAGATATAACAAAAAAGCCTATGACCGCATTGAAATTAAGGTGAAAAAGGGCAGAAAAGCATTGATTACGGCATATGCGGTGAAACGGCAGAAAAGCGTTAACCAGTTTATTGTGGAACTGATTGACCGGGAAATGGCAAAGCAGGAGGACGCCTGAACAATCAGGCGTCCTCCTTTGCGCTCATTCGGCGAACATGGGGGTGGATAGGTAGCGGTCCCCGGTGTCCGGCAGCAGGACCACGATGGTTTTACCCCGGTTCTCCGGACGCTTGGCCAGCTGGATGGCGGCCCACAGCGCCGCCCCGGAGGACACCCCCGCCAGCACGCCCTCCTTCCGGCCCAGCAGCCGCCCGGCGGCGAAGGCGTCGGCGTCCGTCACGGGGATGACCTCGTCATAGACGGCGGTGTTCAGCACCTCCGGCACGAAATTGGCGCCGATGCCCTGGATCGCGTGGGGCCCTGCCTTGCCGCCGCTGAGCAGCGGGGAGGAGGCGGGCTCCACCGCCGCCACCTTGACATGGGGGTTCTGTTCCTTCAGATATTCCCCCACCCCGGTGATGGTGCCGCCGGTGCCCACTCCGGCCACGAAGATGTCCACCTGTCCGTCGGTATCGTCCCAGATCTCCGGGCCGGTGGAGGCGCGGTGGGCGGCGGGGTTGGCGGGGTTGGTGAACTGGCCGGGGATGAAGCTGCCGGGGAGCTCCCTTGCCAGCTCCTCCGCCTTGGCGATGGCCCCGGACATGCCCTGGGCCCCCGGGGTGAGCACCAGCTCCGCGCCGTAGGCCCCCATGAGCTGGCGGCGCTCCACGCTCATGGAGTCGGGCATGACGATGATCACCCGGTAGCCCCGGGCGGCGGCCACTGAGGCCAGGCCGATGCCGGTGTTGCCCGAGGTGGGCTCGATGATGGCCGCGCCGGGTTTCAGCAGGCCTTTTGCCTCGGCGTCGTCCAGCATGGCCTTGGCCACCCGGTCCTTGGCGCTGCCTGCGGGGTTGAAGTATTCCAGCTTGGCCAGGACGCGGGCCTGGAGCCCTTCGGACTTTTCAATGTTGGTGAGCTCCAGCAGAGGGGTATGGCCAATGAGCTGCTGGGCGGAGGTATAGATTTGACCCATAGCGGCGTCCTCCTTATGGCATAAGATGTACCGGGCCCCGGCCGGGGCCCGCCCGGAAGCCGGTTTCCCGGCTGCGGCGGTAAAATTATAACGCTGTTCCCGTTTTCTGTCAATGGAAGGGAAAAATCAAACAAATCGGGATTGACAGGTTCGCCTTGGCGTATTAAGATAGTAGAAAATCAGGGGGATGGATATGGCGGCGAAAGCAAAATTTGTGGGCGGCATCCAGCACACGGAGGACACCCTCCAGAGGCTGTTCAAAACGGAATACCGCACCTATCACCAGCTGCGCATCCTCTCCCAGCTGGCCGTCGGTTTTGTCATGGCCGCCATGGCGCTGACGGTGGAGATGAGCCGGCCCTTGCAGGCGGTGCTGCTGCTGGCGGGCTGCCTCATCATGGTGAGCGGCGACCTGCCAGCCTCCCTCCGGGCGGACAAGGCGGTGGATGACCGGAAGGGAAATCTGCCTAAAAATGTGTGCGCCTTTTTCGCCAATTACATGGAGCTGTCCGGGGAGGGGTCCATGCGGCTGGAATACAGCCGGTTCCAGCGGCTGATCGAGGACAATGAATATCTATACCTGTTTTTGGGGCGCAGATCGGTGTGCATGATCGACAAGGCCGCCATAGAGGGCGGCGCCCCCGAGGAGCTGAAGGACTTTGTCGCCGAGAAAACCGGGCTGGCCTGGCGGCGGGGAAGGTCCTTCTGGAGCATGAACCTCGCCGACCTGCGCCAGGCGATCCGGGACCGCCGGACGCGCTGACCACTTTGTGAAGGAGACCGACCCATGGCCGCATCGTACAGCGCCCGGGAACGGGCGTATCAGGAGCTGCGCTCCCGTATTTTGAATCTTGAATTGAAGCCCAACGACATCCTCAACGACAAGGCGCTGGCCCAGGAGATGGAGATGAGCCGCACCCCCATCCACGAGGCCATCATCACCCTGGGGCTGGCGAATTTGGTGGTGGTCCGCCCCCAGAGCGGCACCTACGTGGCCCCCATCGACACCGAGATCGTGGAGATGGAGCAGTTTGACCGCTTCGCCCTGGAAAAGGAGATGGTGCTCCGGGCCATCCTGCGGATGGACGGCGAAGCGGTCCGGCAGTACCGGGAGAATCTCCAGATTTACCAGATTTACCTGGACTCCCGGGACGCGGACCGGCGGGCCAGGCTCTTCGAGCTGGACAACGCCTTTCACCGCATCGCCTTTGAGCTCAACGGGATGGGGCCCCACTTCGGCTGGATGCACGGGCGGCAGCACCACATCGAGCGGGTGCGGGTGCTCAGCTTCGTGATGGACCTGGACAAGACCATCATCGACGAGCACCGGGCGCTGGTGGACGCCATGGAGGCGCGGGACGCCGCCGCAGCCGTCCGGGCCCTGGAGGACCACCTGAATCTGTACCGCAAGCATCTGGGGGAGATGCGGGCGGTTTATCCCCACTATTTCCAGTACAAATAGTAATCATGAAACCTCAAGCGCCTCTTCTCAGCAGAAACGGACAGTTTCTGCTGATTTTTTATACATATTGCATATTAATTTCCAGTTATACCCTGGAAATTGCGCGATTTTCCGGCATTGTGCACAAAAAACACCGTTGTATTTCTCGCAACTGTCAGCTTGAAAATGATATATTAACATATTAAAATATCAAACGAGCGGGGTGTGAGCATGTGTTTACCGCCGGAGCGATTCGCCCGGACGGCCCCGCAAGGCGGCAAATGCACGCTTCGCGCTCAAATCGAGACTAGGAGGAGTCAGAAATGAGAATCAAGAAGTTCCTGGCCGGCATGCTGTGCGCCGCTCTTCTCTGCTCTCTGGCCGCCTGCGGCGGGCCGGGCGGCGTCGGAGAGACCAACGCCGATGGGGAGAAGGTCTTTCACCTTCGGCTGGCCCACAATCTGGCGGAGGACCACGCGGTCCACATCGCCATGACCGCCTGGGCCGAGGCCGTGAAGGAGAAGTCCAACGGCTCCATCACCATCCAGATCTTCCCCAACGGAACCCTGGGCAGCGAGACGGACTGCATCACCATCATGCGGGCGGGCGGCCTGGATATGACAAAGGTGTCCGCCGCCACCCTGGGCAACTTTAAAAACGAGTGGAACGCCCTGTCCGTGCCCTACGTGTTCAACGACAAGGACCACTACTATAACGTGATGGACGGCGAGATCGCTCAGGATATGTACCAGCTCACCGCCGACGCGGGCTTCATCGGCCTGACCTGGCTGGACTCCGGCTCCCGCTCCTTCTACACCGCTAAGACCCCCATCCGCACCCCGGCGGACCTGAAGGGGCTCAAAATTCGCACCATGGACTCCCAGATGGCCATCGACATGATGAACGCTTTGGGAGGCTCCGCCCAGGTCATGGGCTACAGCGAGATCTACACCGGCATGCAGCAGGGCAACGTGGACGGCGCGGAGAACAACGTCACCGCCCTGCGGGACCACAGCGACGTGACCCAGTACTACTGCTTTGACGAGCACACCCGCATCCCCGACATCATTGTGCTGTCCAAGACGGTGTGGGACCAGATGTCCGACAACCAGAAGCAGATCCTGAAGGACACCGCCGCCGACATGACCGACGGCTATAAGCAGGCCTGGAAGGACTTTGAGGACGAGGTGCTGGAGGCCGCCGTGAACAACGGCGTGGAGCTGATCCGGGACGTGGACATGGCCGCTTTCCAGTCCGCCTGCCAGCCCATCTACGAGAAGCTCAAGACCAGCGACCCCGGGGTGTACTCCTACGTGGAGCGCATCCAGAACGCGGGCTAGTTCTTTTTCTTGAAAGAAAAAGAACCAAAAAGAACTTTTAATCCGCTTCGTCTGCGGGCGGTGACCATATCCTTCCCGCCCGGTGACGAAAGGGTTCCTGATTGAGAGCCTGTTTATGACATAAGGAGATGACATCGTGAAGAAATTTGAGAAAATTTTGGACGCGGCCATGCGCTTCCTCATGGCCCTGTTCATGCTGGCCCTGCTGCTGGGCGGCACCTGGCAGATCGTCACCAAGCTGGCCGGACACCCCTCCACCGTCACCGATGAGTTTCTGCGCTTTGTGCTGATCTGGGCCTCCCTGATCGGCTCCGCCTACTGCTTCTACCGGGATGAGCACCTGTCCCTGGACCTGGTGAAGGACCGGGTGAAGGGCCCCGCCGCCGCCGTGCTGGCGGTGTTCATCGAGGCGATGGTGCTGTTCTTCGTCTGCTTCGTGTTCATCTTCGGCGGCTTCCGGCTGGCCATGTACGCCATCAACAACTCCCCCGTCATGCACCTGTCCTATCACTTCCTGTATGCCATCCTGCCCCTGTCCGGCGTGTTCATCGTCATCGCCCGGATCTTGAAGTATATCCAGTATTTCACCGATAAAAAAGGAGGGGACGCGTAATGCTGCTCACTGTTTTGGTCCTGTTTGGGTCCTTCTTCGTCATGCTGCTGGCGGGTGTGCCCATCTCCGCCGGCATCGGCATCGCCTCCATCATCACCGCCCTGGCCAGCGGCATTCCCGCCGACACCCTGGCGGTGGTGGCCTCCCTGCGCTGCTTCTCCGGCCTGGACTCCTTCGCCCTGCTGGCCCTGCCCTTCTTCTCCCTGGGCGGCAACATCATGAATAAGGGCGGCATCGCCCGCCGCCTGGTCCGGCTGGCCCGCCTGCTGGTGGGCTGGGTCCCCGGCTACCTGGCCACCACCAACGTGCTGGCCAACATGTTCTTCGGCGCGGTGTCCGGCTCCTCCGTGGCCGCCACCTCCGCCATGGGCTCCATTATGAGCCCCCTGGAGCTGGACGAGGGCTATGACCCCAACTACTCCGCCGCGGTCAACATCTGCTCCGCCCCCACCGGCATCCTGATCCCGCCCAGCGGGCCCCTCATCCTGTACTCCATCACCGCGGGCGGCGTGTCCGTGGCGGCCCTGTTCATGGGCGGCTATCTCACCGGCGCTCTGCTGGGCATCGCCGTGGCGGCGCTGGCCATTTTCCTGGCCGTCAGGAAGGGCTACAAGAAGTCTGAGGTCAAGGAGACCGATCCCGCCTGGAAGATCTGGGTGGACGCCATTCCCTCCCTGCTGGCCGTCATCATCGTCATGGGCGGCATCCTGGGCGGCTTCTTCACCGCCACCGAGGCCGGCGTGGTCATGTGCCTGTACTGCGGCCTGCTGGCTGTTATCTACCGGGAGATGGATTTCAAGACCTTCTACGACCTGCTGGCGGACACCATGAAGAGCTCCGCCACCATCCTCTTCCTCATCGCCGCCTCCTCCATCATGTCCTTCGTCATGTCCTATACCGGCATCCCCGCCGCCATCAGCCAGGGCCTGATGAGCGTGTCCGACAACCGCTACGTGCTGCTGCTCATCATGAACGTGTTCCTGCTGGTCATGGGCATGTTCCTGGACCTGACCCCCGCCGTGCTCATCTTTACCCCCATCTTCCTGCCCATCGCCCGGAGCATCGGCATGAGCGACGTCCACTTCGGCCTGATGCTCATCATGAACCTGGGTATCGGCTCGGTCACCCCGCCTGTGGGCTCCTGCCTGTTCGTGGGCTGCGGCGTGGGCCACGTGAAGATCGAGGGCGTCACCAAGTACATTGTGCCCATTTTCGCCGCTATGGTGGCGGCCCTGTTCGTCATCACCTTTATCCCCGCCATCCCGCTGATCGTCCCCTATCTGTGCAAGCTGGTGCCCTCCTTCTGGTGGGGCTGAGCCCGCGCGTGTAATTCATGATCCCCGGGGTCTCCGGCTCCAGCGCCGGGGACTCCGGGGAAGCGCCCCCTTTCATTTAAAATCTGACAGGAGTGATACGCCATGAAAATCTGTTCCGCCGTCACCGGACTGGAGCGCCTGGACGGCGCCTTCCTGCTGCACACCAACTGCGCCGACGTCAAGCTGTACTTTGTCACCGACGAGATCATCCGTGTCCGCGCCTCCTTTGACAAGGAGCTGGCGGAGGAGTCCTACGTGCTGGCCGCCACCGCTTGGGAGGACCGCTTAGACCCCCTGTTTGAGAAGGAGCGCACCCGCCTCCAGCCCGTCCGGCCCAACCTCACGGAAGGGGACAAGACGCTGGTGTTCGACACCGGCAAGCTCCGCCTGGAGGTGGACAGGGACCCCATCTCCTTCCGGCTCTACGACCACGAAAACACCCTGCTCTACGAGGACTTGGCGGGCAATCCCTTTGTGCTGGACTCCAACAACCGGGTGACCCACTACAGCCGGATGGAGGAGGAGGACTGCTTCTACGGCTTCGGCGAGAAGGCGGGGCCGCTGAACAAGAACAAGGAGTTCCTCCGGGAGCGGGCCACCGACGCTATGGGCTACAACGCGGAGAAGATGGACACCCTGTACAAGCACATCCCCTTCTACATCCGCCTGAGCCGGACCACCAGGAAGGCGGTGGGCCTGTTCTACCACAATTTCTACGAGTCCGTGTTCAACATGGGCCGGGAGAAGAGCAATTACTGGCCCCGTTACACCTACTGGCAGGCGGACGGCGGCGATATCGACCTGTTCCTGCTGGGCGGAAACACTCTGGCCCGCATCGTGGACAACTACACCCTGCTGACCGGCCGTCCCGCCCTGCTGCCCAAGCGGGCGCTGGGCTACCAGGGTTCCTCCATGTACTACCCCGAGCTGGAGAAGGACAGCGACGACGCGGTGCTGGACTTCATCGACACCATCAAGGAGGAGGGCTTCCCCATCGACGGGTTCCACCTGTCCTCCGGCTACACCAGCTATCAGAACCGCCGGTGCGTGTTCACCTGGAACACCACCCGGTTCAAGGACCCCAGGGCCTACTTCGCGGCCATGAACGAGAAAGGGGCCCAGAACGTGCCCAACGTAAAGCCGGGCATCCTGCTGATGCACCCCTGGTTCCAGGAGTTTGTGGACAAGGGCGTATTTGTCAAGGCGTCGGACAGCGACGGGTACGGCGTGGGCAAATGGTGGGGCGGCGACGGCGCCTTCTGGGACTACACCAAGCCCGAGGCCCGGGAGGCATGGAAGAAGTACCTCACCGACAACGTCATCGACGTGGGCACCAACTCCATCTGGAACGACAACTGCGAGTACGACAGCCTGCTGGACAAGGACTGCCGGTGCGACTTCGACGGCAAGGGGGGCACCATCGCCCAACTCAAGCCCATCATGTGCACCATTATGTGTAAGATCGGTGGGGACGCGGTGGTGGAGCACGACCCCAATGCCCGGCCCTATATGGTGTGCCGTAGCGGCTCAGCGGGCATTCAGCAGTACGCCCAGAACTGGTGCGGCGACAACTGCACCAGCTGGACCTCCCTGCAATACAATATCCCCATCATCACCGGCATGGGCCTGTCCGGCCAGCCCAACGAGGGCGCGGACATCGGCGGCTTCGCCGGACCCGCCCCCGACGAGGAGCTGTTCGTCCGCTGGGTGCAGAACGGCGTGTTCCAGCCCCGGTTCTCCATCCACTCCGCCAGCAACGACAACACCGTCACCGAGCCCTGGATGTACCGCAATTCCGCCGGGCTCATCCGGGACGCCATCCTGCTGCGCTACCGCCTGACCCCCTACCTGTACTCCGCCGAGTACGAGGCCAGCCAGACCGGCGCGCCCATCATGCGGGCCCTGGTGTATGAGTTCCAGGACGACCCCGGCGTCTATGACGAGAGCTTTGAGTTCCTCTATGGCCGGGATATCCTGGTGGCCAACGTCATCGAGCCGGGGGCCAGGACCCGGAAGGTCTACCTCCCCGCGGGCTGCAAGTGGTACGACTGGAACGACAACTTCAAGTGCTACGAGGGCGGCCAGACCATCGAGGTCCCCGTGACGCTTGAGACCATCCCCATGTTCATCCGGGAGGGAGCAATCATCCCCATGGCGTCCAACCAGCTGATGAGCATGGAGCGGGACCACGCCACCGGACTGCACATCGTCATGGCCCCCGGCGTGGAGCGCACCTATACCCTCTATGACGACGACGGCGTGAGCAACGACTTCCGAAAGGGTGTGTTCCGCAAGACCACCATCCATATGTCCGGTGCCGACGTGGTGAAGGTGGACTTCACCTCCGAGGGTGAGTACACGGACCATGTGAAGGACATGGAGATCGAGATGATCCGCAAGGACCGCAGCCCCTTCTGGGTGGCGCTGGGCGACGAGAAGCTGGAGCACTTCCTGAACCGCCGCAAGTTCGACGCCGCGGAAAAGGGCTGGTACTACAGCCAGACCAAAAAGGCCGTGCTGGTCAAATACCCCAACCCCGGCAGGGACATCACCCGGGGCATCGCCGATATCGGCCAGCCCCAAGAGGCCAAAACCGCCAATGTCCAGCAGAAGGTCACCCTCACCGTTTCCTTCGAGGACTTCGATCTGATCGGGATGTGACCTCGGAAAGGAGCAAATCCCCATGCTTTTGAAAAAATATGTCTCCCATGAGAAAACCCCCGTGGGCTATGTGGTCCACGGGGACCAGGCCGACGTTTTGCTGGTCTTTCTCAGCGACGACGTGATCCGCGTCCGGGTGTCCTTCTCCCGGGAGTTTCCCGAGCAGTCCTACGCCCTGGTGACCACCGCCTGGGCGGACCGGCTGGACCCCCTGTTCGCCGGGGAGCGCACCCGGATCACCGCCCTGGACGTGCCCTGTGAGGAGACCGCCCAGGCCCTGACCTTTACCACCGCCGCCCTGAAGCTGGTGCTGAACAAGTCACCCTTCGGTTTCTCCCTGTACACCGCCGGGGGGACGTGCATCTACCGGGATCTGCCCGAGCGGGCCTTCGAGGTGGACCAGCTGGGCCGCCTCAGCCACTACTCCTGCCTGGACCGGAAGAACGACCACTTCTACGGCTTCGGCGAGAAGACCGGCCACCTGGACAAGAAGTACCGCCGCCTGCGCATGAGCCCCAAGGACGCCATCGGCCACGACCCGGAGCACGGCGACCCCATGTACAAGCACATCCCCTTCTATATCCGTGTCAACGAGGAAAACCTCCATTCCCTGGGCCTGTTCTACCACAACTCCTACGACTGCGTGTTCGACCTGGGCCAGGAGATCAGCGGCTACTGGGAATCCTACTGCTACTGGCAGGCGGACGGGGGCGACATCGACCTGTTCCTCCTCAACGGCCCCACGGCGGCGGACGTGGTCCGGCGCTACACCTGGCTGACGGGCCGCACCGCCCTGCCCACCAAGCAGTCCCTGGGCTTCTGCGCCTCCACCATGTATTATGCGGAGCTGGAGAAGGACTGCGACCAGGAGATCTACAAGGTCATCGACAAGCACCTCCAGGAGAAGCTGTGGATCGACAACTTCTGGCTGGCCTCGGGCTACTCCTCCGGGGAGGAGGACGGCCTGCGCTACACCTTCAACTGGAACCACAAGCGCTTCCCCGACCCGGAGAAGTTCTTTGAGACCATGAACGCCAAGGGCATCAACGTGATTCCCAACCTGAAGCCCGGCGTGCTGAAAAACCACCCCTATGCCAAGTACTACGAGGACCGGGACGCCTTCATCAAGACCGCCGACGGCAAGGAGGACTACTACGGCCGCTGGTGGGGCGGCGAGGGACGGTTCATCGACTTCACCGGGCCCGCCGGACGGGAGGCCTGGAAGAAGCTGCTCAAGGAGAACATCCTGGCCAAGGGCTGTACCACCGTTTGGAACGACAACTGCGAGATGGACGGGGTGGAGGACCGGGACGCCAAGTGCGACTACGAGGGCGGCCAGGGCACCATGGCGGAGCTGAAAATCATCCACTCCAACATGATGGCCTATGTGGGCTGGAAGGCCCTGGAGGAGATGTACCCCAACCAGCGGCCCTACGTCATCAACCGGGCGGGCTTCGCGGGCATACAGCGCTACGCCCAGGTGTGGGGGGGCGACAACCTCACCGACTGGAAGACGGTGAAGTTCAACCTGGCCACCATTATGGGCATGGGCCTGTCCGGCTGCGCCAACATGGGCTGCGATATCGGCGGCTTCGCCGGGGGCGCCCCCGAGGGGGAGCTGATGCTGCGCTGGATTCAGAGCGGCGTGTTCCAGCCCCGGTTCACCATCAACTCGGCCAACAACGACAACACCGTCACCCAGCCCTGGATGTACGAGGAGCTGCTGCCCCAGGTCCGGGCGGCCTACGCCCTGCGCTACCGCATGCTGCCCTACCTCTACTCCCTGATGTATGAGGCCAGCGTGACCGGCATGCCCGTCATGCGGCCCCTGTTCCTGGAGTTCCCGGACGACGTGAACTGCTACACCGACCAAAATCTGACCTTCATGTTTGGCCCGTCCCTGCTGGTGGCCAACGTGGTGGAGAAGGGGGCGGCGGAGCGGACCATCTACCTGCCCGCCGGGACCAAGTGGTACGACATGAACGACTTCATGCGGGAGTACGAGGGGGGCCGGACCATCACTGTTCCCGTGACCCTGGACACCATCCCCATGTTCCTGCGGGGAAGCGCCGTGTTTTTCACCAGCGAGGACGTGACCCACATCCTGTCCGACACCCTGCGCCAGCTGGACCTGACCGTCGGTGCGGAGGGGGACAGCAGCTTTGTGTTCTACGACGACGACGGCCATACACAGGACTTCAAAAAAGGCGTGTACGCCAAAACCACCATCTCCGTGAAAAGCGGCGACCGGAAGGTGATCTCCTTCCATAAGGAGGGCGGCTGGCCCGGCACGGTGGAGCGGCTGACGCTGAAGGTGGTCAGCAAGAGCAAGGGGGCCTACTGGGCCGCCGTAGACGGGGAGCGGATTCCCCGCTTCCTGGTCCGGGACAACTGGGAGGAGGCGGAGGCCGGGTGGTATTACAACCTGTCCGACCGCACCGTGTGGATCAAGTGCCCCAAGCCCGCCAAGGATGACTTCGACATTGTGGTGTCCACAGAGAAATTCGACCTGATTGGCATGGCCGACGAGGTATGAGATACTTTTTCTTGAAAGAAAAAGTATCCAAAAAGAACTTTAGACCGCTGACGGCCAGAGTGTGGACTGTCTCATTCCCACCCGGCCACGAAAATTGATGAAAGCTTGAAAGTATCCAAAAAGAACTTTGGACCGCTGACGGCCGCAGGCAGACGCTGCTCCACTGCCGCCCGACGACGGACAGGCTGTTCGACATACAAAGAAACTGTTAGACCTATATGCTGATTGTGGTTTCCCGCCCGCCAGGGCGGGAAACCAGGATAAAGATTTGGAGGGATTTTCCATGAAAATGACATGGCGCTGGTACGGCGAGGGCAACGACCAGATCAAGCTGTCCGACATCAAGCAGATCCCCGGCGTGGAGGGCATCGTGTGGGCGCTCCACGACAAAATGCCGGGCGAGGTGTGGCAGCCCGAGGAGATTGCGAAGGTCAAGGCGCAGCTGGACGAGTACGGCTTCAACATGGACGTGGTGGAGAGCGTGAACGTCCACGACGACATCAAGATCGGCCTGCCCACCCGGGACCAGTATATTGAAAACTACAAGCAGACTATCAAGAATCTGGCCCCCTTTGGGGTGAAGGTGATCTGTTACAACTTCATGCCGGTGTTCGACTGGACCCGGACGGACCTGTTCCACCCTGTGGGGGACGGGTCCACTGCCCTGTATTACGAGGCGGCTAAGATCAAGCAGGACCCCAAGGAGATGGCGGACTACGTCATGTCCTTCACCGAGAAGTACCACATGACCTTTCCCGGCTGGGAGCCGGAGCGGATGGCCAAGCTGGACGAGCTCTTTGAGAAGTACCGCCCGGTGACCAAGGAGAAGCTGTGGGACAACTTCAAGTATTTCCTGGAGGCCATTATGCCCACCTGCCATGAGTGCGATATCAAGATGGCGGTCCACATGGACGATCCCCCCTGGGACATCTTCGGCCTGCCCCGTCTGCTCACCAGCGGCGCGGCCATCGACAAGTTCCTCAAGATGGTGGACGACCCTTACAACTGCCTGACCCTGTGCTCCGGCTCGCTGAACGCCGACCCGGACAACAACGTGGCGGACATCGTGCGCAAGCACTGCGACCGCATCGCCTTTGCCCACATCCGCAACGTGAAGCACTTCCCCAACGGGGACTTCTCCGAGGCCAGTCACCGGGACTGTGACGGCGACACCGGCATTCTGGACATCCTGAAAGCCTACCATGACTGCGGGTTTGACGGCTACATCCGTCCCGACCACGGCCGCCACCTGTGGACCGAGGGTCCCGGCACCGTGCGGCCGGGCTACGGCCTGTACGACCGGGCTTTGGGCGTGATGTACATGCTGGGCGCCTGGGATATGATGGACAAGGAGGCGGAGGGAAAGTGAAGCTCACCGATATTTTGAAGGGCGCGCCCGACCCCAAGGCATGGGAGGGCTATCAGCTGCCCAAGTTCGACGTTCAGGCCGTCCGGGCCAAGACCCACGACCAGCCCACATGGCTCCACTTCGGCGCGGGCAACATTTTCCGGGCCTTTCCCGCCGCCATCCTCCAGGATGTGCTGGACAAGGGGGAGTACGACCGGGGCGTCATTGTGGCCGAGGGCTTTGACTACGAGATCATCGACAAGGCCTATGCCCCCTATGACAACCTGAGCCTGCTGGTGGTGCTCCAGTCCGACGGCTCCATCCAGAAGAAGGTGGTGGCCTCCGTCACCGAGAGCCTGAAGGCCGACCCCCAGTTCGGGGACGACTGGGCCCGGCTGGAGCGGATTATGACCGCCCCCACCCTCCAGATGGTGAGCTTCACCATCACCGAAAAGGGCTACTCCGTGGCCCCGGCGGACCTGGAGCGGGGCTTGGCCCCCGCCCTCATCATGGGCAAGGTCACCGCCCTGCTGTATAAGCGCTACCAGGCGGGGAAGCTGCCCCTCACCCTCCAGAGCATGGACAACTGTTCCCACAACGGGGACAAGATGAAGGAGGCCGTGCTGGCCTACGCCAACGCCTGGGTCAAGGCCGGCCTGGTGGACGAGGGCTTCCTGGCCTACCTCACCGACGAGAGCAAGGTGACCTACCCCTGGTCCATGATCGACAAGATCACCCCCCGGCCCGACGCCCTGGTGCAGGGAATGCTGGAGCAGGACGGCTTTGAGGACCGGGAGGTCATCATCACGGAGAAAAAGACCTACACCGCCCCCTTCGTCAACGCGGAGGAGACGGAGTACCTGGTGGTGGAGGACCGCTACACCAACGGCCGTCCGCCCCTGGAGCTGGGCGGCGTGCTGTACACCGACCGGGCCACCGTGGACAAGGTGGAGCGGATGAAGGTGTGCACCTGCCTCAACCCCCTCCACACCGCCCTGGCCATCTACGGCTGCCTGCTGGGCCACACCCTCATCTCCGCCGAGATGAAGGATGAGGACCTGCGGGAGCTGGTCACCAAGATGGGCTATCAGGAGGCCATGCCGGTGGTGGTGGACCCGGGCGTGCTCAAGCCCGCCGACTTCATCGGTGCGGTGCTGAACAAGCGCCTGCCCAACCCCTTCATGCCCGACGCTCCCCAGCGCATCGCCACCGACACCTCCCAGAAGCTGCCCATCCGCTTCGGCGAGACCATCAAGGCCTACGGCGCAAAGGGGCTGAACAAGGACGAGCTGGTGCTCATCCCCCTGGTGCTGGCGGGCTACGCCCGGTACCTCAAGGGGGTGGACGACGAGGGAAATGCCTTTACGCCCTCCCCCGATCCCCTGCTGGCTGAGCTCCAGCCCATGGTGGCCGGACTGGAGGTCAAGGAGGGGGCGCAGGACATGAGCTGTCTCAGGGCCCTGTACAGCCGGAAGGACGTGTTTGCCGTGGACCTGTACGAGGTGGGCCTGGGCCAGCGCATCGAGGCCATGGCCGCCGAGCTCTTCGCCGGACCCGGCGCGGTGCGCCGCACCCTCCACAAGTACGTCTCCGCACGGTGAGAATGAAAATGACGCCCCTGGAACCAATCTGGGTTCCAGGGGCGTTTGTTATTCGGAGGCGGGGACGGCCCGGCGGGCGTCGTCGTACATCAGCCGGTAGGCGTTCTGACGCCCCCGTTCAAAGGCGCGTTCCAGCTGCCCGGCCACCGATTTGTCCCGGAGCAGGGCGGTGAGCAGGGGGGAGAAGCGGCGGCCCTCCAGCTTGACGGCCTCCTCCACGGCCTGGGCGAAGGGAAAGCCGGCGCCGGACATGGAGGAAAAGGAGGTTTTGCTCTCCAGCCAGTCCACCAGGCCCACCACGTCCACCATCTGCCGGGCGGGGCACTCCAGCCGGGTGTAGGCGTCGGGATAGCCCCGGGAGCCGTCGTACCACTTGTGGTGGCCCAGGGCGGCGGGGGCGTACCGGCTGGTGGAGGGGTGGGGCTCCAGGAGGATGCGGCCCGCCAGGGTGTGGAGGTGGGCCATCTCGTACTCCTCTTCGAACCACTGCCGGGGGGTGCGGGAGTGGAGCTCGATGACACTGAGCTTGCCCACATCGTGGAAAGAGCCGCAGCCCATGGCGTAGGCCAGCACGGCCTGCCGCTTTTCCTCCGGGCCGCCGATGTCCCGGATGAAGGGGATGTCGTCGAAAAATCCGGGGTTGTCGTCCAGCAGGACGGCGCACAGGGTTTTGGCCCCCTCGCCCACGGTGAGGGAGTGGCGGTAGACGTCGGGGACAAAGCGCAGCAGCAGCCGCTGCAAAAACTGGCCGTAGAGGACGCCCTCCCCAGTCTCGATGAAGGTGAAGGACAACTGCCGCAGGTATAAAAAGAGGTTTCCGTCCCCCAGCACGCCGGGGCAGCCGTCCACATAGTCCAGCATCCGGCTGTAGAGCCCGTCCAGATACTCCTTCCGGGGCGGGATGCGCTCGGGGTACTGGGACAGGTACTGGCAGTAGAAGGCGGGCAGGGAGATCATCTCGTACATGCCGTCCGGAGTGTAATCAGTGGGGTCGGCCCCGTCCAGCAGGCGCTCTATCTTGGTCAGCAGGGCGCTCAGATCGCACAGACCGCAGTAATATTCAATGGTGTAGTAGGCAAAGGCGGACTTGGCGGGGGGCTGCTTGCCCTGCATTTCCGCCTCGTCGAACCGGCGCTGGTAAACAATATAGGCGGACTCCATGATATCCGCCATGTCCTCCGGGGTCATCACCTTGTCCCGGCTGTGGGAGATGCAGGAGGTCATATTCTGGTGGGTCAGGTAGATAAACCGCTCCCAGGGGAGGGAGGGGGCCAGCTCCTGATAGCGCCTGTCCTGGAGGATTTTCAGGGTGTCCTTCAGCAGGGCGATTTTTTCGCCGGGGGAGTGGAACTGCCCCAGCGCCATATTGGCCCGGGAGCGCAGGATGTACCCCCGGATCTCCATGTCGTCGATGATGTCGTAGTATTTCAGATAGGCCGCCGCCTCGGTGAAGCACAGCCGCATCCGGTTGGTGTACTCCAGGATGTCGGACAGCTCCAGCCCCACCAGCTTGCTCACCAGGCTGTTGCGGCCCATGCCCAGCCAGTACAGCGACCGGATGGCGCCGGACAGGCTCTGCTTCTGCCGGGACAGGGTGAGCAGGGCCTGCTGGATCTGGCAGAACAGCCCCACGTCCAGCTCCTTCCGGCCGTCGAAGAGCTGAAAGGAGAACTCCGACAGCTCCTCCACATCCTCCCGGCTGGCATCGTACAGATTGTCCAGCATGGGGAACAGGTGCTCCCGCAGCAGCTTCATATTCCGCCGGCCCAGGCGGAAGATCTGGTTTCGGTTTTCCTCCAGGTGGGCGGCGTACTCCTCGAAGGTCAGCCCGCCGGGCCGCTCCCGCTGGGAGAGGACGGCGAACTGCCGCAGATTGTCAAGATACTCCTTCTGATACGGCTTCATGCCGGGCGCTCACTCCCTTCCGGACAGCCCGTCGGGCTCAGTGCCGGGCCGTCTTGGGCCGCAGCTGCCCCCGCAGAATCTCCATGAGCCGGTCCACGTCCACCGGCTTGGAGATGTGCTCGTTCATCCCCGCCTGCCGGGCCAGGCGCACGTCCTCCACAAAGGCGTTGGCGGTCATGGCCACGATCCAGACGCTCTGGGCGTCCGGCCTGGGCAATTGCCGGATGCGGCGGGCGGCCTCGTAGCCGTCCATCACCGGCATCTGTATGTCCATGAGGATCAGGTCGAACCAGCCCTCCGGGGCGTTTTGGAATTTGGACACCGCCTGGGCCCCGTCTTCCGCCGCCTCCACCTGTACGCCGGTCATGCCCAGCAGCTCCATGGCGATCTCACGGTTGAGCTCGTTGTCCTCCACCAGCAGCACCCGGCTGCCGCTGAAATCGTCGTCCGTACCCTGGCTGTCCTGGCCGTCCCCGGCGCTCCGGCTGGTGAGGGAGGAGAGGGTGGCCAGCAGGCGGCTGGGGAACAGGGGGCAGGGGACGAAGGCATTGACCCCCGCCCGGGTGGCCCGGTACTCGATCTGGGCCCAGTCGTCCTCCGAGGCCAGCAGGATGGGAAAGCCGGGCCCGGCCAGCTGCCGCGCGTGGGAGGCCAGGTCCAGGGGGGACATGTCCTCCAGCTCCTGGCCCAGCAGCAGGGCGCAGGGCATGTGGTCCTCGAACTGGGCCTCGGTGAGGCGGGTCACCGCCTGGATGCCGGTGGACAGGCAGATCGGGGTGAGGCCCGCCCGGGTGAGGCAGTCGGAGATCTGCCGGACCTGGCCGCTGCGGCGCTCTGCCACCAGCACCGTGCGGCCCGCGGGGAGGTCCGGTTCCCTGTCCCCCTGGGGGGAGACGGGGAGGGGCAGGCTGACGGTGAAGCAGCTGCCTTTTCCCTCCTGACTCTCCACGGTGATGGAGCCCTCCATGCTGTCCACCAGCCTTTTCACGATGGACATGCCCAGGCCGGTGCCCTCGATCTGTTGGGTGGCGGCATTGCGCACCCGCTCAAAGGGAATAAAGATTTTATCCAAAAACTCCCGGCTCATGCCCATGCCGTTGTCCCGGCAGGAGAAATCCAGCCATATGTGTCCCTCGGGGCCGGGCCGCTGGGAGAAGCGGACCTGAATCTCTCCCCTCTCCTGAGTGTACTTCACGGCGTTGCCGATGATGTTCACCAGAATCTGCCGCAGGCGCAGGGAGTCGCCCATCAGCTCCTCCGCGAGGATGTCCGCGATCTGGATGTGGAGGGTTTGGCCTTTCCGCTCCGCCTGGGGGCGGATGATGACGGCCACGTCGTGGACCAGGTCGGCCAGGGAGAACGCCTCCTCGCTGAGCGTCATTCTGCCGCTGTCGATGCGGGACATGTCCAGCACGTCGTTCACCAGGCTCATCAGGTGGGAGGAGGCGGTTTGAATTTTGTTCAGGCAGTCCTGCACCCGGGCCTTCTCGTCGATGTGGGACAGGCCGATGGCGGTCATGCCCACAATGGCGTTCATGGGGGTGCGGATGTCGTGGGACATGCTGGACAAAAAGCGGCTCTTGGCCTGGTTGGCCTCCTCCGCCTCATGCAGAGCGGCCCGAAGCTCGGCGTTGGTCCGCTCCAGCTCCTCCACGTAGGTCCGGTCCGTGTGTTCCATATAGAAAGCTCCTAAAAGTTTACTCCAGTACGGCCCCCCTTGCGGCGGAGGTCACCAGTTTGGCGTACCGGGCCAGATAGCCGGTCTTGATCTTGGGCTCGGGGCACACCCAGGCGGCCTTCCGGGCGGCCAGGGTATCCTTGTCCACCAGCAGTTCGATCTTGCAGGCGGGTATGTCGATGGAGATCTGGTCGCCCTCCTCCACGAAGGCGATGGGCCCGCCCTGGGCGGCCTCGGGGCAGACGTGGCCGATGGACGCCCCGCGGGTGGCCCCGGAGAACCGCCCGTCGGTGATGAGGGCTACGGACTCGCCCAGCCCCATGCCGCAGATGGCGGAGGTGGGGTTGAGCATCTCCCGCATGCCGGGGCCCCCCTTGGGACCCTCGTAGCGGATGACCACCACGTCGCCCGCCACGATTTTTCCGGCGTAGATGGCCTCGATGGCCTCCTCCTCGGAGTTGAACACGCGGGCGGGGCCCTGGTGGCGCATCATCTCGGGGGCCACGGCGGACCGCTTCACCACGCAGCCCTCGGGGGCCAGGTTGCCCTTGAGGACGGCGATGCCGCCGTCGGGGGAATAGGGGTCGTCGATGGGCCGGATCAGGCTGTGGTCCCGGTTGACCACGCCCTCCAGGTTTTCGGCCAGGGTCTTGCCGGTGCAGGTGAGGACGGAGGTGTCCAGCAGGCCCTTCTTATTCAGCTCCATCATGACGGCGTGGACGCCTCCCGCGCCCTCCAAATCCTCCATGTAGGTGTCCCCGGCGGGGGCCAGGTGGCACAGGTTGGGGGTCTTGCTGGAGATCTCGTTGGACATGTCCAGGTCCAGCTCAATGCCGCACTCGTGGGCGATGGCGGGCAGGTGGAGCATGGTGTTGGTGGAGCAGCCCAGGGCCATGTCCACCGTTTCGGCGTTGTGGAAAGCGGCCTCGGTCATGATGTCCCGGGGCTTGATGTCCTTTTTGACCAGCTCCATGATCTGCATACCGGCGTGCTTGGCCAGCCGTAGCCGGGCTGACCACACGGCGGGGATGGTGCCGTTGCCCCGCAGGCCCATGCCGATGGCCTCCGCCAGGCAGTTCATGGAATTGGCGGTGTACATGCCGGAGCAGGAGCCGCAGGTGGGGCAGGCGGCGTTCTCGTACTCCTCCACCCCGGCCTCGTCCAGCTTGCCGGCGTAATAGCCGCCCACCGCCTCGAACATGTGGGACAGGCAGGTGCGCCGCCCGTCGTTGAGCCGCCCGGCCAGCATGGGGCCGCCGGAGCAGAAAATGGTGGGGATGTTCACCCGGGCCGCCGCCATCAGCAGGCCGGGGACGTTTTTGTCGCAGTTGGGGATCATCACCAGGCCGTCGAACTGGTGGGCCATGGCCATGGCCTCGGTGGAGTCGGCGATGAGGTCACGGGTGACCAGGGAGTACTTCATGCCCACGTGGCCCATGGCGATGCCGTCGCACACGGCGATGGCGGGGAATTCAATGGGGGTGCCGCCCGCGGCCCGGACGCCCGCCTTCACCGCCTCGGCAATCTTGTCCAAATTCATGTGGCCGGGGACAATCTCGTTATAGGAACACACCACCCCGATGAGGGGCCGCTCCAGCTCCTCCTTGGTGTAGCCCAGGGCGTAGAACAGGGAGCGGTTGGGGGCGGTGGGGACGCCTTTTTTCACATGGTCGGAACGCATAGCGCAAAACTCCTTCGCAGTTTGGATTGGATAAGGCATTGTACCATAAAAACGCCGGGAGCGCAATGGAAAATCCGTTGATTTCCAGGCGTTCCCGACATCGCCGTCGCAAAGTCCGCTTAGTTCCGCTTCCGCCTGCGGCGAAAGCTGCACACGCTCCCTCGCTCCTCCTCTCCCCACAAAGCCGAAGGGCGGCTTTGCGGGGGCCCCATTTTGTGGATAAAAATGCAAAAACCGTCACTCGACCAAGTGACGGTTTCTTAACCTGAGTTTTAAAACACTTGTCCCGAGCCAACCGCCCTCCGCCAGCGCGGGTGTACTTATATGATACACCTCCGGGGCGCTTTGTCAAGGACAAAGCGCCCCGGCGCTGTAGTCGCCCCGCTTTTTCCGCCCTGCCAGCCAGGTCCGCAGCAGGTGGAGGGCCTCCGGCGACAGCAGCAGCAGGGCGGGCAGGTTCACCGCCGCCAACAGGCCGTTGAACGCGTCCACCAGCTGCCACACCGCCGTCACGTCCCCCACTGCCCCCAGGATGATAAAGGCGGGGAAGGCCAGCTGGTAGGCCCACTGGGCCCACCGGGCGGAGGTGAGGGTCTCCACCCCCCGCCGTCCGTAGTACCCCGAGCCGATGAGGGAGGTGAAGGCGAACAGGATGAGGCTCACCGACACGATCCACTCCCCGGCCTCGCCGAACAGGGTGGCGAAGCCCGCCACCGTCAGCGGCGCGCCCAGCAGGGCCTGGGGCACCGCGTTTCCCTCCGCCAGAGGGAGCATCCGGACCGGGTCGTACACCCCGGAGGTGAGTATCACCAGCGCGGTCACCGTGCAGATGACCATGGTGGCGAAAAACACCTCAAAGATGCCCCACATGCCCTGTTCCGCCGGCTCGTCCACATCGGCGCAGGCATGGGCGATGGCGGACATGCCCACCCCCGCCTCGTTGGTGAACACCCCCCGGGCCACGCCGTACCGCAGGGCCGTCCCCATGGCGTAGCCCCCCGCCGCCGCCCGCGGGGCAAAGGCGTAGGAGATGATCTGCTGAAATGCCCCCGGCACCGCCCGCCAGTTGGCGGCGATCACCGCCAGCCCGCCCCCCACGAACAGCAGGGCCATGGCGGGCACCAGCAGCTCGCACAGCTTGCCGATGCGCTTGATGCCGCCCGCCAGCACCAGGAAGGTGAGGACGGCCAGCACTACTCCTACAGCCACCGGGTTGACCCCTCCCGCAGCGGACAGCGCCGTGGCGATGGAGTTGGCCTGGGCCAGGTTGCCTCCCGCCAATGTCTCCGCCACGCAGAAGAGGGCAAAAATCTTGGCCAGCCCCGGCAGGCGCAGCCCCTTTTCCATGTACTGCATAGGCCCGCCCCGCCAGCGGCCGCCGGGGTCCTTCTCCCGGTGGCGCACCGCCAGGATTTTCTCCCCGCACCCCGTCATCATCCCCAGCAGGGCGGACATCCACATCCAGAACACCGCCCCCGGCCCGCCGTAGGCGATGGCAGTGGCTACCCCGGCGATGGACCCGGTGCCGATGGTGGCGGCCAGGGCGGTGGACAGGGCCTGGAGCTGGGTCACCCCCCGGGGTTCTTTTTTGTCCTGCTTCCGGCGGAACAGGGAGCCCACAGTGGCGCTCCACCAGGTGGGCAGCCCGAAAATCTGGAAGAACCCGGAGCCCAGGGAGTACCACAGCCCCACCACCAGGAACAGCGCCAGCAGCGGCCCGCCCCACAGAAAATCGCCCAGCGCCTTAAAAAATGCCATGTCCGCGCCTCCTCTCCTGGAAAGGTATGCGGACATGGCACAAGTTATGCGGCTTGGACGGTCAGTCCTCCCAGGGGACGGCTTTTTCAGGCGCTTTCCGCTGCGGGCGCTTCCACAGCCGCAGCCGGGCGGCCTGGTCGGGCAGGAAGCCCATGCGGTGGAGTATGGGCAGCAGGGCGGCGAACAGCGCCGCCAGCATGAGGGTTTGTACCGGCAGCATGACGGCGTTCTTGACGGCGCTCCCGGCCGCAATGGCCCAGTAGCCCTTGCCGCCGGAATACCAGAGGTAAGTCCCCAGCCCGCCGATGAACACGTTTTGCAGGTTGGTGGCCAGCTTGGCCAGAAACACCCGCAGCACCGTCACCTCCGCCCGGTAGAGGAACAGGGCGTAGGTGAACACCCCCAGCATGGTGGTGAAAATATAAAAAGGATTGTACCCCTCGCTTGGGTTCATAAAATAGCTCACCGTGTCCTCCACAGCGCCGAACAGCAGGGCGTTCACCGGCCCCCCCACCAGGGCGCACAGGGCCCGGGCCAGAAAGCCCCAGCTCACCCGGATGTTGTTCACCACCGGCACGGATTTCAGGTAACCCAGCGCTACGCAGGCGGCCACCATCAGGGCGGAGAACACCAGGGTGCGCAGCTTTTTGGAGTCCCGGATGGCGCACCGCCAGTAGGCCCGGGAGAAGGGCGTTTTGAAAATTTCCATGAAAAAAGACCTCCTTTTTCTTCGGCAGCACCCGTAACGGGTCAGCCGCACAAAGGAAGCCGTAAAAACGCGGTCCGCCATGCGGCAGCGGGATGCGGAACACGCACTGCGGGGGTGATTCCCTTCGTCCGGCGGACAACTCCCCGTCCCGCCGGCACTTTTACACGCGCGCTCCTACTCTGCCTCTTGGGGATAGTTTACCCCATCGGCGGGCAGATTGCAAGGGGGATTTTGGGAAAGCGCGTCCTTTCTTAAATGGAATTTAATCATTTTCCCTCTTGCGGCTTAATCGGCTTATCTGGTAACATGAGAAGCGTGGAGCCGTCGTGAGCAGCGCGGATGGACTGGAGCGAAGGCAAAAGCCCAGCCGCCGCAGAGCGGAGGCGGATTTTGCCTGAGTCGGAGGGCGCTGTGTGCCGGTGGCACACGTCCAGCGCCGACCGAGCCGAAGGCGAGACAGCCGCGCGTCGCGAACAGGCGGAACGTGACAACAGAGGGAGCAAGGGGGAATACGCCATGTACACGGTGCTCATCTGCGACGACGACAAGGACATCGTCTCGGCGCTTGAGATTTACCTCACCAGCGAGGGCTATAAAACGGTGTCCGCCTACAACGGGGAGGAGGCCATCCGGGCGGTGAACGAGGGGAACATCGACCTGATCCTGATGGATATCATGATGCCCCAGCTGGACGGCATCCGGGCCACCGCCCGCCTGCGGGAGTCCGGCGGCAACATCCCCATCATCCTGCTCACCGCAAAGAGCGAGGACACGGACAAGGTGCTGGGGCTGAACATCGGCGCGGACGACTATATCACCAAGCCCTTCAACCCCATCGAGGTGCTGGCCCGGGTGAAGAGCCAGCTGCGGCGGTACACCACCCTGGGAGGCAAAGCGACGCCCCAGGAGGCGGACGGAACCCTGCGCAACGGTTCCATCGTCATGGACGACGAGGCCAAGTCGGTGACGGTGGACGGCGAGGCGGTGAGCCTCACCCCCATCGAGTACAACATCCTGCGCCTGCTGATGAAGAACCTGGGCCGGGTGTACTCCACCGCCCAGATCTACGAGCAGGTGTGGAACGACCCCGCCCTGGGGAGCGAAAACACGGTGGCCGTCCACATCCGGCACCTGCGGGAGAAGATCGAGATCGACCCCGCCAACCCCCGGTATTTGAAGGTCGTGTGGGGCCTGGGCTATAAGATGGAGAAAATGCAATGAAGTGGCGGGAAAGTTTATCGGTGAAGGCCCTGGCCTTCACCGCGGCTGTGGCGGCGTTTACCGCCACAGCCATCATGGGCTGGTATCAGCTGGCCAATTTTGACGCGCTGTGGGGCGGCAGCTTTTACGGCTACGACGGGGAGCTGGGGGGCTACACCCGGACTTATCTGGTGCGGCAGGACTATTTTATGGTGCGTTATCTGGTGGATCTGAAGGACAAACAGGCGGCGGGGGAGGGGCTGGACCTGTCGGAGCGGCGGGCCATTGAGCGGTATGAGGCGGAGTTTGACGCCGGGGCCACCAACCTGCGCTGGCAGCTGCTGGACAACGACGGCAAGGTGATCTACGGCAACACCCAGGAGGACGGCGCCCAGGCGGACATTGCCTACGAGGTGGATTACCGCCGGGGCGGGTATCGGACTCAGAGCGTCGACGCTGATTGGGGGTACTTTGACCCGGAATACCCGTCCAGCGCCGTGAATGCGGGGGACTATACCAGTGTGTGCTATAGTTCCAGCTGGCGGGACCTGCTGCCTATATGGGTGGAGAGGCTGAACGAGCCGGATACGGAGGACGCAGGGCGGTACGAGGTGACGAACAGCAATGGCGACCTTGTCGTCGTGGCGGAAGACCAGGTGCTGACGGACGAGAACGGTGATACCAAGGTGCTGCGGGTGATAGATGCGGAGGGCGATCTTTATATTTTCTATCCCACCGTCCGAGCCTGCCTGGAGGCCAACCAGTTTGGCTATATCTTCGATCCGCACGGCCTGGAGTGGGGACTGACCCCGGAGGCCGCCGCCGAGTCGGAGGCGAGAAACGCCAGCCTGATCCTGTGGGTGGACGACGCCCTGCGGGTGGACGATCAATACCGCAAGGCGGCCGATCAGCTGGCCCACTGGCAGGCGGACCGGGAGTGGTTCCTGGCAGGCACCATCGTGCTGGGAACGCTGGGCCTGCTGCTGACGGTGTACCTGTGCTGCGGCGCGGGCCACAAGCGGGAGGTGGAGGGGATCTACCTCAACTGGTTCCACCGGGTCCCCGGCGATGTGCTGCTGGCCCTGCTGTTGCTGGGCGGCGTGGGCTCGGTGGGGCTTGGGGTGGCCATTGTGGCCGACGCCTATGGGGACGCGCCCATGTTCATGCAGCTCATCGGCGTGGGGCTGGGGGTGGCCTTCGCGGCGGCCATGGGGCTGGCGGCGCTGGTGACGGTGTGCGCCCGGGCCAAGGCCCACACCCTGCTGCGCGACACCTGGACCTGGAAGCTGTGCGCCTGGTGCTGGAAGCTGTTTTTGAGGCTTTGGGGCTGGTGCTGGGAGCTGTTTCGGACCGTGGGGCGGGCCGTCCAGGCCGTCCCCCTCATCTGGAAGGCGGTGATAGGCTGTATGGCGTACCCGATCTTCACATTGGCGACCATCCGGTGGGCCGCCGGGCCATGGCTGCTGGGGACCTTTGCGGCGGCGGCCTACCTGTGCACCTGGGCCTACCAGTGGAAGCGCATCCGCCGCGGCACCCAGGAGATTATCGGCGGAAACCCCAGCTACCACATCGACACCAACCGGATGCTCCCCGATTTGAAGAGCCACGCCGACGAGCTGAACAACCTGGGCCACGCCATCTCTACGGCGGTGGATGAGCGGATGAAGAGCGAGCACTTCAAGGCGGAGCTCATCACCAACGTGTCCCACGATCTGAAAACGCCGCTGACCTCCATCATCAACTACGTGGACCTGCTGAAAAAGGTGGAGATCAGCGACCCCAAGGCCCAGGAGTATATCGAGGTGCTGGACCGCAAGAGCCAGCGCTTGAAAAAGCTGACGGAGGACCTGGTGGAGGCGTCCAAGGCATCCACCGGCAACCTGACGGTGAACTGGGAGCGGCTGGACTGGGCCCAGCTCACCGACCAGGCCCTGGCCGAGACCGGGGAGCGGCTGGAGGCTCAGAAGCTGACGGTGGTGCGCTCCCTGCCCGAGGAGCCCATGTGGGTGGAGGCGGACGGGCGGCACCTGTGGCGGGTGCTGGACAATCTGCTGACTAACTGCGCCAAGTACGCCCTGCCCGGCACCCGGGTGTACGTGGACCTGCGGCGCAGCGGGGACTGGGCGGTGCTGTCGGTGAAGAACATCTCCCGGGACCCGCTGGACATCCCGGCGGAGCGGCTCATGGAGCGGTTCGTCCGGGGCGACGAGTCCCGCAACCAGGCGGGCAGCGGCCTGGGGCTGTCCATCGCCCAGTCGCTGACCGAGCTCCAGCACGGCAGGTTCGAGATCAGCATTGACGGCGACCTGTTCAAGGCCATCGTCACCCTGCCCCTTGCGGGGGAGCGGCCGGAGGACCCCATCCAATTGTTCCTGTCTCCGAAAACCTGAAACGAAGCGCCCCCGGCTCTCGCCGGGGGCGCTTTTGACGCGCTACCGCTCCATCAGCTCCACCACCGTCCGGGCGTACAGCCGGGCGGCGGTGATGGCCTCCTGGAGGGTGTTGCCGTGGGTGCCCACCTCGACCAAAAGCATCCCGGTGGACAGGTGCTGGTTGAACCGGGTGGGCCGGAGCACCAGGGGCCGGGCCAGGGTGGACCACTTGTCCGCGATGGCCGACTGGATGGACAGGGCCAGCGCCAGATTTACCTTCCAGTTGGGGTGGACCTGTCCGGTGGCGTCGCTGCCCATCACCATCATCACCTGGGCGCAGTCGTCCACCGTCCCCGCCACCACTTTATAGATGGTGCCGTCGCTGGCCACCAGGGCGTCCCGGTGGACGTCCAGCACCAGCACGATGGAGGGGTACTTTTTCAGGTTTTCCGCCACCCCCTGCACCGAGCGGTTGTAGGCGTCGTTGTAGCTGGGGTAGTCGTACAGGGTGGTGTCGTGGACCACGCCGATGCCCGCCGCCTCGAACACCGCCTTCATCTCCTCCCCCACCCGGACCATGTTTTGAGTGGTGTCCAGGGTGCGGTGGTCGCCGCTGGGCTCGTACACGTCGGTCCCCGCCATGGTGTAGGACTCGGTGGCGTGGGAGTGGTAAATGAGCACCTTGGGGCCCTCCCCGGCGGCGGACAGCCGGGGGGCGTTTTCCAGGAGGGCGGGGATGTCCACGGTGTAGTCCGTGTGGTTGTAGATGGACACGTTCCCCGATGTGATGTACTTGGCGGAGGACCCGGCCACCATGGTCTTGGGGATGATGCCCTCGGGGGTCTGGGCGGAGGGGGCGGGGGAGCTGCTGGGCTCCTCGTCCTCTCCCGGGGGGTCCAGCTCCAGCAGGTCGCCGGGTTCAGAGGGGGGCGGGGCGCTCTGCTTGGGCTCCGGGGAGGACAGCACGCCCCCCAGCAGGGAGGACTGGGCCAGCACCATCCTGTCCCAGCGGGACAGGCCGTCCCCCTGCTCCTCCAGCCCCAGCTCCGCCGACAGCAGGGCCAGGGACACCTGGGCGCTGCCCGCCCACTCCCGGAGCTGGTCCAGGGCGGCGGCGGGGTCGCCCACCAGCCAGGCCAGCCACACCGCCAGCGTCCCCACCAGCACCGCCGCCCCGGTCCGCAGTCCCCGGACCCAGGGCCGGGTTGTCCTTTTCTTTCGCATACGCTTTCACCTCCCTGCATTGTATGCGGGGGAATATGGGAAAAGAACGTCCGGCGATTGCCTCTTGACAGAGAAAGCAGATAGAGTTATGCTAAGTGGGAAAAGTATAACTGATAGGAGGAGTTGCCGTGAAGCTGAAATTACCCAGGGATCAGTTTCTCTCCACCGTCCGGGTGGGGGACAAGGGCCAGATCGTCATTCCCAAGGAGGTGCGGGAGCTGTTCGAGATCGAGCCGGGGGACAACCTGCTGCTGATGGCGGACAAGAAAAAGGGTATCGCCATCGTGGCCTTCGACGGCATGATCGACTTTATGGACGAGTCCATCCGGCAGGCCCGGAAGGCTCAGGAGGAGCAGAAGGAGGGGCAGAAGTGAACGCCATTGAAATTTTGGGCCTCACCAAGGAGTACGGGGGCCGCAGGGTGGTGGATAAGCTGGAGCTGTCCATTCCGGCGGGGGAGCTGTTCGCCCTGCTGGGGGTCAACGGGGCGGGGAAGTCCACGACGATCAAAATGCTGTCCTGCCTCACCGTCCCCACCGAAGGGGACGCCCAGCTGATGGGTCACAGCGTCCGCCGGGACGGCCACGCCGCCAAGGAGATTTTGGCGGTCTCCCCCCAGGAGACGGCCATCGCCCCCAATCTCACGGCGCTGGAGAACCTGGAGCTGATGGCGGGGGTCTACGGCCGGTCCAGGGAGCGGGTGGACCAGGTGATGGAGCGGCTTGACCTGGCCCGGTGGGCCAAGGCCCGGGCCAGGACCCTGTCCGGCGGCTGGCAGCGGCGGCTGTCCATCGCCATGGCCCTGGTGTCCCAGCCGGAGGTGCTGTTCCTGGATGAACCCACCCTGGGGCTGGACGTGCTGGCCCGCCGGGAGCTGTGGGGCGTCATCCGGGGCCTCAAGGGGCACACCACCATCATTTTGACCACCCACTACCTGGAGGAGGCGGAGGCCCTGGCCGACCGGGTGGGGGTGATGAACCAGGGCCGCCTCCGGGCGGTGGGGACGGCGGAGGAGCTGAAGGCCCTGGCGGGCTGCGACAGCTTCGAGGACGCCTTTGTGGCACTGGCGGGAGAGGGGGCGGCGTCATGAGAATGCGGGCTTTTGCCAAGCGGAACCTCAAGGAGCTGCTCCGGGACCCCCTGACCCTGTTTTTCGGGCTGGGCTTCCCCCTGGTCCTGCTGGTGTTGATGAACGTGATTCAGCGCAATGTCCCGGTACACATTTTCGAGCTGGACACCCTGGCCCCGGGCATCGCCCTGTTCGGGCTGACCTTTATGGCGCTGTTCTCCGGGCTGCTGCTGGCCAAGGACCGCTCCTCCGCTTTTCTGGCCCGGCTGGCGGCCTCCCCCATGACCGCCGCCGACTTCCTGCTGGGCTACCTGCTGCCCATGCTGCCCATGGCGGCGGGACAGACCGCCATCTGCCTGGGGGCGGCGGTGGCCCTGGGCCTGCCCCTGAGCTGGAATCTCCCGGCGGTGGTCCTCTCCCTGATCCCGTCGGCCCTGCTGTTCATCGCTCTGGGCCTGCTGTGCGGCGCCCTGTTCAACGACAAGCAGGTGGGCGGCATGTGCGGGGCCATTCTGACCAACGTCACCGCCTGGCTGGCGGGGATCTGGTTCGACCTGTCCCTGATCGGCGGGCCTTTCCAGGCCGTGGCTTACGCGCTCCCCTTCGTCCACGGCGTGGAGGGGGCCAAGGCCGCCCTGGCCGGGGACTGGACCGCCCTGCCCGGACATCTGCTTTGGGTGTCCCTTTGGGCGGCGGCGGTGCTGGGGCTGGCCGTGGGGCTGTTCCGGCGGCGGCTGGTGGAGCGGTAATTTAAATGAGCAGGGGACACATTCAGACTTGAAATTTCCCCCGGCCTGTGCTAGTATGGAGGACACAAGCGGGGGAGCGAAAGCCTTGCGGCTGGCGGGTTTCAGCCTCTCCTGAAGGAAAGGTGAGGTCTTATGGGTTTCTTTGGAATGCAGAAGGTGGACGCTCCGGCGGAGGTTCCGGCCGTTCCCCAGGAGGAGCCGGTGAGCGCCCCCGCGCCTGCCCGGGCGGGCAGCACGATCATCGCCCAGGGCATTACATTTACCGGCACCATCCGGGGTGAGGGCGTGATCCAGGTGGAAGGCGTCGTGGAGGGCGAGTTTGACATGACCGGCGCGGTGGTCGTGGCGGAGTCCGGCCTGATCCGGGGTCCCGTGGCGGCTGACGTGGTCCGGGTGGCGGGCCGGGTGGAGGGCAATGTCCACGCCCGGGAGCACATGCGGCTGGAGTCCTCCGGCAGCCTGGACGGCGACGTGACCACCGCCTCCCTGGTGGTGGAGGACGGCGGCATCCTCAACGGCCGGTGCACCACTGTGAAGCCTCAGCCCGCCCTGGAGCCCGATCTGGGGAAGGTTTCCGGGGGCGGCGCCCTGGAATTCGGCCCGGAGTTCGAGCTGGACGAGGAGAACTGAGGGGACCCTGCACCTGAAAGACCGGGTTTCCAGCGCCATTGATAGAGAAAGGCCGCGGCTGAACAGCCGCGGCCTTTCTGCGCAGGCGGGCGGTTCCCGGGGCTGGAAAATGTATTTGCCCGGGCGGGGAAATGGGGATTGCTTTCCCCTCCCGCAGCGTGTATAATATTAAAATAATGTTTGGAACACAGGAGGAACCCGGCTATGAAAAATCTGCTCCAGCTTTTGGAGGATGACTCCACCCTGACCCACGCCCAATTGGCGGCTATGACCGGCATGACGGAGGCCGAGGTGTCGGCGGCGGTGGCGCAATATGAGAAGGACCACATCATTCTGGGCTACAAGACCATTGTGGACTGGGACCGCACCCAGCAGGAGTCGGTGACCGCCCTCATCGAGGTGAGCGTCACCCCCCAGCGGGGGGAGGGCTTCGACCGGGTGGCCCAGCGCATCTACCAGTACGACGAGGTGGAGTCCCTCTACCTCATGTCCGGCGGGGCCTACGACATGACGGTGACCATCTCCGGGCGCACTTTGAAGGAGGTGGCCCAGTTTGTGGGGGAGAAGCTGGCCCCCATCGAGGGGGTCACCGGCACCGCCACCCACTTTATCCTGAAAAAGTACAAGGAAAAGCACCTGATCTTCCCCGTGCAGGAGGTCCAGGAGGAAAGGTTCGTGTTTGAATGATGGACTACAGCAAAGTTATGTGCCGGCGGGTGCAGGACATCCAGCCCTCCGGCATCCGGAAATACTTCGACCTGCTCCAGGGCATGGAGGGGGGCATCTCCCTGGGCATCGGGGAGCCCGATTTCCCCACCCCCTGGCACATCCGGGACGCGGGCATCTACTCGTTAGAGAAGGGCTTCACCAAGTACACCCCCAACGCGGGCCTGTCCGACCTGCGGGCCGCCATCTCCCGGTACTTGAAGCGCCGCTTCGACCTGGAATACGCCCCGGTGGGCCAGGTTCTGGTCACCGTGGGGGGCAGCGAGGGGCTGGACCTCACCTTCCGGGTCCTGCTGGAGCCGGGGGACGAGGTGATTATCCCCACCCCCTCCTTCGTGTGCTACGGCCCCCTGGTGTCCATGGCCCACGGCGTGCCCGTGCTGGTGGAGACCAAGGCGGAGCACGAGTTCCGCCTCACCCCCGATGAGCTGCGGGCCGCCATCACCCCCCGCACCAAGGCGCTGGTGCTGCCCTTCCCCTGCAACCCCACCGGGGGCGTCATGGGCCGGGAGGACCTGGAGGCCCTGGCGGACGTGCTCCGGGGCACCGGCATCATGGTGATTTCCGACGAGATTTACGCCGAGCTGACCTACGGCGGGCGGCACGTGTCCATGGCCAACCTGCCCGACATGGCGGAGCGCACCGTGGTGGTCAACGGTTTCTCCAAGGCCTACTCCATGACGGGCTGGCGGCTGGGCTACGTGTGCGGGCCCAAGCCCCTCATCGGCGCCATGACCAAGCTCCACCAGTACGGCATCATGTCCGCCCCCACCACCAGCCAGTACGCCGCCATCGAGGCCCTGGACCACGGCGACGGCGATATCGACGCCATGCGGGAGGAGTACGACGGCCGCCGCCGGTTCCTGGTGGACGGCTTCCGCAAGCTGGGGCTGAGCTGCTTCGAGCCCCTGGGGGCCTTCTACACCTTCCCCTGCATCAAGTCCACGGGGCTCACCAGCGAGCAGTTTGCCGACCGCTTCCTGGCCGAGCAGAAGGTGGCCGTGATCCCCGGCCCCGCCTTCGGCCCCGGCGGGGAGGGGTATGTCCGGGCCTGTTACGCCGCCTCCATGCGGGACCTGGCGGAGGCGCTGAACCGGCTGGAGAAATTCTTGAACAGCCTGAAGGCCTGAGAGAAAGGAAGCGTTGTTATGAACATCGTCTGTTTGGATATGGAGGGCGTGCTGGTCCCCGAAATTTGGATTGCTTTCTCCCAGGCCAGCGGTATCCCGGAGCTCTCCCGCACCACCCGGGACGAGCCGGACTACGACAAGCTGATGGCCTACCGGCTGGCTATTTTGAAGGAGCACGGCCTGGGTCTCAAGGAAATTCAGGCCACCATCGCCAGGATCGACCCCCTCCCCGGGGCCAGGGAGTTCCTGGACGAGCTGCGCGCCCTCACCCAGGTGGTGATTTTGAGCGACACCTTCGAGCAGTTCGCCAAGCCCCTGATGGCCAAGCTGAACTGGCCCACCCTGTTCTGCAACACCCTGGAGGCGGCCCCCGGCGGGGAGATCACCGGGTACAAAATGCGGTGCGCCAAGTCCAAGCTCACCACGGTGAAGGCCCTCCAGTCCTGCGGCTTTGAGACCATTGCCGCCGGGGACAGCTTCAACGACCTGGCCATGATCCAGGCCAGCAAGGCGGGCTTCCTGTTCAAGTCCACCCCCCAGATCAAGGCGGACTACCCCGATATCCCCGCCTTCGAGGAGTTCCCCGACCTGCTGGCCGCCATCAAGGCCGCGTTGTAACGCATATTTTCCATTGAAAAGAGGTTTTCGCCGTGAAAGCTGATTTCACCAGCCTCCCCTTCCGCCCCGCCGACATCCTCCTGCCCAAGGACTGCGACTACGACAAGTGGTCGGTGGTGGCCTGCGACCAGTATACCTCCCAGCCCGAGTACTGGGAGCGGGTGGAGCAGCGGGTGGGCCGTTCCCCCTCCGCCCTGCGGCTCATCCTGCCCGAGAGCAGTCTGGACGGCCCCCAGGTGGAGATGGACATCACCGACATCAACGCCACCATGGCGGCCTATCTCCGGGAGGGCCGGTTCAAGACCCTGCCCGGGGCCATGGTCTATGTAGAGCGCACCCTGTTCAGCGGCAAGGTGCGCCGGGGGCTGGTGGGCATGGCGGACCTCACCGCCTACGACTACGAGCCGGGCTCCGACGTGCTCATCCGGGCCACGGAGGGAGTGGTCCACACCCGCATCCCGCCCAGGGTGGCGGTGCGGAAGAACGCCCCCATCGAGCTGCCCCACGCCATGCTGCTGTGCGACGACCCCGGCCGCACGGTGGTGGAGCCCCTGGCGGCGGAGACGGCCTCTATGGAGCTGCTCTACGACTTTGACCTGATGGAGCAGGGGGGGCACGTGAAGGGCTGGCGGTTGAATGAAACCCAGCTGGAGCGGGTGGCCTCCGCCCTGGCCGCCCTGGCGGACCCCGCCGCCTTCAACGCCAAATACGGCACGGAAAACCAGCCCGTCATGCTCTTTGCCGTGGGGGACGGCAACCACTCCCTGGCCACCGCCAAGGAGTGCTACGAGCGGCAGAAGCGCTTTATGCCCCCCGAGAAGTGGGACTCCCTCCCCGCCCGGTTCGCCCTGTGCGAGCTGGTGAACCTCCATGACGGCAGCCTGGAATTTGAGCCCATCCACCGGGTGGTGTTCCACACCGACCCCCAGGCTCTGCTGGACGCCCTGGTGCGGGCCTATCCCGGCGCCCGCCGGGGCGCGGCCTCCGAGGGGGATGGGATGACCCTGGGCTGGCTGTGCGCCGGGGCCGGGGGCGCGGTCACCCTGCCCGCCTCCGCCGCCCGTCTGCCCGTGGCGGCGCTGCAAAGCTTTTTGGACGACTACCTCATGGACCACGAGGGGAGGGTGGACTACATCCACGGTGAGGAGGTGGCCCGGGAGTTCGCCGCCCGGCCCGGCAACATCGCCTTCCTCCTGCCTCCCATGGACAAGGAGGCGCTGTTCCCCACCGTCATCCACGACGGGGTGCTCCCCCGCAAGACCTTCTCCATGGGCGAGGCCCACGACAAGAGGTTCTATTTGGAAGCGCGGAAAATCCGATAAAAAGAGCCCTCCCGGCTGGCCGGGAGGGCTTTTTCCTGTCACAGTCACATAATGCTGTCGTCGTAGTCGTCGTACTCGGCGGGCTGGAAGCACTTGTCCGCCCGCTTTTCCTCCAACTTGTCCATCACGGTGTCGATCAGGTCCATGATCTGGTCCCAGAAGGCCGCCACGGCGCATGCCACGGCCGCCACCGCCATGGCCGCCGCCACGATTTTCAAAATAAATCCCAGGGTTTTCTTCATTTCCATACCTCCTTGTCAGTCGGCGTCCCGGAGGGACGCGCACAGGTGGGCCACCACCGCGCAGGCTACCGCCGCCGCCGTCAGGGCGACCGCCGTGGCCCTCAAAATAAAGCTGGCAATTTTCATAGGCTGTCCCTCCTTGTGTGGATGGTATCAGTGTACACGATTTGGGGGAAAATTACAACAGGTATTTTGCGGGCCGCTGACAAAAAACCGGCCTTGACAAACCGTGTCCTTTCGCCTATACTATTTGTCGATACAGGCAGAGAAGGGAAGCAGTACCCCTGATGTTCCGCTGTCAGAGAGCGGCCGGCTGGTGCGAGGCCGCAGCGGAGGCGGGGGGAAGTGGTCCCAGAGCCCCGGCCCTGAACCTCAGTAGGGACCGGCGGGCCCTCCCGTTACAGAGGCAATGAGCGTCCCCAACCGGGGAAATTCAGGTGGTACCGCGGACTTTTCCAGTTCGCCCTGAGCAAACAGCTTGGGGCGAATTTTTTAACGCCCCGAAAAGGAGTGTATTCAAAATGAGCAAGGAACTGCCCAAGGTCTACGAGCCCCAGGAGGTGGAGGGCCGCATTTACAAGGCCTGGGAGGAGAACGGCTGCTTCCGGGGCGTCCGGGACCCGGAGAAAAAGCCCTTCACCATCGTCATGCCGCCCCCCAACGTCACCGGACAGCTCCACATCGGCCACGCCATGGACGACGCCATGCAGGATATGCTCATCCGCTACAAGCGGATGCAGGGCTACGCCGCCCTGTACCTGCCCGGCACCGACCACGCGGGTATCGCCACCCAGATCAAGGTGGAGGAGGAGCTGCGGGAGAAGGAGGGCCTCACCCGCCACGACCTGGGCCGGGAGAAGTTCCTGGAGCGAGTGTGGGACTGGAAGCACAAGTACGGCAGCCGCATCGTGGAGCAGCAGAAGAAGCTGGGCGTGTCCTGCGACTGGGAGCGCTCCCGGTTCACCATGGACGAAGGCCTCTCCAAGGCCGTGCGCCACGTGTTCGTCTCCCTGTACGACAAGGGCTTGATCTACAAGGGCTCCCGCATCGTCAACTGGTGCCCCCACTGCGTCACCGCGCTGAGCGACGCCGAGGTGGAGTACCAGGACAAGCCCGGTCACCTGTGGCACATCAAGTACCCCATCGTGGGCGAGCCGGGGCGGTACGTCGTCGTGGCCACCACCCGGCCCGAGACCATGCTGGGCGACACCGGTGTGGCCGTCAACCCCGCCGACGAACGGTATCAGGACATCATCGGCAAGAAGTGCCTGCTGCCCCTGGTGGACCGGGAAATCCCCATCGTGGCCGACGAGTACGTGGATTTGGAGTTCGGCACCGGCTGCGTGAAGATGACCCCCGCCCATGACCCCAACGACTTCGAGGTGGGCCTGCGGCACAACCTGGACACCATCCGGGTGCTGGACGACCACGGCATGGTCAACGAGAACGGCGGAAAGTACCAGGGCCTGGACCGCTACGAGGCCCGGAAGGCGGTCGTCGCCGACCTGGAGGCCCTGGGCCTGCTGGAGAAGATTGAGGACCACCAGCACAACGTGGGCACCTGCTACCGCTGCCACAACGACGTGGAGCCCATCATCTCCGCCCAGTGGTTTGTCAAAATGGAACCCCTGGCCAAGGAGGCGCTCCGCGTGGTCAACGAGGGGGAGACCAGGTTCGTCCCCGACCGCTTTGCCAAGACCTACACCAACTGGATGGAGAACGTCCACGACTGGTGCATCTCCCGCCAGCTGTGGTGGGGCCATCAGATTCCCGTGTGGTACTGCGCGGACTGCGGCAAAATGACCGTGGCCGAGGAGGACCCCACGGAGTGCGCCCACTGCGGCTCCAAGAACATCACCCGCGACCCGGACGTGCTGGACACCTGGTTCAGCTCGGCCCTGTGGCCCTTCTCCACCCTGGGCTGGCCGGAGGACACCGAGGATCTGAAGTATTTCTACCCCACCGACGTGCTGGTCACCGGCTATGACATCATCTTCTTCTGGGTGGCCCGGATGATTTTCTCCGGCTGTGAGCACACGGGGAAGGCCCCCTTCCACACGGTGCTCATCCACGGCCTGGTCCGGGATGACAAGGGTCGCAAGATGTCCAAGTCCCTGGGCAACGGCATTGACCCCCTGGAGATGGCGGAGAAGTACGGCGCGGACGCCCTGCGCTTCAACCTCATCACCGGCAACGCCCCCGGCAACGACACCCGCTTCTTTGTGGAGAAGTGCGAGGCCATGCGCAACTTCGCCAACAAGATCTGGAACGCCAGCCGGTTCGTCATGATGAACCTGACCATCGATCGGTGTGTGCTCCCCGAGAAGCTGGAGCAGGAGGACAAGTGGATTCTGTCCCGGCTGAACCGGGTGGTCAAGGAAGTCACCGAGAACATGGACGCCTATGAGCTGGGGGTGGCCTCCGCCAAGGTGTATGACTTCATCTGGAGCGACTACTGCGATTGGTATATCGAGCTGACCAAGGCCCGCTTGCAGGGGAACGACGAGACCGCTAAGGTCCAGGCCCAGAACGTGCTGGTGTACGTCCTCACCGAGACGCTGAAGCTCCTGCACCCCTTCATGCCCTTCATCACCGAGGAGATCTGGCAGGCCCTGCCCCACGCTCCCGGCATCGAGGGCGGCTTCCTGATGACGCAGAGCTGGCCGGAGTACCGCGACGAGCTGAACTTCCAGGAGGCGGAGAGCGCCATGGAATCCGTCATGGACGTGATCCGGACCATCCGGGCCCGCCGGGCGGAGATGAACGTGCCCCCCTCCAAAAAGGCGGCGCTGACCATCGTCACCCCCAAGGCCGACGTGTTCAACGCGGGCAAGGGCTTCCTCACCCGGCTGGCCTGGGCCTCCTCCATCGAGGTGCGGGAGGACGAGCCCTCCGATCTCACCGGCCTGGTGGCCGACGTGACCCACGACGCCAAGGTGTATATGCCCCTGGCGGAGCTGGTGGACATTGAGAAGGAGAAGGCCCGGCTCACCAAGGACCTGGGCAAAAAGCAGGGCGAGCTCAAGGGTTTGGAGGGTAAGCTGTCCAACCCCGGCTTTTTAAACAAAGCACCCGCTGAAGTGGTGGCTGCGGAAAAGGAGCGGGCGGAGAAGCTGAAAGCCCTCATTGCTAAGATTGAGGATCAGCTGAAGGCCCTGTGACGGTTTCCACGCCGGCGATATGTAAATATTTCCATCAACCGTTGCCCCTTCGGCAAATTGTGACCAGCCAAATCTATTATAATGAGCGCGATACGGGAAATTTTCCGTACCGCGCTCATTTTTTGTTTGATCGAGGGGGACAAGCCATGCCCATCACAGTGACCAGCCGGGACAGTGCCCTCACCATCGCCCTGTCCGGCGAAATCGACCACCAGGTTGCCCGGGAGATGATGGACTCCATCACCGACGCCATCGCCACCCGGCTGCCCGCCCAGCTGGTGCTGGACCTGTCCGGCGTCACCTTCATGGACAGTTCCGGCATCGCTGTGCTGCTCCGGGCCCGGCGGCAGCTGGCCCACTCCGGCGGCGCCCTGCGGGTGGTCAATATTCCCGCCCAGGCGCGGCGGGTGCTGGACGCCGCCGGGATCGGGCGGCTCATTTCCTTAGACTGAGGAGGGCTACATAGGATGAAAGCTATCGACCAGGTGACCGTCACCTTCACCTCCCGCTCCGCCAACGAGGGCTTTGCCCGGGCCTGCGCGGCCTGCTTCGCCGCCCAGCTGGACCCCACCCTGGACGAGGTGGCGGACATCAAGACCGCCGTCAGCGAGGCGGTGACCAACGCCGTCGTCCACGCCTACCCCGACTGCCTGGGACAGATCGCCATGCGCCTGCGCCTGTTCGACGGCGGTGTGCTGGAAATCCAGGTGAAAGACAGCGGGGTGGGCATACCCGACGTAGAACAGGCCCGGACCCCCCTGTTCACCACCGGGGGAGAGGAGCGCTCCGGCATGGGCTTCACCATCATGGAGAGCTTCATGGACGGGCTCAAGGTGCGCTCCCAGCCGGGGAAGGGCACCGCCGTCACCATGCGCAAGCGCATCGCCCGCAGGGCGGGCGCTCCCAAGTGAGGGGCCTGGACGCTCCCGCCCTGCTGGAGGCCGCCCAGGCCGGCGACAACGACGCCTGTGAGCGCCTGCTCATCGACAACAGCGGCCTCATCTGGTCGGTGGCCCGGCGGTACTACGGCCGGGGGGTGGACCCGGAGGATCTGTACCAGCTGGGCTGTCTGGGGTTTTTGAAGGCCATCCGGGGCTTCGACACCACCTACGGCACCCAGTTTTCCACCTACGCCGTGCCCAAGATCGCCGGGGAGATCCGGCGGTTTCTCCGGGACGACGGGGCGGTAAAGGTGAGCCGGGGCACCAAGGAGCGGGCCATGGCCCTGCGCCAGCGGCGGCTGGAGCTGACTCAGCGGCTGGGCCGGGAGCCCACGGTGGGGGAGCTGGCCCAGGCCACCGGCCTGGAGCCGGAGGACATCGCCGCCGCCGACACCGCTATGCTGTCGGTGGCCTCCCTCCAGGGGGAGAGCGGGGAGGAGGGCTTCTCCCTGGAGACGGTGCTGGGGGACGAGGGCATTGAGGACGAGCTGGTGGAAAAGCTCACCCTGCGCCAGGCCATCGACCAGCTCCCCGAGCGGGAGCGGATGGTGATCCTCCTGCGGTTCTATAAAAACCTCACCCAGGACCGGGTGTCCAAGGTGCTGGGCGTGAGCCAGGTCCAGGTGTCCCGCATTGAGCGCCGGGCGGTGGCCCGCCTGCGGGAGGTATTGATGGAGTAGGACGGGCAATAAAAAACAGCCGGTATTCCCGATTTGGGAATACCGGCTGTTTCCGTCAACTGGCCCGCTCCAGGGAGGAGGGGGCGGAATCCGGCTCAGGGCTGGCCGCTGGCCGCGCCTGAGCGGCGGTAGGGCGGCGGAAGACCCGTCCCAGGGCCAGCACCAGGCCGGTGGCCAGCAGCACCAGGTAGCAGTTCAGGGTGCGGCTGAGGATCATGGCGGGGGCCACCAAGGCCTCGCCGTAGACCAGCAGGAAGCCGCGGAGGAACACATTCTCCGCCGCTCCGGCGGAGCCGGGCAGAGGCAGGTAGCCCACGGCGATGGAGCACAGGGCCTGGAGGGCGATGATCTCCCCCAGCCCGAAGCCGGTCAGGCCGAAGGCCCGGTACACCACATAGGGCATGGCGTAGGAGCAGGCCAGCTGGGCCATGCTCAGCCCCACCACCTGGAGGAGCAGGGCGGGGTCCCGGCGGATGAGGCCGGCGCCCCGGCGGTACTCGGCCAGGTGCTCGTCGGCCGCGGCCTCCAGCCCCGCCTTGTCCAGGGAGGGAAACACCTTGGAAGCAAGGGCGATACAGCCGTATATCAGCCGCTTGGCGGGGCCGGGGAGGAACAAAAACAGGAACATGAAGACGTCCAGCAGGGCGAACACCGCCAGCCCCAGGCCCAGCAGAAGCCCCACCTGGCCGCCCAGGCGCTCGGTGAGCCCTCCGGCGGTGAACAGGGCGAAGATTCCCCACACCATGGCGGCGGTGTTGTAGCCGATGGTGACCAGCAGCATGTCCAGCGCCCCGGCGGCGGCGGGGACGCCGTCCCGGCTCATGGACACCACCTGGGCGGGCTGTCCGCCGGTGGCGGAGGGGGTGATGGTGCTGAAAAAGAAGCCCACGCTGGAGTAGTAGGCGCACCGGCGGAAGGGCTGTGGACAGCCCAGGGAGCGCAGAATGGTGTGGGTGGCCTTGGCCTCGCAGCAGATGAACAGGGCCATCAGGGGCAGGCCCAGCAGCAGGACGCGCCAGTCGGCGCTGAGCAGGGCGGCGGCCAGCTGGCCGGGGGTCTGCTGCTGGAGGATGGTGTACACCGTCCAGCCCAGCAGGGCCAGCACAGCCGCTATGCAGATAACATTTTTGATTTTGCCCTTCATAATGTTCCTCATTCCAAACGGTTTTCGTCGCCGGGCAGTAATTTGATGTCTTATACCCTGTTCGTCAGCGAGCTAAAAGTTCTTTTTGGTTCTTTTTCTTACAAGAAAAAGAACTATGCGCGGACTCCGCCCAGGGCGCGGACCACGGCGCAGGCGGCGGTACGGCTCAGGTCGGCGGCCATGTCGTCCATGGCCCGTTCCATGGCGGCCAGCGCCTGATCGTCGTAGATGGCCTCCCGGATGGCGGCCAGGCAGGCGCTCTCCTCCTTGGCGGCGATGCGGGCCATGCCCCGGCGGACCAGGAAGTTGGCGTTCTCCTGCTCCTGCTTCAGGAAGGGCTGCCAGGCCAGAATGGGCAGGCGGGCGGCAATGGCCTCAAAGCAGGTGATGCCGCCGGGCTTGGACAGCATGAGATTGGCCCGGGCCATGTACTTCTCCACCTGGGTGGTGAAGGGGACGGCCTCGATATTCTCATATTTGCCGTCCAGCCGCTGGAACAGCTTGTCGTTGCGGCCCGTCAGGATGGTGGTGTGGACGCCGGGCAGGGCGTTCAGCGCCTGGTAAAAGGAGTCCCGCCGGGGCATGAGCCCCAGGCCGCCCCCCATGATGAGCAGCTCCCGCTTTTGGGCGGGGTTCCGGCGGGCGGGCTGGAACCGGCCGCTCACCGGAATGCCGGACACCACGATGGCGTCCGGGTCCGCGCCCTTGGCGATGAAGCCCTGGCGGACGGACTCCTCCGCCACCAGATAGCAGTCGGTGCCGGGGTGCAGCCACTCGCTGTGGCAGGTCACGTCGGTGACGCAGGTGACCAGGGGGATGTCCGAGGGGCCCTCCTCCTTGTAGCGGGCCATGGCGGCGGAGGAGATGGGGTGGGTGGACACCACCACATCGGGCTGGTACTCGTCCAGCAGCCGGTCCAGGCCGCCCAGCAGGTTGTCCCCCCGGCCGTCGCCGGAGTCGTTCACCGTCAGGTCATGGTAGATGTTATAAAAGACCCCGCCGTAGGTCACCAGCACGTTGAACCACCAGTACATGGCGGGGGCCAGCTCGGGGTTGGCATATTCAAACAGGTCGACGACGTCGGCCCGATGGCCGTCCTGAATCAGCTGCTCCCGCAGCGCGTTGGCGGCGGACAGATGGCCCATGCCGAATTTCCCTGTCAAAATCAAGATGTTCACAGCGATTCCCTCCAAATCAGCACATTGCTTCCTGCCGTTTGACAAGGCTGATTATAGAGGATAAATCTTCAATTTCAATGCCGAACCTTCTTAGATTTTGGTGGGGATTTTCTTAAAAAAGCTTTAAGGCGAGGTGTACAAGGGAAAGGGGCCGCCGTCCGGAAAAGCTGTGACAACCGCCTTGCCTGCCTCTGGGGATAAAAAGGTGGTCCGAAGCGCTGCCGCTTCGGACCAAAGGATGGAGGATAGAATGAAAAAGAAAAGCATCTCTTGCGAGTTTCAGAATACCGTTCAGTCGTTACAAAAATTCGAGAGGTTTTGTTACAAAAGAATTAAATCTTCCCGGGCAGATCCGCCAGGACCAGGGTGAAATCAAACCGTTCGTCCCCGGCCTCTCCCTGTCCCCGGGCAAAGAGCCGCTCTCCCTGGACGGCGGTGTCCACCTCGATGACTTCTCCGGCCTGGCACTCGCTGACGTAGCCGATCTGGAAGGAGCGGACGAATTTCCCCCGGCCCAGCCGCTCCAGATGGAGGCTGTCGCAGGCGAAATCGGCGTAGCGGGCGTTGTTCACGTGGCCGTTGATGTCGGTGTCCGAGTAGCCCAGTTCCCGCCGGGTGCGGTTGTCAAACACCTCCGGCATGGCCGGGCGGCGGAGTTTTACGCTCTTGCACAGCGCCCCGCCATCGGTGCCCTGAAACTCCGTCAGGTCCCTCATACGGAACAGCTTCCGCGCGTCCGCGTCCACCATCACCCACACCGAGACCCCCTGGCCGACGGGCTTCCCATCCCGGAACAGGTCAAAATCCCGGTAGGAGGAGGCTCCGGAGGCCCCCCGGTGCCAGGTCTTGACGCGGATCAGCTCGTTCCACCGCAGGGGGGCGTCCAGTTCCACCCAGCTGCGGGTGACCATCCACAGGCAGTTGTATTTTTTCAGAATCTGCGGCCCGGACACCTCCAGCTCCAACGCGGCCTGGGTGGCGGCCTCCTGCAAAAAGCCCAGCACCGCCGACGGGCGGCACTGGTTGAACAGGTCCACATCCCGGGAGTCCACCCGGTAATCCATCTCGTAAAATGTGCTCAAAGTGTTGATTCCTTCCTTCCAGGGATGACGAGGCGGTCCCGGGCGCACAGGGCGTCCAGGTCGTCGGGCCCGGCGGCGGGCAGGCGCAGGGCCGCCCCGCACCGGGCGCACACCAGGTCCACCGAGGAATAGCCCACCTTCACCCCGTAGTCCGCCGAACCGCAGGCGCAGCGCACCCCGCCCCGGGCGGCGATGTCCTTCAGCTCGCCCAGTACCTCGGCCATCACCGCCTCGTTGAGGAAGGCCCCCCGGCTGTCCGTCTGGTCGTCCAGCCGCAGCTTGTCCACCGCCGCCTCCAGCTTCTCCATGGCCCGGAACACCCGGCCCTCCTGGCCGATATAGCAGCACCCCAGCCCGGACGCGGGGCAGGACAGGGCCAGCAGCTCCTTGTGGAGCAGCGCGTCGTTGGCGCACACCGCCCGATGGTCCCGGGCGCAGAACAGGCAGGGCACCGTCACCTCACAGCGGTCCCCCAGCTGATAAAAGGACAGCTCCGACTTGCCGCAGGGGCAGGGCAGGGAGCTGTCCCCGGCGCACAGCTGGAAGGCGGTGCGGGAGGCGATGACCGCCTGCCCGCACACGGGACAGATATATCCAATGGTACGGGTCTCCTCCGGCATGATTTGCCCCTCCCCCAAAAATTCTGAACAGTATTATACCACCCTTTTCCCCGTTTGAACAGAGACAAAGCCTCTTCTGCTGTCAAATCTTTCCGCGCGCATGAATTTCCGCCAAAGGCGCAAACTAAGGGCAAATCCTGTGCGCAAACGAAAGGAAGTCGGTTCCATGGACAATCAAAAGCTGGGGCGGCAGACCTTCCAGCCCGGGTCGCCCCCCGTCATCATCGGCCACGGCTCCGCCGCCGGGAAAAAGGAGAGCCAGGGCCCCCTGGGGCGGCACTTCGACCACACCTGTGACGACGACACCTTTGGGGCCAAGACCTGGGAGCAGTCCGAGTCCGCCATGCAGCAGCTGGCCCTGGACGCGGCGCTGAAACGGGCGGGGCTCCATACCCCGGACCTGGACCTGCTGCTGGCGGGGGACCTGCTGAACCAGTGCATCGGCTCGGGCTACGCCGCCCGCACCGCCGCCCTGCCCTTCTTCGGGCTGTACGGGGCCTGCTCCACCATGGGGGAGAGCCTGGCCCTGGCCTCCCTGCTCCTCAGCGGCGGGTATGGCAAATACGCCGCCGCCGTCACCTCCTCCCACTTCTGCTCGGCGGAGCGGCAGTACCGCACCCCCCTGGAGTACGGCTCCCAGCGCACCCCCACCGCCCAGTGGACCGCCACCGCCGCCGGAGCGGTGATCGTCACCAACCAGGTCCGGCCCGGCCCCCGGGTGGTCCGGGTGACGGTGGGCAAGGTGGTGGACAAGGGCATCAAGGACGCCAACAACATGGGCGCGGCCATGGCCCCCGCCGCCTATGAGACGCTGAAAGCCCACTTTGAGGACACCGGCCTGGACCCCGGCTACTACGACCTCATCGTCACCGGGGACCTGGGCAAGCTGGGCCACGAGATCGTGTCCGACTTTTTCTCCAAGGACGGCGTTCAGCTGGCCAACTACAACGACTGCGGCCTGCTGCTCTTCGACCGGGAGGAGCAGGACGTCCACGCCGGGGCGTCCGGGTGCGGGTGTTCCGCGTCGGTGCTGTGCGGCTACCTGCTGCCGGGGCTGCTGGCGGGGCGGTGGAAGCGCATCCTGTTCTGCCCCACCGGGGCGCTCCACTCCCCCACCGCCACCATGCAGGGGGAGTCCATCCCCGGCATCTGCCACGCCCTGGCGCTGGAAGGAGGCAAATGATGGACTATTTAAAAGCCTTTGTGGTGGGCGGGCTGTTCTGCGTCATCGGGCAGCTGCTTATCGACAAGACCAAGCTCACCCCGGCCCGGATTCTGGTGGCCTACGTGGTCTCCGGCGTGATTCTAGGGGCCGTGGGGGTGTACAAGCCCCTGGCGGAGTGGGCCGGGGCGGGGGCCACGGTGCCCCTCACCGGCTTCGGCTACTCCCTGGCCAAGGGGGTGAAGGAGGCGGTGGCCGAGAAGGGCCTGCTGGGGGCCCTCACCGGCGGCGTCACCTCCACCGCCGGAGGAATCGCCGCCGCCATCTTCCTGGGCGTGGTGGTGGCCCTGATCTTCAAGCCCAAGCCAAAAAGCTGAACAAGGCGCAAAAATCCCCCGCCGGCGGCGGGGGATTTGCTGTGCCTTACAGATTGTCCTTGAAGAACTGCTCCAAACTGGCGGCGTTGGCGTCCTCATTGCCGCCTTCCAGGGTGACGGTGACGGTCTCCCCCTGCTTGATGCCCAGGCCCATCAAAGCCATCAGCTTGGCGCCCCCGGCGGACTTGCCGTCCGCCTTGGCGATGGTGACGGTGCTGTCCAGGGCCTTGACGGCCTTGACCAGCAGTCCGGCGGGACGGGCGTGGATGCCCACGGGGTCGGTGATGGTGTAAGTGAACTGTTTCATGATAAATCTGCCCTTTCTTTTGTGAATTTGTGCTGACTACAAATAAAAATCTGCTGTTACTGCTGGGCGAAGCTTTTCCGATCTCCGCGCTGCCCGTTGCCGGGCGGAACTTTTACGGCCTCCGCGCTGTCCGTCAGCGAGCTAAGTTCTTTTTGGATACTTTTTCTTTCAAGAAAAAGTATCACGCGTCGGCGGGCTCCGCCTCGGCGCTCTCCCGGCTCTGCTCCTGCTCCATATAATAGCACCCGCAGGCGGGGACGCGCAAGTCCTCCAGCACGTATTTTTCCCCGGTGAGCAGGTCGGTAAACTCCCCCGGGTCCCAGGGGAAGGTGACGGTTTTGTCCTCCGAGGTGAAATTGAACACGCCGATGAGCTTTTCCCCCTCCAGATACCGGCCGATGGCCAGCACCCCGTTGTCCCCGGTGTCCAGGGTCCACACGTCGGCCTCCGCCCCAAAGGCCCGGTGGGTCCGGCGCAGCTCCCCCAGGGCCTTGAGCCCCTGGAACACACGGCCCTCCGGGGCGGAGGGGTCGCCGGCGTGCTCCGCCAAATCCCACTTCATCTTTCCCCGGTGGAGGTAGCGGCTGTCCCCCGCCTTGTTGGGGTCGTCCTTGTAGCTGTAGTCGTTGACCTGGGCCAGCTCGTCTCCGCTGTATAGCAGGGGCAGGCCGGTCTGCATAAACACCATGGCGTGGAGGGTCAGGTCAAACCGCACCGCCCGCTCCATGGCCTCCCGGTCCCCCTCGAAGCCCGCCTTCTCAATGCCGCACAGGGAAGCGGTGGTGCCGCACTGGCGGGCGTCGCCGCTGGCCGGGTCGGCGTTATACAGTTCCCCCCGGCTGGGGCTGCCCGGGACCAGCCCCTGGAACCAGTCGCTGAGAAATTTCTTGTGCGGGACCTCCGAGACGCCCCACAGCTTCAGCGTATCGTAGTCCAGCCCCCAGCCGATGTCGTCGTGGCACCGCAGGTAGTTGAGGAACACGTACTGCTTGGGCAGGGCGTTGACGGCGTCCAGCTGCTTCCTCAGCAGGCGGGTGTCCCGGGTGGCCACGGTGTGCCAGGTGGTGCACATGGTGGTGACGTTGTAGAGCAGATGGCACTCCGGCTTTTCCACCGTGCCGAAGTAGGGGACCACCTTGACGGGCTCCATCACCACCTCCCCCAGCAGGATGACGGAGGGGCACACGATCTCCCCGATCATCCGCATCATCCGCACGATGGTGTGGACCTGGGGCAGGTTGCGGCAGTTTGTGCCCAGCTCCTTCCAGATGTAGGGCACCGCGTCAATGCGGATCATGTCCATCCCCCTGTTGGCCAGGAACAGGAAGTTGTACATCATCTCGTTGAACACCCTGGGATTGCGGTAGTTCAGGTCCCACTGGTAGGGGTAGAAGGAGGTCATGACGTAGTGGCCGCAGTCCTCCAGCCAGGTGAAATTCCCCGGCGCGGTGGTGGGGAACACCTGGGGGACGGTCTTCTCGTACTCCTGGGGGATAGACGGGTCCTTGTAGAAGAAATACCGGCTCATGTACTCCCCGTCCCCGGCCCGGGCCTTTTTCGCCCATTCATGGTCCTGGCTGGTGTGGTTCATCACGAAATCCATGCACAGGTTGATCCCCTGCTTGTGGCAGGCGGCGGCCAGCTTCTCCAGATCCTCCATGGAGCCCAGGTCGGGCCGCACCGCCCGGAAGTCGGCCACGGCGTAGCCCCCGTCGCTGCGCCCCGGCACGGTGTCCAAAAAAGGCATGAGGTGGATCAGGTTCACCCCGGTCTTCTGGATATAGGGCAGCTTTTTCCGCACCCCGTTCAGGTTTCCGGCAAAATTGTCGATGTACAGCATCATCCCCGTCAGGCCGCTGGACTTGTACCACGACCGGTCGGACTCCCGTTCCGCATCCCGCTTTTTCAGGGCGGCGGGACGCTCGCCGGCGTACGTGCGCAGTCCGTCGCACAGCTCCGCGAACATGTCCCCGTTGTCGTACAGCTCCATGTACAGCCAGCGCAGCTCGTCCAGATGCCGGGCCAGCCGTGCCTGAAACAGGGCCTCCTCTTTTTTCGTCATGGGTAATCCCTCTCAATCTCAAAAGATATGTTGAATTCAGCGCTGCTCAGAGGCCTGGGCCCTCCCGGCCCGCCTGCGCCGCTTCCGGCCCGTCCCCCGGCAGATGTGAACGCCTCCGTCCAGGGCCGAGGCGTACTCCTGGGCCAGCTCGGGGGTGATGGGCGGGACGGCTCCCCGGCCCAGCCACTGGCCGTCCTCCCGGCGGGTGAGGGTCATCCGGCACAGAAACCGCCCGTGGTCCGGGCAGGAGAACGCCCCGTAAAACTGCTGGGGGACCCCCGTCTTGGGGACGGCGAAGTGCCAGCGGGCGACGCCCAGCCGCCGCCCGCACAGGGGACAGGCGGGGGTCCGGCTGGCCCGGGCGTCCAGCGCCTCCATGGGGGTCTGGACCGGCCCCACCTTCCACCGGGGCTGGCGGGGAAAGGGCAGCCGGGACAGCCGCAGGGCCGCCCTGTGCCGCTTGGGCGGGGCGGGCTCGGGCCGCCAGGCCAGATCCTCGGGGGTGAGCCAGGCCCCCAGCACGGCGGTGTACATGGCGTCGTTGAGGGCGCTGTGGTAGTCGAACACGTCGGGGAGGCCGCAGTACTCCGCCGCCCGCCACAGGGCGATCTGCTGGTCGGACCCCACGGCGTGGGCAAAGGCCCGCTGGAGGTCGAAAAACTCTCCCGCCTGGAAGGGAGCCAGCCCCCAGTATTTGCAATTCTCGTTCAGCTCCTCCACGTCGCCCCTGCCCCAGCCCGCGAATTGGGTCTCTCCGCCGCACCACGCCCGGAAGGCCTCCGCCGCCGCAGGAAACCGGGTGCGGGACTTCTTGAAGGACTTCAGCTCGGGCAGCTTTTTGGCCCCCAGGTCAAAGTTTTTGTGCACGGTGGGCCGGATGCGGGCGTCGAACACGTCCACGATGGGACCGCCCAGCCGCTCAACGCGCACCGCGCCGATCTGCAGGATCTCGTTCAGCGGCTTTTTGTCGTAGCCGCGGTTCCACTCCAGGTCCAGGACGATCATAGCTTGACCACTTCATTTCTCTTTATCGGTATGAAATCTATTGTATTGTGTTCTTCCCGCGCCGTCAAGGGCAAAAGGCTGGGAAAGGGGGAAAAAGGTCCAAATCTCGGACGGGAGGCGGCAAAAAGGGGACCCGGTCTCTCAACCGGGCCCCCTTTGGGCGCTTTTGGATATGCCGGGTCAGGCCAGCTCGGCGGTGTCCAGGGCGATCATCAGCTCCTCGTTGGTGGGGATGAGCAGTACCTTCACCTTGGAGTCAATGGCGGAGATGATGGCCTCCTTGCCCCGGATGTTGTTGGCGTCCGGGTCCATCTTGATGCCCATGAACTCCAGCCCGGAGGCGATGGCCATGCGCTGCTGGGCGTCGTTCTCGCCCACTCCGGCGGTGAAGATGACGGCGTCCACTCCGCCCATGGCGGCGGCGTAGGCCCCGATATATTTCTTCACGCTGTAGCTGAACATGTCCAGGGCCAGGGCGGCGCGCTGATTGCCCTGTTCGGCGGCGGCGCCCAGGTCCCGGAAGTCGGAGGACACGCCGGACACGCCCTCCATGCCGGACTTCTTGTTGAGCACGTTGAGCATCTCCTTGATGTCCATGCCGTGCTTGTTCATCAGGTACTCCATGACGCCCGCGTCGATGTCGCCGGAGCGGGTGCCCATGGGCAGGCCCGCCAGGGGGGTGAAGCCCATGGAGGTGTCCACGCTCTTGCCGTTGCAGACGGCGGCGATGGAGGAGCCGTTGCCCAGATGGCAGGAGATCAGTTTCAGGGACTCAATGGGCTTGCCCAGCATGTCCGCCGCCCGCTGGGTGACATAGCGGTGGCTGGTGCCGTGGAAGCCGTAGCGGCGGACCTTGTCCTTCTCATAATATTCATAGGGCAGGGCGTAGGTGTAGGCCACGGGGGGCATGGTCTGGTGGAAGGCGGTGTCGAATACGCCCACCTGAGGCACATTGGGGCCCATGACGGCGGTGCACGCCTTGATGCCGGTGATGTTGGCGGGGTTGTGCAGGGGGGCCAGGGGGATGTTTTCCTCCAGGGCGGCCATCACCTTGTCGTCGATCTTGACGGAGCAGGCGAAGGTCTCGCCGCCGTGGACGACGCGGTGACCCACGGCCTCGATCTCGTCCATGGAGGAGATCACGCCGCCGTTGGGGTTGACCAGGGCGGTGAGCACCGCCTGGATAGCCTCGGCGTGGGTGGGCATAGATACGTCCGCCGCGTCCACGGTGGGCTTGCCCGGGGCCTTGTAGGTGAATTTGCCGTCGATGCCGATGCGCTCGCACAGGCCCTTGGCCAGCACTTCCCGGCTGTCGGTGTCCAGCAGCTGGTACTTCAGCGAAGAGCTGCCGGCGTTGATGACGAGAACTTTCATGTTCCGCACTCCTTTGTTTCGGGCCCCGCGCGCGGTGGCCGCTTTGTGATATCTGGGTATTTACTTTGGCGTCCCCGATGTATATAATGAGGGAACAGTCAAGGTATCTGTGACCGCGCTGCGGCCATTTTAACAGACATATTATACTACGCCGGCAGCGATACCGCAAGTATTTTTCTTGTTTTAAACAAGAAGAAGCGCGAGCGCAGGCTGGCAGGCCCGGATGAACCGGAGCGGAAGGAAAAGGAGGGAATCCGGATGGTGGTGGCGGGCGTCATAGCCGAGTACAATCCATTTCACGCCGGGCACGCCCTCCACATCCGGGAGACCCGCCGCCTGCTGGGGGACTGCGCCGTGGCGGCCGTGATGAGCGGCAATTTTGTCCAGCGGGGGGACTGCGCCGTTTTGGACAAGTGGACCCGGGCCCGGGCCGCCCTGGAGGGGGGCGCGGACCTGGTGCTGGAGCTGCCCACCGTCTGGGCGGCGTCCTCGGCGGAGTCCTTCGCCCGGGGGGCGGCGGAGCTGCTGGCCGCTGCGGGAGCGGCGACCCACCTGTCCTTTGGCAGCGAGTGCGGCGACGTGGAAGCGCTTCAACAGGTGGCGGCCTGCCTGGACAGTGAGGCATATCAAGCCGGACTGCGCCGCTTTCTGGATGAGGGGATGCCCTTCGCCGCCTGCCGTCAGGCGGCGGCGCGGGCCATACTGGGGAGAGACTTGGCGGGCCTGCTGTCCCAGCCCAACAACAATCTGGGCGTCGAGTATATCCGGGCGCTGAACGCCCTGAACAGCCAGATCCGGCCCGTCACCGTTCTCCGGGCGGGCGCGCCCCACGACGGGGGGAACCACCCCGAATATCCCTCCGCCTCCTATCTGCGGGAGAAGATTTTTGAGGGAGAGCTGAGCGCGGACAACCCCGCCAGCCTGAAATTTGGGGAGCGGGGGGCGCTGGCCGTCCTGCGCGCCATGGACGAGGGGGACTTCGCCGCCCTGCCCGACTGCGGGGAGGGGCTGTCCAACCGGATTTTCCGGGCGGTTCGCCAGGGGCGGACGCTGGAGGAGGTCTACGACCTGGCCAAGACCAAGCGGTACGCCCATGCCCGTATCCGCCGGGCGGTGCTGTGGGGGGCCCTGGGGCTGAGGGCCTGCGACCGGCCCGCCCATCCCCCCTGTCTCCGGGTGCTGGGGGCCAACGGGCGGGGCAGGGAGGTGCTGCGGGAGATGAAGGGCCGTGCGGCCCTGCCCATCCTCACCAAGCCCGCCCACGGGAAGGGAATCCCCCTGCTGGAGCTGGAGGCCCGGTGCACCGATTTTTACCAGCTGTGCCGGGAAACGCCGGGGCCCTGCGGGCTGGAGTGGACCGCCAGCCCGGTTATGCTGTAAATATAACGACGAAAGGAAGTTTTAAAATATGCGCGCCTATGAACGCCTCTTAAAGTACGTGAAAATCTGCACCGAGTCCTCCCCGGACACCGGGGACACCCCCTCCACCCCCGGCCAGTGGGATCTGGCCCGGCTGCTGGTAGAGGAGCTGAAGGAGCTGGGGCTGGAAAACCCCTCCGTCAACGAGCACTGCGTTGTCACCGCCTGGCTGCCCGCCGCCCCCGGCTGTGAGGCCGCCCCAGCCCTGGGCCTGCTGGCCCACATGGACACCGCCCCCGCCTTCTCCGGCAGGGATGTGGACCCCATCGTCCATGAGAACTACGACGGCGGCGACATTGTCCTGCCAAAGGAGGGCCGTGTGATCCGGGCCGCCGATTTCCCCTTCCTGGCGGGGCTCAAGGGCAAGACCCTCATCACCGCCGACGGCTCCACCCTGCTGGGGGCGGACGACAAGGCGGGCGTGGCCGAGATCATGACCCTGTGCGAGCGCATCCAGGCGGAAAACCTGCCTCATGGGCGGCTGTGCATCGCCTTCACCCCCGACGAGGAGATCGGCGAGGGCCCCGACCACTTCGACGTGGCCGCCTTCGGCGCGAAATACGCCTACACTGTGGACGGGGGCGCGGCGGGGTCCATCGAGTTTGAGAACTTCAACGCCGCCTCCGCGGTGGTGGATATCACCGGCGTGTCCGTCCATCCCGGCGCGGCCAAGGGGGTTATGGAGAACGCCCTGCTCATCGCCCAGGAGCTCAACGCCCTGCTGCCCCCCAACGCCGTCCCCGCCAAGACTGAGGGCTACCAGGGCTTCTTCCACCTGGACCGGCTGGAGGGTACCGCCGCCCAGGCCCGGATGGAGTATATCATCCGGGACCACGACAAGGGGGAGTTCACGGTGAAAAAGGCCCTGCTCCAGCGGGCCGCCGCCCAGGTCCAGGCCGCCCACCCCACGGCCAGGGTGGAGGCTGTGGTGAAGGACACCTATTACAATATGAAGGAGAAGCTGGCGGACTGTATGCACCTGGTGGACAACGCCAAACGGGCGGCGGAGCTGGCGGGGCTGGTCCCCGCGGTGGAGCCCATCCGGGGCGGCACCGACGGGGCCCGGCTGAGCTATATGGGCCTGCCCTGCCCCAATCTGGGCACCGGCGGCTACAACTTCCACGGGCCCCAGGAGCTGGCCTGCGTGGAGGAGATGGACGGGGTGGTGGACATGCTGGCCCATCTCGCGGCGCTGTACAGCAAATGATTCACAGTTTATTGATTATTTTCCAGGCCGGTTGGGGTAGAATGGTGTCAACGAGCGAAAAGGAGATTTGTCCATGATATACCGCAACGATCACTACGGTCCCATCGACCGCTTCTGCGCCAAGCATCCCCGCTTCGGCGTTTCAAACCTGATGCTGTACCTGGGCATTGCCCAGGTGGCCGTGTTTTTCCTGGACCTGTTTGCCCACGGGGCGGTCAGCGGGCTGCTGACCTTCTGGGGCCCGGACATCCTCCGGGGGCAGGTGTGGCGGCTGGTGACCTTCGTGGCCGCCCCCAACAGCTCCAACCCCTTCTACCTGCTGCTGGGCTGCTACGTGTACTACTGGACGGGACAGATGCTGGAGCGGGAGTGGGGCACCGCCAAGTTCAACCTGTTCTACCTCAGCGGAGTGGTGCTGTCCTCGGTGTTCGCGCTGATTCTCACCCTGGTCCAGCCCGGGCTGATGTCCATGCTGGACCGGGCCGGCCTGTCGTCCATAAATCTGGCCTATTACCTGAACCTGTCCATATTCCTGGTCATCGCCACCCTGTACGGCGAGACCCAGGTGCTGTTCATGTTTGTGCTGCCCATCAAGATGAAGTGGCTGGCCCTCATCGACGTGGCCCTCATTCTGGTGGAAGTGATCCAGTACGGCCAAATGGGCTGGTGGTCCTTCGCCCTGTTCCCCGTGGCCAGCTTTGTGAACTACTTCATCTTTACCTGGCCCTTCTGGTCGGTCAAACTGGGCTTCATGCGCCGTCAGGCGGACCCCCAGGTCATCAATTTTAAGCGGGCCAGAAAGCAGGCGGAGAAAAAGGCCAAGGAGACCGGGGGCTACATGCACAAGTGCGCGGTGTGCGGCCTTACCGACCAGGACGACCCCAATATGGAGTTCCGCTACTGCTCCAAGTGCGACGGGTACTACTGCTACTGCGCCAACCACATCAACAACCATATTCACATCAGGAATGACTGAGCCCCGCCGGAGGCAAGGGGGCGGAACGGCCGCGTCCACATCAAAACGATTGAAGCAAGCCTCCCGGCCGCGCCGGGAGGCTTGTTATCTTTTCACAATCCGCCCCTTCCCGCCATAGGATAGCTTGCGGACCGTCCGCGGGGCGGTCCGAGCGGGAAAGGAGCTATTAACTATGTATGAAGCATTGAGTTTATCGGCGCTCCGGGAGGGGGAGAGCGCCTATGTGACCGAAGTGAACGCGGGGCCCGCCATGGACCGGCGGCTCACCGACCTGGGGCTGGTGCGGGGCACCCGGGTGACCTGCGTACTGCGCAGTCCCGCCGGGGACCCCTGCGCCTATCTCATCCGGGGGGCGCTCATCGCCCTGCGCCGGGCGGACGCCGACGGGGTGGCCCTGGAGCGGCAGGCCCAGGAGCGGCCCGCCCAGGCGGTGGCCACATGAACCGGGTGGCGCTTGCGGGCAACCCCAACGTGGGCAAGTCCACCCTGTTCAACGCGTTAACTGGTCTCCGGCAGCATACAGGGAACTGGGCGGGGAAGACTGTGGCCACCGCCCAGGGAGAGTACATCTTTGAGGGGCAGGAGTATCAGCTGGTGGACCTGCCCGGCACCTACTCCCTGGCCGCCCACTCCCAGGAGGAGGCGGTGGCCAGGGACTATATCGAGAGCGGTCAGGCGGACGGGGTGGTGGTGGTGTGCGACGCCACCTGTCTGGAGCGCAACCTGATTTTGGTGCTCCAGGTGCTGGAGCTGACGGGCAGGGTGCTGGTGTGCGTCAACCTGATGGACGAGGCGGAGCGGCTGGGGGTGGAAGTGGACCTGCCCGCCCTGTCCAAGCGGCTGGGGGTACCTGTGGTGGGCGCCGCCGGGGGCCGCCAGGACGGGTTGGAGGAGCTGAAAGCGGCCATCGCCCGGCTGGTGTCCACGGACGCCCCCGCCGCTCCCCGGCGGGAGCCCCAGGAGCGGGTCACCCTGGCGGAGCGGTACGCCGCCCAGGTGGTGCGCAGCCGCCGGATGGACCGCCAGCGCCGCCAGCAGAAGCTGGACCGCTTACTTACCTCCAAATCCACCGGCATCCCTCTGATGCTCCTGCTGTTCGGGCTGGTGGTGTGGCTGACGGTGGCGGGGGCCAACGGGCCGTCCGCCCTGCTCACTGCCCTCTTTGCCCGGATCGGGGAGGCGCTGGAGGGCTGGCTGGCAAACGCCCCCGCCTGGCTGCGGGGAGTGCTGCTGGACGGGGTGTACCGGGTCACCGCCTGGGTGGTGGCGGTGATGCTGCCCCCCATGGCCATCTTTTTTCCCCTGTTTACCCTGCTGGAGGACCTGGGCTACCTGCCCCGGGTGGCTTTTGTCATGGACCACGCCTTCCAGAAGTGCCGGACCTGCGGGAAACAGTGTCTGACAATGTGTATGGTATATACAATTTTGCACTATAGGCGCCAACGGATATCTACTGACTGACCGTCAATAATAATGCGTTCCACCAGGGAGGAAATAAACATACGCCGGTTGTCGGTGTCGCCAGTGTCGAACCCTGCTTTATAGTCCTCAAGGGCCTGCAGGAAGCGTTCCACAGACGGTGTCAGATCGGGCTGATTCAACTGCTCTTGAAGCTGTGCCCGTTCTGAGGAAATGGCGTTGATGCGCTGAGTGATCGTCTCCATGGGGATGGACCCGACTTGGTACAGGTCAACCAGCTTGCCAATCTGGACGTCAATTTCCGTGATCCGTTTTTGAATCGCGGGCCGGTCGATCTTCGACTCATGCTTGTCTGCCGCCGCCGCTATGACAATGTTTAAGAGGTCCGGCTGGGATATGAGGCCGCGTATCTCCTGCTGCACCAGCTGATCTAGCCGCCCAATCTCCCAGTTGTCATTTTTGCAGTTCGGGTCCTTGATAAACTGCCTGGAGGATTTGGCTCTGGAATAGCATTTGTAATAACCGTGGTTTGCGGAGTACCTGGCCCCGCATCGACCGCAGTAGATCAGCCCGCTGAGCAGAAAGCCGGCGCGGAAGGGATTCTTCTGAACAGTGGTTTTCTTCGCTTCGCGCTCCGACGTGCTGTCCAGAAGACGGGCGGCGTTCTGAAACTCTTCCGGGGTGATCAGCGGCTGATGGATGCCGTCATAGTCCACTTTGCGGAAATGGACCTTGCCGATATAAACAGTGTTTCTAAGCACCGACAGGACCTTCGCGGGCGACCATTTGGTGGTGTACTTTCCAGAGAGATACCGGAAGATGGAGTTGAGGGACTTCCCAGCGATAAACTGGGAAAATATTTCTCGGACCTGGATGGCCTCATACTCGTTTACCACAAGCAGCCCGTCCTTGTAATCGTAGCCGGTAGGCGGGTGAGACCCGCCGTGATAATACCCAGCCTTGCTCCGCCCGATCCGGCCCATGGTGAAGCGCTCGGTGATCTGGTCCTTTTCCAGCTGGGCAAATACGGACAGAATACCGATCATGGCGCGTCCAAAGGGGGTAGAGGTGTCGAAGTTCTCGTTGATGGATACAAAGTCGGTGCCGTGGGCCAGCAGCTCATCCTCAATCAGCGTCAAGGTATCCTTCTGTGAGCGGGACAGCCGGTCCAGCTTATAGACCACCACGGCGTCTACGCCGCCCTTGCGGATGGCGGCCAGCATCTGCTGGAGGGCGGGCCGGTTGGTGTTGCCGCCGGAGTACCCGCCGTCCACGTAGAGCTTGCGCAGGGACCAGCCTTTGGCGGAGCAGTAAGCTTTGAGCCGCTGGGTCTGCTCCTCAATGGAGTAGTTCTCCAGCTGGTTCTCGGTGGAGACGCGGGCGTAGCCGACTACCACAGTGGTTTCTTTTGACATAAGGGCCTCCTTTGAAACATCTTACGATAGAAATACCCGGCTAGCAGAGAACCGCCCCAGGTAAGGGCCTGGGGCGGTTCTCCGCCTCAATTATCTTGCTTTGTATATCGTGATACATTACTTCCACTCTTAATAAGTTCTTTGCCCTCGTCAGATGCCTGAGCTTTTATGCTTTCCTGATCGCTATCTGCTTTCATTCTGGTATACCATCCAGTTCTTTCTACTCGCATTATTTCTTCGCAGGCTTTTGCTAGATTTCGCAACTCACGCATATGTTCATAAAAAAGTTTTTCCTTTGGGAAGCCTCTTTGGTATGCAAGGGTAATTTCAGGATTATCCACAAAAAATCTTGCAAGTTCAGACTTGAGGGCGTCGCTGGTTGCTTGGCATTCCAGCCAGTTATCCTTTGTGCGGCGTAAAAGCAAAATAGCGGAAAGAATAGAAGCAATCGCGCTGGAACCTGCCAAAAAATATTTTAGATTTTGGAAAACATCTGACAGCATTGTTAAAAGCGGTACAGCCGCAAGTGTAACCGTGTTCAATATTGAGATAATATAATACTCCAGCCGCAGGTGATCCCCTTTCTTTTCATAGTGTTTAATCTGGGGGAGGAGCCTATCGGTTATGTAGTCTAACGGTAATTCGTTTACCTCTGATTCCGATGGTTTATTAACTACAGGCATGCTTTCTTCTCCTATTCTTGAACGCAACTTTCTGCTTCTGAGCTCAAAAAAACACGCAAGAGCAGCGAACAAAAGAGCAATTGCAAGGGTTACGATCGCTACAATGATGCTGTTGTCAATTACCAGGGATAGGGAATCAAACAGTTGTGGCATATCTCATGCGCCTCCTTGCGGCGAACCTCTTTATCAATGAAGCTCATCTAAAATATGTTGGCTGGTGTGGCCACATCAATACCCGACCGCTGATGCACCATATTCTGCTTGAGCCTGCGTAAAGCCTTCATATAAGAGCTGATCAATCAGGCGCTGGCGGGAGAAGGACGAATGAGACATATAGCTCTGGGCTTTTTTTGCCGCCTGTGCATTCCAGTCTGCGCCGCAGTTGGCCGCCCCGTATGTTGCCTCATCCTCTGAAAATCCTTCATATTTGAGTTGATCAATCAGCCCGCTATAAGAAAACGCCGAGTGAGACAGGTAGCTCTTTGCTTTTGCAAGCGCATTCTGCTGCCCCACTGTTGGCGTGCCAGAGGGCACGACAGGGGTCGGGTCGGGTTTGTCCGAACCGGGGTGTGTCAAAAGGACTGTCTGCGTGGCGCCGTCCCAGTCAACATTGAGCCCGAATGCGCCAGCTACTGCCCGAACGGGGAGGTAGGTCGTACCGCTGATGATGAACGGCTCTACTGGATTGCCATTGACATCTACCAGCTTGACGGGCGTGCCGTCCAGGGTGACCTTGATGTTGCTGTACTCCAGGTTGGCGGCCTTGGTGCCGACAGTGGCCATGGCGGTGCCGATTGAGCCGATCAGGATCAGGGTGACCAGCACGCCGGTGATGAAGCCTTTGAATTGATGTTTCATCTCTTTTTCTACTCCTCGTTTCTTTATTTGTTTCCGCCTTCCGGCGGTGGGGTCACGCAGAAAAATTGGCAACATTTGGAGTATTGACGTATTGGAAGATTAAACCTATAATCAAGACAGAAAACGAACTATAAAAAGAAAAACGATAACTTAAAAAGAAAAGACGTGCAAACGTCTTTTCAGATAAGTGCGCCATAAATAGGACCAATAAAAATAATCGGAATAAAGTTCCAGGGAAATAACAGTTGACTAATTAAAACTTATGTTCTATAATTTGGAACAGATAAGCAATGGCGGGAAAGGAGTCGGATATGATGGAAGAAAAGACGCTGAGGGCTGAGGTTGAAACACAGCGGGAGCAGATGCTCCAGACCATCACCCAAATAATCCAGGCGCTGGATGATCAAAAATTGAAGAATGTCTATTATTTCGTCCTACATATCCGATGATTCCTGCTGAGCCGACCCATCCGGGTCGGCTTTTTTTATTTCATCCGCCAGTTCCAAGACCTTGCGCTCCAGCAGCTTCCACTCATCTGGGGTCATGCGGGCCAGCACGGTAATGAACCGCTGCCGGAAATCGGGTTCTCCTCGAAGGATGTCGCCCACAAAGGCGGAGATCTCATCTCCCGGAGATTTCTGGACGAACATTTCGCCCTCGCCGGTGCGAAGCCAATGCTCATTGACATCAAATTCGCGGCAGATATCAGAGATAGTACGATCGCTTGGTACCTTTATGCCAGAACACAATTGAGAGACATAAGCTTGAGATATATTTAGTTTTTGGGCGAATTCTGTCTTTTTCATGCCTTTTGAAACAATAATTGCATGAATGCGCTCGTTCAAGGGCTCACCCCCTTTGTGAGACTATTAAAGCACAGAAAATCACGCATGTCAAGAAAAAATTAGCTGAGTTATAAAAAGATATTGACAAGCGTGCTGAGTTATGCTACAGTTTAGCCAGGTTAAGAAAAGGAAGGAGGTGAACGGGGTGGACGACGATCCGTTGAAAGGGTTGCGGTGGCCTTTTTGGTTTATAGTGGGCGCTTTTGTCGGGTTTGTGCTCATGAAAGCCACGATACTATGAGGCTTGCCAGCGCAGAAACGAGGATGCCAGAGACAAAACCATACAAGCGTTCTTTCCAACGCTCCTTTGCTTCGAGCCGGTTAAACTCTTCGTAGTGAAGACCTTTATGGTCTAAGTAAAAGCAAGCCGCAACATCGGAGTCATTGTAATACGCAAATTTGATGAGCTTCCGTTCGTGTAGGTATCGAACCGCAGATCGGACGGATTCGCTGTCAGATTCAATTGCTTCCGCAATTTCATCTAAATCCTCATCGAAATTGTAGTAAGTGTCGCTCGGCTGTCCCACTGAATTCATGTGTTTCAGTATTTGTCTGCTCAGTTTATCAAGCATGTTTATTCCCCCTTTGCCAAAATTCTACCACACCGGCGGGGAGGGGGCAAGCAAAAGGAGGTGCGTCTATGGGCAACGATGAAAAAAAGCTCTGCCAGCGGCTTGCACAGGCGGTGGAAATGCTCCCCGACGATAAGCGCGAGTTTATCTTGGGCTATGCAGAGGGTGTGATCGCCATGGCCAATGAGCTCCGGGCGAGTAACGCACAAGCCAGCGCATGAAAGGAGGCGGCATTCGTGAAAAAAATTCCCACGTTTGAGGAGTACAAGGCGGCTCTATTGGATGCGCCCAGTCAGCGTATCCGGGAGAGGCTGCTGGAAGAGGCGGATTCATGTGGTTTTACCGCGCTACAGATGGCGGAGCTGTCCATGGCCGGGGACGATCCGTGGGCGTAAAACGCCCCGCCAGGTGTCGTTACCACCTGGCGGGGCCAGAGAATGACCAAACAGCAATGAATCATTCCTATATCATGATTATAGCATGGTGTAGGACGATTTGCAAGGGGTTTAACTCTTTGCATGGGACAATCTATGAAAAGCATAGTTGTATTTCGAGGTGATCTGAATGGCAAAAGTATTGCCCGATGGTGCCATCGTCCGCAACATCATGGCTGACGGCTCTGAATGCGACGACCTGAGCACCTACATAAAATCTGCGGACCAACTTCCTGACCTCACCAAGCGTCTGATCGTCTATTTTGCGGAGCAGGGAGCTAGGCTGAGGATGCAGCGGGAGGCTGAAAAAGGCGGATAAGTCCGCCTGGTGGACAAGCATAAGGAGCTGATCAAATGACCCCATTGACCCAGATTCACGCGGATGGCCGCGTGGCGGAGCGGTACGGCCTGGAGGAGGCCATTTTTCTCCATGCGCTCATGTTCTGGTACCGCACCAACCGGGGCAATAACCAGAACTTCCACGATGGGCGCTGGTGGACCTACAACAGCGTCAAGGCGTTTGAGGAGATCTTCCCCTGGTGGACTGCCGGGCAGATCCGCCGGGTCATCGCCCGGTGCAAGGAAAAGGGCGCCATGCTGACGGGCAGCTTCGCCGAGGACCGGCGGGACCGCACCGCCTGGTACACCCCCAGCGATGAGCTGCTTATGCTGTATGGCGAAAACGTAAATTGCATTTGCACAAATCAGCAAATGCAAGAGCAGGAACCGGCAAGCTCAGATGCTGAAATCGACAAATGTAATATAAGGAATACATGGGGTAACCATGGGGAAACAGACATGACCCCCTATAGTCCTCCGCCGGGGGACGGCGTTCCCGCCGGGGCTGAGCCGGAGGGTAAGCCAGCGCCGGAGGACAAGCCCTCCTCCAGACCCCGCCGTTCCAGGCAGAGAAAGTCCATACCCACCCATGCCCCGGAGCGGTTTGAGCAGTTCTGGCAGGCGTACCCCGGGGGCGGGTCCCGGCTGAAGGCGGTGGAGGAGTGGGACAAGCTGGCCG
>CATLFX010000005.1 GCA_949935795.1 uncultured Oscillospiraceae bacterium
CTTGTCTCTGCTTGTGCTTGGGGTTTTCGCAAATGACCATGACTTTGCCCTTGCGCTTGATGATCTTGCACTTCTCGCACATGGGCTTGACAGACGGTCTGACTTTCATGTTAATAACCTCCTGTACATGCCTGAATGGCCCCCACGAAGCCGAAGGCAAGGCCCCGGTTTCGCAGGTCGTTGATGTTGTCATGCTTCGCCTGTTCACGACGCGCGGCTTCCCTCCGTCTCGGGCAAAACCCGCCCCGCCCTGCGCGGCTGGGCTTTTGCCCTCGCTCCGGTCCATCCGCGCTGCTCACGACGGCTCCGCACTTCTATATTACTTAGAGCGCCAGGTAATTCTTCCACGGGTCAGGTCGTAGGGCGACATCTGAACCGTGACCTTGTCGCCGGGCAGGATGCGGATGAAGTTCATCCGCAGCTTCCCGGAGATGTGTGCTAAAATGATGTGTCCATTTCCAATGTCCACATTAAAAGTAGTGTTAGGCAGGGCCTCGGTGACGACGCCCTCCAACTCGATCATGTCGTCTTTTGCCAAAGCGTCATACCTCCAGTTGATCTCGGAACGCGGCCAGCGCCCGTCTCAGTGCCTTGTCTGACAGGGCTTCTCCCTGCTTCAGCTTTTGAATGGCGGGGTGGTCGGACCCCTCCAGGAGCTCTACATGGCGGGGTTTTTTGGCCTTGGGCCGGGCGATTCCGCGCCGCTTGCCGTCACACAGCAGCAGCCGTCCCTCCTGGTCCCCGCCCACCACATAGAACAAGCCGCCCTTGTCCCGTCCGGCGGCGGCCCGGACGATCTGACCCATATAGTCAGTCATAGGCCCCGTCCTCGGTGACGGTGGTGATCTCGGGCCCCTCCTCAGTGATGAGGATGGTGTTCTCGTAGTGGGCCGCCAGGGAGCCGTCCGCTGTCACGGTGGTCCAGCCGTCCCGGAGCACCTTCACATGCCAGTCGCCGGCGCACACCATGGGTTCCACCGCGATGGCCATACCCGGCTGAAGCCGGGCGCCGTGTCCGGCGGGGCCGAAGTTGGGCACCTCGGGGGCCTCATGCATTTTGGTCCCCACACCGTGGCCCACGAAATCCCGGACCACGGAATAGCCGTTTTTCTCCACGTATTTCTGGACAGCGTGGGAGATATCGGACACCCGGTTTCCGGGCGCGGCCTTTTCATAGCCCTCCCAGAAGCTCTGGCGGGTCACGTCGATCAGCCGCTGTGCCTCGTCGGAGATTGTTCCGCAGGGGTAGGTGGCGGCGCAGTCTCCGTGGAAGCCGCCGATATAGGCCCCCACGTCGATGCTGACGATATCTCCCTCCTTCAGCACAACGCCGGGAGAAGGAATGCCGTGGATAACCACCTGATTCACCGAGATGCAGGCGGAGGCGGGAAACCCGCCGTAGCCCAAAAAGGAGGGCTGTGCGCCGTGGCTGCGGATAAACCTGCGCACCGCCGTGTCGATCTCCTTGGTGGTGACGCCGGGGCGGACCATACTGCCCGCCAGCGCCCGGGCCTGGGCGGTAATCCGCCCGGCGCGGCGCATGGCGTCCTGTTCCCGAGGGGATTTCAGGGTAATGAGCTCCATAATCAGATCCCCAGTGCGTCTACGATAGCCTTGGTGGTGGCCTCGATGCCGGACTGGAACGCCACCGGCTTGAGTACGCCCCGCTTGGCGTAGAACTCCTTCAGCGGCTCGGTCTGGCTGTGGTACACGTCGAGGCGGCTCTGAACGGTCTCGGGCTTGTCGTCGTCCCGCTGGACCAGGGCCGCGCCGCAGGCGTCGCATACGCCCTCCGTCTTAGGAGGCGCGGCCACCACGTGATAGGTGGCTCCGCAGGCGGTGCAGGCCCGCCGTCCGGTCATGCGGTTCATGATCTCCGAATCGGGGACCTCGATGTCCAGCACGCAGTCGAATTTGACGTCTGCCTTTTCCAAGGCCTCGGCCTGGGGGATGGTGCGGGGCACGCCGTCCAGGATGAACCCGTTCCGGCAGTCGGCCTCGCCCAGCCGCTCCACGATGATGTCGATGATGACCTGGTCGGGCACCAGCTGCCCCGCGTCCATGTAACGCTTGGCCTCAAGCCCCACGGGCGTGCCGTTTTTCACGGCAGCCCGCAGGATATTGCCTGTGGAAATGGTGGGAATGCCCAGCCGCTGGCTGAGGATGGCGGCCTGCGTCCCTTTACCGGCGCCGGGGGCGCCAAACATGATCAGTCTCATAGTCCTGCCTCCACGTTTATTCGAGGAAGCCCTTGTAGTGGCGCATCATGAGCTGGGCCTCCAAAGCCTTGACAGTCTCCAGGGCCACGCCCACCACAATGATGACGGAGGTGCCGCCGATGGCCAGACTCTGGCCCGCGCTGCTCCCGGCCACCATCATGATGTTGCCCACGATGGTGGGCAGCAGGGCCACCACGGCCAGATAGAGCGCGCCGAACATGGTGACCCGGGACACCACCTTGCTGAGGAAGTCGCTGGTGGGCTTGCCCGGGCGGAAGCCGGGGATGAACCCGCCGTTCTTCTTCAGGTTGTTGGCGACCTCAACGGGGTTGAACTGGATGGTGTTGTAGAAATAGCTGAACATGACGATCAGCAGGAAATAGACGATGCAGTACACCCAGCCCCGGGAGTCGAACACCTTGAGGAAGGTATTCCAGCCGCTGCCCTCGGTCTGGGCGGAGGGCACGAACATGCCGATGGTGGCGGGGATGGACGCGATGGACTGGGCGAAGATGATGGGCAGAACGCCGGACATATTCACCTTGATGGGCAGGTGGCTGGACTGGCCGCCGTACATCTTCCGGCCCACCACCCGCTTGGCGTACTGCACGGGGATGCGCCGCTCGGAGTTGTCCATGAAGACGATGAAGGCCACCAGCAGCAGCATACCGGCCGCGATGAGCAGGATAAAGGCGGGATGGAGCACCATGCTGGTCTCCGGGTCGGCGCCGCTCATCCAGGCGACCACGCCCATATAGATGGTGTACACCATGTGGGGCACGCGGCCCACGATGCCGGCGAACAGGATGATGGAGATGCCGTTGCCCACGCCGAACTCGGTGATCTGCTCGCCCAGCCACATGAGGAAGGCGGAGCCGGCCACGAAGGCGGCGATAATGACAAAGGCGGGCCACACGCCCTGAGCGGTGAGCAGGGGCTGACCGCCGAAGCTGTTGGCGCGGATGAAGGTGTAGTAGCCAAAGGCCTGGATCAGGGCGATGGCCACGGTGGCGTAGCGGGTGATGGCGGCGATCTTCTTTTTGCCCTCCTCGCCGCCCTCCTTCTGGAGCCGCTCCAGGGCGGGGATGGCGATGGTCAGCAGCTGGATGATGATGGAGCTGTTGATATAGGGCTGGATGGACAGGGCGAACACCGTGGCCTGGGAGAAGGCGTCGCCGCTCATCACGTTGAGCAGGCCGAAGATGCTGGCGGACTGGCTCTGGATATAGTCGCTGAGGAACTCCGTGTTGATGAAAGGCACCGGGATGGCGGAGCCCACCCGGAAGATGAGCAGGGCGAACACGGTGAACATCAGCTTATTGCGCAGCTCGGGCACCTTCCAGGCGTTGCGGATGGTCTGAATCATGCTCAGATCACCTCCGCAGTACCGCCCGCCTTTTCGATCTTCTCCTTGGCAGAGGCGGAGAACGCGGAAGCCCGAACAGTGAGCTTCTTGGTCAATTCCCCGTTGCCCAGGACCTTGACGCCGTACTCACACTTGGAAATGATACCCTTTTCCAGCAGGTCGCAAACATTGACCACGGCGCCGTCGTCGAACTTGTTCAGGGCGGAGACGTTGATGGCCTCCAGGCGCTTGGCGAAGATGTTGTTGAAGCCCCGCTTGGGCAGGCGGCGGGCCAGAGGCATCTGGCCGCCCTCAAACCCGATGCGGACGCCGCCGCCGGAACGGGCCCACTGGCCCTTGTGGCCGCGGCCGGCGGTCTTGCCGTTGCCGGAGCCGGGGCCGCGCCCCTTGCGCTTGCCCACCTGGGTGGAGCCGGGGGCGGGAGACAGTTCATGCAGATTCATGGTCAGCACCTCCATTAGGCGTTCTCGGTCACCTGGAGCAGGTAACCGATATGGGCGATCTTGCCCCGGGTAGCCTCGTTGTCGGGCTGCACGGTGGTGTCGCCGATCTTGCGCAGGCCCAGGGCCTCGGCGGTGGCCTTATGCTTGGCCAGACGGCCGTTCAGGCTCTTGACGAGCTTGATGTTGATGGTTTTAGCCATTGTCTTGAGCCTCCTTAACCTAAGATCTCTTCCACGCTCTTGCCGCGGATGCGCGCGACTTCGGCGGGGCTGCGCAGGGACTTGAGCCCCTCCATGGTGGCGGCCACCACGTTCTGGGGGTTGTTGGTGCGCAGGCACTTGGCGCGGATGTCGGACACGCCCGCGGCCTCCATGACGGCGCGCACGGGGCCGCCGGCGATGATGCCGGTACCCTTGCTGGCGGGCTTGAGGAGGACGCGGCCGGCGCCGAACTCGCCGATGACCTCGTGGGGGATGGTGGTGCCGGACAGGGTGATCTTCACCATGTTCTTCTTGGCGTCCTCAATGCCCTTGCGGATGGCCTCGGCCACTTCGGCGGCCTTGCCCAGGCCGTAGCCCACCTTGCCCTTCTCATCGCCGATGACGACCAGAGCGGAGAACTTGGCCACGCGGCCGCCCTTGACGGTCTTGGAAACGCGGTTCAGGTACACGACCTTCTCCACGAACTCTTTGGGTTCTCTTTCAAAACGAGCCATTCTTTTTTCCTCCTCCCTTAGAACTGCAGGCCGCCCTCGCGGGCGCCCTCGGCCAGAGCCTTCACGCGGCCGTGGTACAGGTAGCCGCCGCGGTCGAAGACCACGGCCTCGATGCCCTTGTCCTTGGCGCGCTGGGCGATGGCCTCGCCCACCTTCTTGGCGGCCTCACAATTGCTGCCGGGGCCCTCGAAGCCCTTCTCCTGGGAGGACGCGGAGACCAGGGTGACGCCCTTGGTATCGTCGATGATCTGGGCGTAGATGTTGGTCTCGCTGCGGAACACGTTCAGGCGGGGACGCTCGGGGGTGCCGGACACCTTGCCGCGAACGCGCTTATGACGGTGCAGGCGCTGAGCCTTGGTATTGGGACGGTTGATCATAATCGGCACACCTCCTTATTATTTCTTGACGCCGGTCTTACCAACCTTGCGGCGGATGACCTCGTCGGAATATTTAATGCCTTTACCCTTATAGGGCTCGGGGGGACGCTTCTCCCGGACCTCGGCGGCGAACTGGCCCACCAGCTGCTTGTCGGAGCCGGAGATGACGATCTGGTTGGCGGTGGGGGTCTCCACGGTGATGCCCGCGGGGGCCTCCATGACGACCTGATGGGAGAAGCCCAGGTTCATGACCAGCTTGCCGCCCTCCATGGCCACGCGGTAGCCCACGCCGTTGACGTCCAGGGTCTTTTTGAACCCGTCGGTGACGCCCACCACCATGTTGTGGAGCAGGGAGCGGGTCAGCCCGTGGAGGGAGCGGTTCTCCTTCAAATCGTTGGGACGGGTGACATGCAGCTCGGCCCCCTCCTGCTTGATGGTCATGGCGGGGTGCAGCTGCTGGGTGAGGGCGCCCTTGGGGCCCTTCACGGTGACGAGGTTGTTATCCTCGATCTTGATCTCCACGCCGGCGGGAACGGCGATAGGAGCTCTGCCAATTCTAGACATTCCTATAACCCTCCTTACCAGACGAACGCCAGGACTTCGCCGCCGACATGGGCCTCCCGGGCCTTTTTGTCGGTCATGACGCCCTTGGACGTGGACACGATGGCGATGCCCAGGCCGCGGAGCACCCGGGGCAGCTCCTCAGCGCCGGCGTAGACGCGCAGGCCGGGCTTGGACACCCGGCGCAGGTTGGTGATGACCTTCTCCTTGCCGGGCTGGATATACTTCAAAGTGATGCGGATGACGCCCTGGGTCCCATCGTTGATGGTCTGGAAGTTCTTGATATAGCCCTCGTCCAGCAGGATCTGGGCGATGGCCTTCTTCATGTTGGAAGCGGGAACATCCACGGTGTCATGCTTGGCGTTGTTCGCGTTGCGGATGCGGGTGAGCATATCCGCAATGGGATCGGTGATTTGCATGAGACTTTACCTCCTGTTAAGATTACCGAAAGTGTCGGAGCGGCTGGGCGTGCGTTGTTGTCACGCTCTGCCTGTTCGCGACGCGCGGCTTCCCTACGACTCAGGCAAAACCCATCCGGGCCTGCGGCCCTCCTTGGGCTTTTGCCTTCGCTTCGGTCCATCCGCGCTGCTCACGACGGCTCCGCGCTTCTCGGTGCAGACGGAAAGGTATCCGCGGGTAGGCATCATCCGCAGACCTGTTATCCGCCTTTTCCCTCGCTGGGGGTCTCTGAACGCGGCGCATTTTGCTGAATTTTGTAAGCGCCATATAACAGGCCCACAGGCGGGAGCCGAAACTCCCGCCTCTGGACGAGTTACCATGAAATTACCAAGAGGCCTTCTTGACCCCGGGAATCTCGCCCTTGTACGCCAGCTCGCGGAAGCAGATACGGCAGATGCCGTAATTGCGCAGGTAGGCGTGGGGGCGGCCGCAGATTTTGCAGCGGTTGTAGCGGCGGCTGGAGAACTTGGGCTCAGCCTGCTGCTTGTTGATCATGGACTTTTTGGCCATAGCAGTTATCCTCCCTCTCTCAGCCGTTTTCGGTGTGGAACGGAGCGCCCAGCAGCGTCAGCAGCTCCTTGGCCTCCTCGTCGGTCTTGGCGGTGGTGCAGATGACCACGTCCATGCCGCGGATCTTGTCGATCTTGTCGTACTCGATCTCGGGGAAGATCAGCTGCTCCTTCAGGCCCAGGGCGTAGTTGCCCCGGCCGTCGAAGGCGTTGGGGTTGATGCCCCGGAAGTCGCGGACGCGGGGCAGGGCCACGTTGAACAGGCGGTCCATGAACTCCCACATCTTGTCCTGGCGCAGGGTGACCTTAGCGCCGATGGGCATATCCTTGCGGATCTTGAAGTTGGCGATGGGCTTCTTGGTCTTGGTGATGATGGGCTTCTGGCCGGTGATGGCGGTGAGGTCGGCCACTACGCTGTCCAGCACCTTCACATTGTCCTTGGCCTCGCCGCAGCCGCAGTTGACCACAATCTTGGCGATGCGGGGGATCTCCATGACGGACTTGTAGCCGAACTTCTGCATGAGAGCCGGAGCGACATCCGCCTGGTACTTTGCCTTCAGGTTCGGCACCTTCTTCTCGACGGGGGCGGCAGGGGCCTGCTCCTCAGCGGGGGCTTTCTTTTCCTTAGCCATGTGAATTCACTCCTCCTCTCTCTCAGATCTCGGCGCCGCAGTGCTTGCACACGCGGACCTTCTTGCCGCCCTCCACCTTGTGGGCGGGGCGGGTGGGCTTATTGCACTTGGGGCACACGGTCATGACCTTGCAGGCGTAGATGGGGGTCTCCTTCTGGATGATGCCGCCCTCTTCGCCCTGCTGGCGGGGCTTCTGGTGCTTGGAGGCCAGGTTGACCTTCTCCACGATGACCTTGCCGCCCTTGGGGTCCACGGACAGAACCTTGCCCTGCTTGCCCTTGTCCTTGCCGGACAGGACCACCACGGTGTCGTTCTTCTTCACGTTCATACTCATACCTCGCTACCCCCTTACAGCACTTCGGGAGCCAGGGACAGGATCTTCATGTAATCCTTGTCGCGCAGCTCGCGGGCCACCGGGCCAAAGATACGGGTGCCCCGGGGGTTCTTGTCCTCCTTGATGAGGACGGCGGCGTTGTCGTCAAAGCGGACGTAGCTGCCGTCGGGGCGGCGCACGCCCCGGGCGGAGCGGACGATGACGGCCTTGACCACCTCGCCCTTTTTCACCTGGCCGCCGGGCGCGGCCTTCCGCACGGAGGCCACCACCACGTCGCCGATGTTGCCGAACCGGCGCCGGGACCCGCCCAGCACACGGATGGTCTTGATCTCTTTGGCGCCGGTATTATCGGCCACCTTCAGATAGCTTTCTTCTTGGATCATACTGGCACCTCCTTTTACTTCGCCTTCTCGAGGATTTCAACCACGCGCCAGCGCTTGTCCTTGGACAGGGGGCGGGTCTCCATCACGCGGACGCGGTCGCCCACGCCGCACTCGTTGTTCTCATCGTGGGCCTTCAGCTTGTAGGTCCGCTTTACGATCTTCTTGTACAGAGGATGGGCCACGCGGTCGGCGATGGCGACCACAACGGTCTTGTCCATCTTGTCCGAAACCACCAGGCCGACTCTGGTCTTACGAGAAGAGGTTCTCACTTCACTCATCGTTTACTCCTCCTTATCGGCCCTGCTGCTCACGCAGGATGGTCTTGACGCGGGCGATGTCCTTCTTGACCTCCGCGATGCGGATGGGGTTGTCGAGCTGATTGGTGGCGTGCTGAAGACGGAGGTTGAACAGGTCCTTCTTCAGCTCCACCAGCTTGGCGTCCAGCTCGGCGGCGCTCATCTTACGCACTTCGACTGCCTTCATCTTCATTCACCACCCTTCTCCTCAGTCTCTTTCTTGACGATTTTGCACTTGATGGGCAGCTTATGGCTGGCCAGGCGCAGGGCCTCGCGGGCGGTCTCCTCGGGGACGCCCGCGATCTCGAACATGACGCGGCCGGGCTTGACCACGGCCACCCACCCCTCGGGGGCGCCCTTACCGGAACCCATACGGGTACCCAGCGCCTTCTTGGTGATGGGCTTGTCGGGGAAGATCTTGATCCAGACCTTGCCGCCGCGCTTGGTGTAGCGGGTCATGGCCACACGGGCGGCCTCGATCTGGTTGCCGGTGATCCAGGCGGGCTCGGCGGCCTGGAGGCCCCACTCGCCGTAGGAGACCTTGCTGCCGCGGGTGGCGGTGCCGGTCATGCGGCCGCGGTGGACGCGGCGGTACTTTACTCTCTTAGGCAGCAGCATTACTGGGCGCCTCCTTCCTTAGGAGCGGAGGGACGCGGGCCGTTGTTGGGACGGGGGCCGTTCCCGGCGGGGCGGGGGCCGCCCTGGCGGTCGCGGTTGAAGCCGCCCTGGCGCCGGTCGCCGCCGCCCTGGCGGTTGAAGCCGCCCCTGCGGTCGCCGTCGCGGCGGCGGGGCCGCTGCTCGCGCTCCTTGTAGTTCTTGGTGTCGATGGTGCGGGGGGTGGTGCGCAGGGTCTGGGTGAGCACCTCGCCCTTGTAGATCCACACCTTCACGCCCAGCCGGCCGTAAGTGGTGGCCGCCTCGGCGAAGCCGTACTCAATGTCGGCGCGGATGGTCTGCAGGGGGATGGTGCCGTCGTGGTAGTGCTCGGTGCGGGCGATCTCGGCGCCGTTGAGGCGGCCGGACACCTGGACCTTGATGCCCAGGGCGCCCATGCGCATGGCGCGGCCCATGGCGTTCTTCATGGCCCGGCGGAAGGCGATGCGCTTCTCCAGCTGCTGGGCGATGTTCTCGGCCACCAGCTGGGCGTTCTTATCCACGTCCTTGACCTCGACGATGTTCAGGGCTACGCTCTTGCCCAGCTTCTTCTCCAGCTCCACGCGCAGCTTCTCGATGTCCTCGCCGCCCTTGCCGATGACCATGCCGGGACGGGCGCAGTGCACATAGATGCGCACCTTGGCGTTGTCGCGCTCGATCTCGATCTTGGGCACGCCGGCGGCGTACAGCTTTTTCTTCAGCTCCTTGCGGAGGTTGTAGTCCTCGACCAGGAGGTCGCCCACTTTTTCGTCACGGGCGTACCAGCGGGAGTCCCAGTCTTTGATGACGCCCACGCGCAGGCCGTGGGGATTCACTTTCTGTCCCATTTACTCTCGACCTCCTTTTCAGCGCTCTTTGACCACGACGGTCACATGGGAAGTTCTCTTTTTGATGCCGTAGGCGCGGCCCTTGGCCCGGGGCATGAAGCGCTTGATGATGGGGCCGGGGGTGGCGTAGGTCTCGGCCACGTAGAGCTTCTCGGGGTCCATGCCGTGGTTGTTCTCGGCGTTGGCGGCGGCGCTGTGCACCAGCTTGGACAGGGGGTCGGAGGCCGCCTTGGGGATCAGGGCCAGCACGGCCTCGGCGTCCTTGACGCTCTTGCCGCGGATCTGGTCGCAGAGGATGCCCACCTTGCGGGGAGAGATACGGATGTATCTCAGTGTCGCTTTCGCTTCCATTGTCTCTCTCCTCCCTTACTTACCGGTCTTGCTGCCCGCGTGGCCCTTGAAGGTGCGGGTGGGCGCGAACTCGCCCAGCTTGTGGCCCACCATGTCCTCGGTGACATAGACGGGCACGTGCTTGCGGCCGTCGTGGACGGCGATGGTGTGGCCCACGAAGGAGGGGAAGATGGTGGAGGCGCGGCTCCAGGTCTTGAGGACCTTCTTCTCATTCTTCTTGTTCAGCTCATCCACGCGCTTCAGCAGCTCGGGAGCGCAAAACGGGCCCTTCTTGATGCTTCTGCTCATCTGTTACACTCCCTCCTTACTTGCCGTTGCGGCGCCGGACAATGAACTTGTCGGTGCGGTTCTTCTTCTTGCGGGTCTTGTAACCCAGGGCGGGCTTGCCCCAGGGGGTCACGGGGCCGGGACGGCCCACGGGGCTCTTGCCCTCGCCGCCGCCGTGGGGGTGGTCGTTGGGGTTCATGACGGAGCCGCGGACGGTGGGACGCCAGCCCATGTGGCGCTTGCGCCCGGCCTTGCCGATGTGGATGTTGGCCCAGTCGGTGTTGCCCACCTGGCCGATGGTGGCCAGGCAGTTCTCCCGGACCAGCCGGACCTCGCCGGAGGGCAGGCGGACCTGGGCCATGCCGTTCTCCTTGGCCATCAGCTGGGCGGCGGTGCCGGCGGAGCGCACCAGCTGGGCGCCCTTGCCGGGGTAGAGCTCGATGCAGTGGATGGTCTCGCCCACGGGGATCTCAGCGATGGGCAGGGCGTTGCCGGGCAGGATGTCCGCGCCGGAGCCGGTGGTGATGGTGTGGCCGGCCTTGAGGCCCACGGGGGCCAGGATATAGCGGCGCTCGCCGTCCTCATACTCGATGAGGGCGATGTTGGCGGAGCGGTTGGGGTCGTACTGGAGGTTAATCACAGTGGCCTTGCCCGCCTTGTCCCGCTTGAAGTCGATGATGCGGTACTTCTTCTTGTTGCCGCCGCCGCGGTGGCGGACGGTGATGCGGCCGTAGCTGTTGCGGCCGGCGTTCTTTTTCAGGCTCTCCAGCAGCGAGCGCTCCGGCTTGGCCTTCTTGTCGATGCCCTCGAAGGCGGACACGGTCATGTGGCGGCGGGAGGGCGTCGTGGGCTTATAAGTCTTGATAGCCATTCTCTAATCTCCTCCTTACACCATGCCTTCGAAGAACTCGATGGACTTGGAATCAGCGGTCAGGGTGACCATGGCCTTCTTCCAGTGGGGGCGGCGCCCCTCGGGGTAGCGGCCCATCCGCTTGACCTTGCCCTGCATGTTCAGGGTGTTGACCTTGGCCACCTTCACGCCGAAGATCTCCTCGCAGGCCTTGGCGATTTCGATCTTGTTGGCGTCCTTGGCCACCTCGAAGGTGTACTTCTTCTCGGTGGCGGCGGCCATGGACTGCTCGGTGATGATGGGGCGCTTGATGATGTCGTATGCGGTCTTCATCAGGCGAACACCTCCTCGATGGCGGCCAGCGCGGCCTGGTCGATGATGACCTGGTTGGCGTTGACGATGTCGTAGACGTTGATGAGGCTGGCGGGGCTGGTCACGATGCCGGGGATGTTCCGGGCGGACAGCACCACGTTGGAGTCGCTGGTGACCACCACGGCCTTCTTGGACTCCACGGCGTTGAGGAAGCCCTGGAAGGTCTTGGTCTTGATCTCGCCCATCTCCAGCTTGTCAACCACCAGGACGTTCCCCTCGGCAGCCTTGGAGGACAGGGCGGACTTGAGGGCCAGGCGGCGCACCTTCTTGTTGAGGGTGTAGCGGTAGGAGCGGGGCTTGGGGGCGAACACGATGCCGCCGTGGGTCCACTGGGGGGCCCGGGTGGAGCCCTGACGGGCGTGGCCGGTGCCCTTCTGGCGCCAGGGCTTCTTGCCGCCGCCGGAGACTTCGGCCCGGGTCAGGCTGCTCTGGGTGCCCTGGCGGCAGTTGGCCAGGTGGTTCTTGACCACGTCGTGGACCACGGACTGGTTGGGCTCGATGCCGAAGATGGCCTCGGAGAGCTCGACCTCGCCGATCTGCTTACCGGCCATATCATAAAGGTTCGCTTTAGGCATTTGTCATTCTCTCCTTTCTCACTTGTTACGCGCAGAGGCCTTCTGCGGGTTGACGCGGGCGGACTGCTTCTGGGGATTGACGCGCCCGGCGGTCTCGGCGGCATGCTTCTCGGCCAGCTTCTTGGCGCTGGTGCGCAGGGCGACCACGCCGCCCCGGGGACCGGGCACCGCGCCGCGCACGGCGATGACGCCCAGCTCCTCGTCCACCTGGACCACGTCCAGGTTCATGACGGTGACCTGCTCGTTGCCCATCTGGCCCGCGCCGTTGTGCCCCTTGAAGATGCGGGAGGGGTCGGTGCTGGAGCCCATGGAGCCCGCGTGGCGGTGGACGGGGCCGCCGCCGTGGGTGTTCTTCTGCACGTGGCCGCCGCAGCGCTTGACGGCGCCCTGGTAGCCGTGGCCCTTGCTGATGCCGGTGATGTCCACACGGTCGCCGGGGGCGAACACGGTGGCGGTGAGCTCGTCGCCCACGTTCAGCTCATCGGCCTTGTCCAGCTTGAACTCCTTGAGCACCCGCAGGCACTTGCCGGCCTTCTTGCTGTGGCCCGCTTCGGGCTTGGAAAGCTTCTTCTCCGGGACTTCTTCAAATCCCAGCTGGACGGCGCTGTAGCCGTCCTTTTCCTCGGTCTTCTTCTGCACCACGGTGCAGGGGCCCGCCTGGATGACGGTGACCGGGATGACCTTACCGGCGTCGTCGAAGATCTGGGTCATACCCACCTTCTTGCCGATGATGGCCTTTTCCATGTGTATTCCTCCTTATAAGGTTATTGGTTGAAAAACGTGGGCATTGGGCTCCCATTGGTTTTCCAACTTGACCCGCTTACCTCAATCACGCGGTAAGCTGCGGTACTGACAATGTTGCGCGGGGGTTACCGGTCCAAATCCTCGGTCACAATTCCAAGGGCCTCCAGTTTTGCCTTGGTGATCTTGATTTGGTAGGCGATTTCGCCGTCCTTATCCTCTGCCGCCTTGATCCTTTGGAGCTTGGAATATTCTTCGATCAACGCGGTGGCCTGTTCTTTTTCAGTCATGCGCTCGTCCATATCCTTTCTCCTTTTTAAATCATCAAGTGCGCAGTTTTGGATGGTTACAGCTTGATCTCAATCTCCACGCCGGCGGGAAGCTCCAGGCTCATCAGGGCCTCCACGGTCTTGGGGGAGGGCTTCACCACGTCGATGAGCCGCTTGTGGGTGCGGCGCTCGAACTGCTCCCGGGAGTCCTTGTTCACATGGGGGGAGCGCAGGATGGTGACGATCTCCCGCTTGGTGGGCAGGGGGATGGGGCCGGAGACCTCGGAGCCGCTGCGCTTGGCGGTGTCCACAATCTTCTCGGCGGCCTGGTCGATGAGCTGGTGGTCATAGGCCTTCAGCCGGATGCGGATCATTTCTTTCTGAGCTGCCATTGTTTTTCCTCCTTGACATACGAAGTGACGGTTTCGAGCTTCGTCCAAGCTTCGTACGGTGAGCGATTCAATCCACGTTTCCGTGCGTATCACTCCCCGGCATGAATAAAACCGGCGCAACACAGGCCGGTTCTACCCACCCAGGGCGATATACGCCGTGGAATGAGCCTCTCAGCCGCCCGATCTTACGGACATACTCCGCGGAAGTTACCTCGCAGGGCGAGCAATCTCCCGCATCATCGCAGTGCGCCCTTTCGCAGGCGCTTGACTATTGTACAACAGGAACACACCGGAAGTCAAGGACTTTTTTGCGCAAAACGCAAAGTTTTTTCACGGTTTTGGAGCTTTCTGCGAAAAACTGTATGTGCAACTTCACCAACGGAGCAAAACAGCCTCTCCGCCAGTGGCGGAGAGGCTGTTTTCACGCTGATTTTTTAGTACGCCACGCCCCAGTAAACCATCTTCTTGGCGGGCTTGCCGCAGCAGGCGCACACGTCGCCCAGCTTCTCCTGCTGGAAGGGGATGCACCGGGAGGACACCCCCGCCTCCTCCTTCATGCGCACCTCGCAGGCCTCGTCGCCGCACCACATGGTCTTGGCGAAGCCGCCCCGGGTCTCCATTTTCTCCTTGACCTCGGCCAGGGTGGCGCAGGGGTAGGTGTTGTCCTCCAGGTTCTTCTTGGCCCGCTGGTAGAGCCCGGTATGGATGTCCTCCAGCATCTTGGCCACGGTGTCCTCGATGCCGTCCAGGGAGACGAAGGACTTCTCGCCGCTGTCCCGGCGGACCAGCACGCACTGATTTTTCTCCATGTCCTTGGGGCCCAGCTCCAGGCGCAGGGGCACGCCCTTCATCTCGTACTCGGCGAACTTCCAGCCGGGGGAGTTGTCGGAGGCGTCCATCTTCACCCGGAAGCCCACCTTCGTCAGGCGCTCCATGACGGCCTGGTTGGCCTCGATAACGCCCTCCTTGTGCTGGGCCACGGGGATGACGATGACCTGGATGGGGGCCACCTTGGGGGGCAGCACCAGGCCCCGGTTGTCGCCGTGGGTCATGATGACGCCGCCGATGGTGCGGGTGGTGATGCCCCAGGAGGTCTCGAAGGGGGCGGTCTGACTGTTGTTCTTATCCGCGAAGGAGATGCCGAAGGCCCGGGCGAACCCGTCCCCGAAGTAGTGGCTGGTGCCGTTCTGGAGGGCCTTTTTGTCGTGCATCATGCACTCGATGGTATAGGTGCGCTCCGCCCCGGCGAACTTCTCCTTGTCGGTCTTCATGCCCATCACCACCGGCATGGCCAGCACGTCCTCGCACAGCTCGGCATAGATGCGGTGCATCTGCTCCGTCTCCTCGATGGCCTCCTCGGCGGTGGCGTGGAGGGTGTGGCCCTCCTGCCAGAGGAACTCGCGGTGGCGCAGGAAGGGCCGGGTGGTCTTTTCCCAGCGCAGCACGGAGCACCACTGGTTGTAGAGCATGGGCAGGTCCCGCCAGGAGTGGACCACATCGGCCCAATGGTCGCAGAACAGGGTCTCGGAGGTGGGCCGGATGCACATGCGTTCGTCCAGCTTCTCGCTGCCGCCGTAGGTCACCCAGGCGCACTCGGGGGCGAAGCCCTCGATATGGTCCTTCTCCTTTTGGAGCAGGGACTCGGGGATCAGCATGGGCATGGAGACGTTCTGGTGGCCCGTCTCCTTAAAGCGCCGGTCCAGATACGCCTGGATATTCTCCCAGATGGCGTAGCCGTAGGGGCGGAGGATAAACATTCCCTTGGTTTTGGCGTATCCGATGAGCTCCGCCTTGGTGCACACGTCGGTGTACCACTGGGCGAAGTCCACGTCCATATCGGTGATCTGGCTCACCTGCTTGTTTTTGTCCTGTGCCATAACATTTCCATCCTTTTATATAAAAATGGGGTTTTCTCCATATCCTGTTGACAGGTTCTCCATATTGTATTGCCAAACGCGGAAAAAGTCAAGAGGAAAGGGCCCGTCCCCGTTCCCTTCCGCCGGGGCGCGTTTTATAATCAGGGAACCGCGGGATAACAGCGCGTTATTTCACGGCCTCCCCGCGGCCCCGCCGCGGAAAATAGAGAAAAGGAGCTGTCATCATGTCAAATTCCCGCCGAATCACCCTGCGCCCTATTGTCTCCGCCCCGTCGCTGGGCTTCCCTCTGCCCCGGTCCTGCCCGCCGGCCAGCGCCAGCGTCACGCTGGCCCAGTGGCTGGATATCTGGATGGAAAAGGACATCGAGCCCTGCCGGGCGGACACCACCATCAACGGCTATGACAATATCATCCACAACCACATCCGGCCCGCCCTGGGCCGGGTGCGGCTGTCCGGCCTGACCCCCCAGCTCATCGAGGGCTACTATCAATGGCTGTCCGACGAAAAGGGCCTGTCCGCCAACACCATCCGCAAGCACCACGTACTGCTCCATACCGCCTTAAAGTCTGCCTTCCGCCAGGGGGTCATTCCATCCAACCCCGTCCAGCGGGCCACGCCCCCCCGGGCCACCGCGGTGGAGGTGGCCTACTACACCCCGGCCCGCCTGGGCCAGCTTCTCCGGGCGGTAAAGGGGGACCCTCTGGAGGTCCCGGTATGGCTGGCCTGCTTCCTGGGCCTGCGCCGCAGCGAGGTTTTGGGCCTGCGGTGGCGGGATGTGGACCTGTGCTCCGGCCAGATCTCGGTGCGCTGGGTGCGCACCACCGTGGGCTACCGGGTGGTGGAGAAGGCCCCCAAGACCTCCGACAGCTGCCGCACGCTGTCCATCGCCGCCCTGGACGACCTGATGGACCTGCTTCAGAGCCTCCATGCCAAGCGGGCCCGGGAGGGGCTGCCCTGCGGGCCGGACGATTTCCTGGTGCTGGACGGGCTGGGGCAGCCCATGCACCCCAATCTGATGTCCACCGCCTTTGCCGCCTTCATCCGCAAGCGGAACCTGGCCCCCATCACCTTTCACGGCCTGCGCCACACCTTTGCCAGCATGGCCAACAGCGCCCGGGTGCCCATGTACCAGATCAGCCGGGCCATGGGCCACAGCAGCCCCAATATCACCCAGCGCATTTACACCCACCTGTTCGACCAGACCCACGGGGAGGTGCTGGCGGCGGTGGCAAATGTGGTCAAGGCGGGGTCCCCCCCGCTTCCGCCCGCCCAGCGCTGAACATTCGCCTGTTCCGCACAAAAAAGAGGCGCGTCTTACGACGCGTCTCCGGAGCCGTTCTTTTCTCTCCAGCCGCCCTGCGGCCCAAAAACGTTCGGGGGCAGCAGGTCGCTGAGGGCGACGAGCTCCTCGTCAAACCCCCCCTGGTCCCAGGCCAGGGCGGGCGTCTCGCACACCGTCCCCCCCGGCACGCCCAGGGGAATGGACGCCACCACCCGCAGCCCCCGTCCGGGGGCGCAGTCGGCCACCAGCGCGCCGCCGTGGAGGTCGGCCACCCGGCGGGCGATGGCCACGCCCACCCCGCCCCGCCGCCAGTCGGGGACAGCCTCCCCTTCGCTGGAAAACAGGCGGTTCAGCTGCTCCATGTCCACCCCCGGCCCGTCGTCCTCCACGGTGAACACCGCCCGCTGCTCATACTGGGTCAGGGTCAGGGTGACCTGCTTGCCCGCCTTGGCGGCATTGGACACCAGCTCCATCAGCATTTGGCGGATCAAGCCCTCGTCCACCAGCGCGCCCATCCACTCGGGGGCCTTCACCGTCAGCTCCACGCCGATCTCGGCCAGCAGCCGCCCCAGCCGCTCCCCCAGGCCGCGGGCCAGCTGGGCCAGGTCGGTGAGGCTGTACTCCAGCTGGACCGGGGCGCCGTCTCCCAGCCGGGCCGACAGCTCCAGCCGTCCCACAATGCGCAGCATGCGGCAGATGCCCTGGTCCATGATGGCCAGATACCGCCGGGCCTTTTCGCTCGCGGCCGTCTGCTCCAGCACCTGAGCGGCCATCGACAGCTGGGCCAGCTGCTTGCGCAGCTCCATCGCGGTCCGGGCCGCGCCCTGGCCGATGTCTGTTTTGTCCACACCGCCCGCCCCCTTTCATCCCTACGTCTATGTTATGCAGGACCGGGCGGACCTCTCCTGGAAATGGCTTCCGCCCAATTTGTCGAATTTTGTCGAATTTTGTTCATTGTACCAGACCCGGCCCCATTTGGCAAGCCGCAGCGGGGGGAATAACGGGTTATATAATCATAACTCGAACTATTTTGCGCACTTTTTTCCCGCAATCCCCATCCCTCCCAATCTTTTCCAACATGCAAAAACGCCCGGAGCTCATCCGCTCCGGGCGCTCTTGCGCGCTCTTATTCCTCCGCCAGCCGCCGGGCCACCTGGGCCATGGGGTTGGGCTCATAGCCCTCCACCCGGCCCTGGTCCACCGCCTGGGCCAGCGCGGGGTCGATGGGCAGCTTGGCCAGCACCGGCAGGGACAGCTCCTCTGCCAAGGCGTCGATAGTGCTGGGCCCGAAGACGGGGTGTTCCTTCCCGCAGTCGGGGCAGCGGTAGAAGGAGTAGTTCTCCACCAGCCCCAGCACGGGCACGTCCAGCATCTCCGCCATGCGCACCGCCTTGGTGACGATCATGCCCACCAGGGCCTGGGGAGCGGTGACCACGATGACGCCGTCCACGGGAAGGGACTGGAACACCGTCAGGGGCACGTCCCCCGTCCCGGGAGGCATATCCACAAACAGGTAGTCCAGCTCTCCCCACACCACGTCGGTCCAGAACTGCTCCACCGCCCCGGCGATGACGGGCCCCCGCCACACCACCGGGTCGGTCTCGTGCTCGATGAGCAGGTTCAGGCTCATCAGCTTGATTCCCTTCTCAGTGACGGCGGGGAGGATGCCGTCCTCATCCCCCAGGGCCCGCCTGTGGATGTTGAAGGCCTGGGGCACCGACGGCCCGGTGATGTCCGCGTCCAGCACGCCCACCTGTTTGCCCAGCCCGGCCATGGCGGCGGCCAGGGTGCAGGTGACGGCGGATTTGCCCACGCCCCCCTTGCCGCTGACCACGGCGATCACCTTTTTGATGTGGGAGCGGGCGTTGGCGGGCTTGCGCAGGTCCTGGGGGCTGGTGCGCTCCCCGCAGCTCTCGCCGCAGGAGGAGCAGTCATGGGTGCATTCGCTCATTTTGATACATCTCCTTGCCTCGCCGGGGCATAAAATAAAAATATCCCTGGCAAAAAAATTTTTCAAAAATACCTTGACAGGCGAGGTATCTCGTGCTATAGTATGCTCACAAAGTTACTTCGGCTTGCGAGGTATTTTGAGTGACCGGGTATCTCAGGTATCTGGAAATCAACAGACCCACGAAGAAGGGAGGACGCCATGTCGATTTCCGCGGACACCCTGCGCGGCCATACAGACACCATTATACTAGCACAACTGACGCGCGGGGACAACTATGGTTATGAGATCAACAAAAATATCCTGGAGTGCACACAGGGGGAGTATGGCTTCAAGGAGGCCACCCTATACACCGCCTTCAAGCGGCTGGAGCAGGCGGGGTACATCTCCTCCTACTGGGGGGACGACGGGCCCGGGGCCCGTCGGCGGTACTACGCCATCACGGAGGCGGGCCGGAAGCGCTGGGCGGAGGCCCGCCAGGAGTGGGAAAACACCCGCGCCCTGCTGGACGCGCTGATTTCGATTGAGGAGGATCAAAGCAATGGATGACGTCAAACTGAGACTGGCCGGGACCGTGGCGGGCAAGCTGAGCGCCGCCCCCGCCTCCGCCGCCAAGGACGAGCTCATCGAGGAGCTGTCCGACAACCTGTACCGCCGTTTTCTGGACATGACCGGCGCGGGCGTGCCGGAGGACGAGGCCTTCCGGCGGGCCCTGGACGATCTGGGGGACGTGGACGAGCTGCTGGCCTACCTGGGGGTGGAGCCCGCCGGGGACGTGACCATCGACCAGCGGGAGGGCCAGATCCGCGTTACCAGCAGCAGCGGCAAAACCGTCGTCATCAACAACCCCGGGGACGGTGATCCCATCACCATCAACGGCAAGACTATTGAGACCGGCTCCGAACCGAAGGAAGAGGGCCCCCAGGGCCGGACGGACGATCAAGGCGGCATGCATTACGACTACAGCGGCCAGACCTCCTCCAGTGAGCTGGATGCCATCCTGGCCGGCGTTTCGGCGGCCTGCAACACGGCCATCGACCAGGCCAGAGACGCCCTCAAGCAGGCCAGGGATGCCATCAAGCGCCGCACCACCGTGGAGAAGGACAAGGGCCGGGTGAAGGTCCACTTCAACACCAATCCGGACGGAGCCGCCCCGCCGCCCCATGAGGGCCCTGCAGACCGCACACCCCCTCCGCCGCCCCAAGAGGACCCCGCGGGCCGCACGCCCCCTCCGCCTCCCCCCCAGGAGGACTCCGCTCCCCACGCGCCGCCCCCGCCCCACGGCGGTCCCGGCTGGGAGTTTGAGGCGGAGCTGGACTCCGACCAGGGACGGTTCTTCGCCGGGGCGGGGCCCAAGGAGCGCAAGGACGTGGTCTACGGCTTCGGCTACGACAAGGACAGAGGCGGCTTTTTCGCCCAGTGGGGCGAGTACCAGGCGGGAAGCCGGGAGGCCGGCGGCCCCCATTTCACCGGGGAGGACGCATCCATGACAAACAATGACGACGGCTCCTATTCCGTCACCGCTCTGAAGGACCTGCGGGGCATCGAGGTGTTCACCGGGGCCGGAGATGTGACCATCCATATGTCGGAGGCCCCCGACGCCGGGGTCATCATCGATGGCGACGTGGACGACCTGAACGTGACCTGCTCCGCCGACGGGGTGCTGACCATCCGGGAGGGCCGCACCGCCAGCTCCTCCTTCTTCTCCCTCCGGGGGCTCCGCTCCGCCGATGTGGAGCTCTACCTGCCCCGCCGCCACTGGGAGACCATCACGGTGACCACCGCCAGCGGCGATGTGGACGTGGACCGGGGCGAGCTGGACATTGACTATTTCACCGTCACCACCGCCGACGGCGACCTGAGCGCCCAGCTCAGCGCCTGCCGCGCCCTGAGCTTCAAATCCGCCAGCGGCGACCTGGACCTGTCGGGAAGCTGCGGCTGCCTCCTGGCCGAGACCATGAGCGGCGACCTCTCCCTGAAGGGGTGGTTTGAGGAGGCCACACTGAAATCCGCCAGCGGCGACATCGAGCTTGAGGGCCGCACCGCCCGGTTCCAGGGCTCCGCCATGAGCGGCGATGTGGACGTGGACACCGACGTTCTGCCCGGTGCGCTGGAGCTCTCCTCCAAATCCGGGGACTGCACCGCCCGCATCCCCGACGGGGGGCCCTTCTCCCTGCGGATGAAGACGGTGAGCGGCGAGACGCGCAGCGATTTCCCCTTAGACTACGTCAACGGCATACACGTCTACGGCGGCGGCTCGGGGCCGGTCTACTCCATGACCAGCATCAGCGGCGACGTGTCGCTGGAGCGCCGCTGATCCGAGGGAGGTTTTGTTATGAGCCGGATTTTCATGCAGGACATACAGGGCCCCCTGGTCCTGGGCACGGGCACGGTTTTGGGGGCGGCCGGGCGGCGGAAGCGGCGCTTCCCCTGCCCCTCCGGCCCGGAGCTGTGCCAGCTCTCCCCCGACGCCCCGCCCTTTTCGGCGGACTGCCCCTGCGGCCGCGTCCCCCGTCCCCTGTGACCCGGACGCTTCACAAAAATTTCACCCTTTCCAAGGGGTTTCCAAACCCTTTCCCGCTATTCTGGACGCATCAATCTGAAAGGAGCGTATTCTTATGAAACGTCTTTACCGTACCACGGGCTCCGACGCCGTTATCTGCGGCGTGTGCGGAGGCATCGCCCGCTATTTCAATGTCGATCCCACGGTCGTGCGCGTGGCCACCGTCCTCCTGGTGGCCTTCGCGGGGCTGTCCCTGTGGGTTTATATTATCGCCGCCCTGATAATGCCCAAAGAGTACTGAACCGCCGCGAGCAGCGCGGAACCCTTGCATGGGGTCCCCGCAAAGCCGGCCTTTGGCTTTGTGGGGAGAGGAGAAGCAAGGAAGCGGGCGCAGTTTTCGCTGAAAGCGGAAACGGAGCCGAGCGGACTTTGCTTCGACGAGGGACCGGCAGAAACAGCCGTCCGGCCAATGGCCGGACGGCTGTCTTTTTGCTTAAATCGCTCAATTTTTCAGCCTGGACACGTCCTCCAGATAGATGGACACCTCGCCGCACTCCGGGCAGATGGCCACCCTGGGCCTGCCGATCCGCCCGCTGAAAATCTTGTTCTCTTCCGTGGACAGCACCACGCCGTAGCCCGCGCCCTCCACCTTCACCGTGCAGCCCTCCTGCATCTGCGCGCCGCACCTGAGACAGTTCCGCATGATTTTGACCTCCTTGGTTGTGATTTCCCCCGGTCTCCCGTTTCACATTGGTTCACAGCGGACTGCCCGTTCCGCCGGGCTTGCCCAGTTTGAGGCACCAGTAGGAATACGCCGTCTGCCCCGCGCCCCACACGATACACACCGCCATAGAGGGCAGGAAGCCCCAGCTGAAGAACAGCCCGCCCAGGGCGAACACCATCCACAGCGCCATGCATACCCGGCACATGGCCTGATAGGCTTTGAAGGCGCACTGGCCGATAATGAGCCGCTCCGCCTCGTCGCAGCTCTCGTACCACGTTTTCTGGAACTTGGTGTCGTACACCGAGCCCTTTTTCTCCGGGTTGAGCCGCTTGGTCAGGTCCACCAGCTTCTGCTGGAGCACCATGGGGGCGAACAGGTCCGCCAGGAAAGCCGCCAGCCCGCCGAAAAACAGGGGGGCTGGCATCATCCGGGGCGTGCCCGCGTTACCCACGAACCCGGCGAACATGGCCGCCAGCAAAAAGAACGCCAGCACGGTGCACAGCCCGGTGATCCAGATGCACACCGACAGCTTGGCCTCCACCTGGCCGCTGGCCGTCTCGTCCTCCCCGTCCCAGGCGGAAAGCTGCCTTTTCGCGCTGAAATAAATGGGCAGGCACAGGGCCAGCTCCGCCACAGGCAGGGCGATGATCAGCCACGGCGCTATGTGATTGGTGAAGAACAGCCCCGCCGCGGCCAGCGCGGCATCGAACTCCTCCAGGCCCAGGGACACCAGGGCAAAGCCCAAAATGCCGCCGAACACCAGGCTCAGCGCCACGATCAGGATGAACCTGGGCAGGGCCCTTTTGTTCTCCTGCTTGATGGGATCATTGTTGTTTTTCATCGTTCTCCTCCTCCAGGGTAAAAATGTCCTCCACCGTCACCCCGCAGATCTTGGCCAGGGTGAGGGCCAGCGTCACCGACGGGGAGTAGTCTCCCCGCTCGATGAGGCTGATGGTCTGCCGGGACACCCCGGCCATGCGCCCCAGTTCCTGCTGGTTGACGCCCAGCGCCGCCCGGCGCTCCTTCAAGCGGTTTTTCAGCACAGCCGCGCCTCCCTCCTACTCCGGCCTGGTTTCCTCTGACAGCACGGCCTCCCAAACCGCCCGGAGCCCGCCCTTTTTCTCCCCGGCTATCCGCTCATGGGCTTCCATGACGCCGTTTCGCACCGCCCATTTCACCACAAAATACAGCGCACACAGCACAATCAGCGCGGTCCCGCCGCTGATACCCAGTTCACTCCAAATCATAACCTACTCCCCCTGACATATTCTCTTGTCGTTCTGACAAGTATTCTTGTCTGTTTGACAACTTTATTTGTCATTTAGAGGATACCACAACCCGCCGCCCTTGTCAACGGGAAATTTTACAAACCTGTTAAATTTTTGTTTGGGGTTGTCAGACCGTGTCGAATTATGTAAAATGAAGGACACGACACTACCCGCCTTCCCAGAGAAAAGGAGAAACCCATGAAAAAACGCGTCGCAGTCCTAGCCCTGGCCGTCCTGCTGGCGGCCTCCTCCAGCACCACCGCCATGGCCACCCCCGGCCAGATGTCCCCCTTTGTGGATCTGGCGGTGGACCACTGGTCCTATCCATACGTCAGCGAGCTGTACGCCCAGGGCGTGGTGGGCGGGGACCCGGAGGGCACCTTCCGGGGCACGGACCCGGTGACCTGGGGGGAGACCTTTAAGCTAATCCTGCTGGCCATCGGCGAAGAGACCCCCGAGCGGGTGCCCGACACCCACTGGGCCTACTGCTACATCCAGCCCGCCCTGGACAACCGGCTGGTCTATTCCTTCGACGAAACCTACCTGGACGGCATCCCCACGCGGCTGGACGTGGCCCGGATGGCCGCCCGGGCCCTGGACCTCACTGACATCTCCGGGGACAGCCCCTACGTGGACTGCAATGACGGCTATGTGGTGGAACTCTACGAAAAGGGCATTATGGAGGGCGTGCTGGAGGCCGACGGGAACCGCTATTTTTACCCTGACCAGCCCATCGTCCGGGAGGAAATCGCCACAGTGGTGTGGCGGCTGATGAACGCGGAGTATACCGGCGGTATGTTCCGTTTCAATAATTACTGGCTGGATTTGCTGGAGGGGGTGCCGCTCACCTCCTTCCGCGACGAGCAGTTTGCCAAGGACGAGCTGGGCCGGGTGGTCTACACCGGGGGCTACTACACCCGGGGCATCGACGTGTCCGGCCACAAGCAGGAGATCGACTGGAACGCGGTGGCGGCGGACAAGATCGACTTCGCCATCATCCGGGCGGGCAACCGGCTGTACGGCAAGGACAGCAGCGGCGCGGTGTGCGAGGACTCCTGGTTCGACCGCAACATGCAGGGGGCCATCGCCGCCGGAATGGACGTGGGGGCCTATTTCTTCTCCAACGCCATCACCGTGGAGGAGGCCATCGAGGAGGCGGACTTCTTCCTGGCCAAGCTGGAGCCCTACCGCCAGTACATCACCTATCCCGTGGTCTGCGACTGGGAGTTCCTGGGGGGGAAGAACTCCCGGGCCTACGGGGTGGACGCCAAGATCATCACCCAGTGCGTGGCCGCCTTCTGCCAGCGGGTGGAGGACGCGGGCTACCAGCCCATGTTCTACTGCAACGACTACTGCGGCTACGTGAAATTCGACCTGAGCAAGCTCACCCGTTGGCCCTGCTGGTACGCCGAGTACGCCGATACCCCCGATTTCCGCTACGATTTCCAGATGTGGCAGTTCTCCTCCAAGGGGAAAGTGGCGGGCATCAGCTCCGACGTGGACATGAACCTGTGTTTCATCCCCTTTGAGGGGGCGAACCGCCGCCCGCCGGACGCTCCCCTGCCCCAAGGCCCCTGGACGCCTCCGGCCTCCCAGCCAACCACGGAGCCGGAGCCCGGAGCCTCCCAGACGGCGGAGCCGCAGAACACCCCTCCCGCATGGCTTCAGCCCTGAGAAGTCCATTGAGACAGCAAGAAGACCGCCGGTCCCTCGGGACCGGCGGTCTTCTTGCGTTCAATTTACAGCTTTTTCTGGGCGCCTACCTGCTCCAGATCCTCTAGGATCTCCTCTAGGGACATGCCCGCCTCGGCGCCTACGGTGCCGGTGACAGCGCCCTCGGCGATGGGGCAGTCGGCCATGACCAGCTTCCGGCCCTCCATGGACTCGATGACCATTTCGGCGGTCATGACGGCGCTGCCCATGTCCATGAGGAGGATGACTCCATCGTCGGAGTACACCTGGTCAATGGCGTTGGAGATTTTCTCAAAGCTGGTGCCGAAGGAGCCGTCCTCCAGCCCCCCCGCGGGGGCGATGGGGACGGTTTTGGCCATCATCCGGGCCAGATCGGCCACGCCCTCCGCCAGCTTGGCGCTGTGGGATACAATGACAAAGCCGACCATATCACACCTCGTTTGCCACGATCTCCAGCACCATGGTGAAGGAGGTGGCGCCGGGGTCCTGGTGGCCGATGGAGCGCTCGCCCAGATAGCTGGCCCGGCCCTTGGTGGCGGCGATGGTCTTGGTGTACTCCACGCCCTCCCAGGCGGCGGCCACGCCGGCGGCGAATGCGGCCTTGGCGTCCTGGCTCTCGTTCCACTTGGCCTCCATGGCCTCCTTGGCGGGGATCATGGCGTCCAGCATGGTCTTCTCACCCTTGGTGGAGCGGCCCCGCTGCATGATGCCCTCGATGGCCAGCTGAAGTCCCGCCAAAAAGTCGGGAACGGTGACGTCCGCTTTGCCCTTCAGGGCCGCGCCCAGCTTCATAAAGCCGGTGCCGTACAGGGGACCGGAGGCCCCGCCCACGGTGGACACCAGGGTCATGCCCACGGTCTTGAGCACGTCGCCGGGCTCTTTGTCCGCCATAGCGTCCAGCTTTTTCTCCACCTCGCCGAAGCCCCGGGCCAGGTTGATGCCGTGGTCGCCGTCGCCAATGACGTTGTCCAGCTCGGTGAGGAAAGCCTTTTCCTCCTCAATTTTGGCCGCGATCTTGTGGATGACGGCGATGAGTTTTTCAGTGTTCATATGGTCAGCCTGCCTTCTTTCAGAAATGTGTGCGTCAGGAGCCCTGCTCAGGCGCTCAGGCCTTGAAGCCCGGGGTGTCCGCCTTGGCGTCCAGCAGGCCCTTGAGCTGGTCGTCCAGCTTCAGCAGGGAGATGGAGAAGCCGGCCATCTCGATGGAGGTCATGAACTCGCCCACAAAGGTCTTGTAGACCTTGACGCCCTTCTCGGCCAGCACGTCGGCCACCCGGTTGTTGATGATGAACAGCTCCATCAGCGGGGTGGCGCCGGAGGAGTTGATCATCACGGCCACCTCGCTGCCCACGTAGTCGATGTCGGCCAGGATCTGGTCCAGCAGCTTGTCGGTGATCTCGTCGGCGGTGAGGATCTTCTCCCGGTGGGTGCCCGGCTCACCGTGGATGCCGATGCCCACTTCCATCTCGTCCTCGGCCAGCTCGAAGCCGGGCTTGCCCGCGGCGGGGACGGTGCAGGGCTCGATGGCCGCGCCCATGGTGCGCACGTTGTCGATGACCTTCTGGGCCACGGCCTGGACGGCGTCCAGGTCCGCGCCGGTCTCGGCCATGGCGCCGGCGATCTTGTGGACAAACACGGTGCCCGCCACGCCCCGGCGGCCCACAGTGTACAGGCTGTCCTTCACGGCCACGTCGTCGTTGACAACGACCTGAGCCACCTTGATGCCCTCGTCACGGGCCATGTCGGCGGCCATCTCGAAGTTCATCACGTCGCCGGTGTAGTTCTTGATAACCATCAGCACGCCCGCGTCGGTGGCGATGGCCTTGATGCCCTCATAGACCTGGTCGGGGGTGGGGGAGGTGAACACGGCCCCGGCCACCGCCGCGTCCAGCATACCCTCGCCGACGTAGCCGCCGTGGGCGGGCTCGTGGCCGCTGCCGCCGCCGCTGATGAGGGCCACCTTGCCCTCCTTCTTGTTAGCGCGGACGACGACGTTGCCGCAGTCCAGCTTGCGCACGTACTGGGGATAGGCCTTGACCATGCCCTGGATCATCTGATCCTCTACCTTGTCTACCGCGTTGATGAACTTCTTCATGTTGACACACTCCTTAAAAATATAAAATGTCAAGATATTCGCCGCCTAAAGCGGGAAAAAACGTTGCGGGTCGGAACCGGGCGGGTTATAATACAACGTTGGGATGGTATCCGGCCCATGGCCGGGCCGCAAAACAAGGGAGGGAACTGCTTTGGATCAACGGTTTTATGACGCAGTGCTGGCCTCGCCGGTGATCGCGGCGGTGAAGGACCTGGGCCAGCTGGAGGAATGCCTGACCCTGGACAATATCCTGGTGGTGTTCCTGCTGTTCGGGGATGTATGCACCATCGGGGAACTGGCGGCCAGGGCCAAGGACGCGGGGAAGATTGTGCTGGTCCACGTGGACCTGATCGCCGGGCTGTCCTCCAGCCAGGAGATCGCCGTGGACTTCCTGCGCCAAAACACCCGTGTGGACGGCATCATCACCACCAAGCCCAACTTCATCCGCCGGGCCAGGGAGCTGAAGCTGTTCACCGTCATGCGCCTGTTCGTCATCGACTCCATGGCCCTGGCGGGCATCGACAAGCTGGAGGCAGTGAAGCCCGACTTCATCGAGGTGCTGCCCGGGGTCATGCCCAAAACCATCCGGCGCATCACTCAGACCACCCGGATTCCCCTGCTGGCGGGGGGGCTCATTGCGGACAAGGAGGATGTGATGGCCGCCCTGAGCGCCGGGGCTATGGCGGTGTCCGCCACCAGCCGGGAGGTCTGGCGGATGTAAGGGCCTGGGAAAGGAAAAAGCCGTACAGGCGCGGGACGGACCCCCGCCCTCCTCTGTGCAGGGCGGGGTCTTTCCATGCCGGTACGGCTTTTCAAAGACGGGCGGGTTTGGACGCTGTGAGCCGGGACGGCTTACTTGCCCTCGCAGTTCATGTCGTCCAAGCTGCAGCTGGTGTCCTCGTCCTTGGCCACGGCGTTCATGTCGGTGATGGAATAGGTCTGCTCCTCCTGACCCTCCAGGCAGTTCATATCGTTCAGCGCGCAGCTGCGGTCGTCATCGCTGGTGATGCCGTTCATGTTGGTAATGCCCAGGCCGCTCTTGATTTTGGATTCCTTTTTTTCCATGGTGGTGGTTCCTCCTTCACATGGTTTCGTTGACGGGCACGGCAAAACTGCCGGCGCGAGGGCGGTCCCTCCCCGTCGGGTGGAGCGTTCAGCAATGCGAACGGATTGCTTTCACCGTATCAGTATAGCCTAATCTGCCCAAAAATACAAGGGATTTGCCCTTCCATTTTTGACAAAACTTCTATTTTGTTGGATGTGTCTGCGGGAAGCGGCGGAATTTTTGTGAAAATCGCTTGCAAAAACGGGACAAGTCTGATATCTTTAGCCTGAATCAGTAGGCAAATGAACCGGGCCCCGCCCGGGAAAATCTGCACATTTTACTTTCAGGAGGAATGCCATATGGCACACATGATCGGCCAAAAACTGGAGCCCTTCTCTGTTATGGGCTATCACGGGGGCGAGTTCAAGCCCTACACCGACAAGGACCTGCTGGGCCACTGGTCCGTGCTGTTCTTCTACCCCGCCGACTTCACCTTCGTCTGCCCCACTGAGCTGAAGGATCTGGCGGAGCAGTACGAGGGCTTCAAGGCGGAGGGCTGCGAGATCTACTCCGTCAGCGAGGACACCCATTTTGTGCACAAGGCCTGGGCGGACGCCTCCGACACCATCAAGGCCATCAACTACCCCATGCTGGGCGACCCGGCGGGGGTGCTGGCCCGCCAGTTCGGCGTACTGGTGGAGGAGGAGGGCCAGGCCCTGCGGGGCACCTTCCTGCTGAACCCCGACGGCAGGATCGTGCTGTACGAGATCCACGACATGGGCATCGGCCGCAACGCCGAGGAGCTGCTGCGCAAGCTCCAGGCCGCCAAGTTCGTCCACGAGCACGGCGACCAGGTCTGCCCCGCCCACTGGCATCCCGGCGAGGACACCCTGACCCCCAGCCTGGACCTGGTGGGGCTGCTATAAAAGGAGGAGTCATTATGCCGCTCCAACCCGAGAATTATCCCGCGAAAAGCCCTCTGATTGCCGAGGAGCTGGAGGGCCAGCTGAGCCAGCTGTTATCCAAGCTGTCCGCCCCCGTCGCCCTGGTGTGCGTGCTGGACCAGGGGGAAAAGAGCGGCGAGATGGCCGCATTTGTGAACCACATCGCGGGGCTGTCCCCCCAGCTGTCCTGCAAGTTTCTCTCCCCCGGCGAGGACCCTGCCGTGGACCAGGCGGTGGACGCCTCCCTTCTGCCCGCCACCGGCATCTATACGGAGGCCGGGTTTGGCCGGATGGCGTTTCACGGCATCCCCGGCGGCAAGGAGATCACCGGCTTCGCCGGGGCCCTGCTCAACGCAGGGAACGCCGCCAAGCCGCTGGACAAGCCCACCTTAAAGGACATCGGCAAGATCAAGAAGCCGGTGAGCATCCAGGTGTGCGTGTCCCTGGCCTGCCACCACTGCGCCCAGCTGGTAATGAGCGCCCAGCGGGTGGCCTGGGAGAACCCCCTGGTCACCGCCCACATGATCGACGCCAACCTCTATCCCGAGCTGGTGAAGCAGTACCAGATTCAGCGGGTGCCGCTGACGGTGCTCAACGGGGACCAGACCGTCCCCGGCGGCAAGACCATGGCAGAGCTGACCACCCTGCTGGCCAAGCTGTAAAAATTACTCTCTGGCATATCGCTCCGCCGGAAGGCTTTCGGGTTTTCCGGCGGAGTTTTTTGGCAATTGTTGCAAATCGGCTGGTTGTTTTTTGTAGGAACTGTCGAAATTTACATATGATTCCCAAAAAATGTTGATTTTCTTTTGCATATATGGTAAATTACAAAATACAATATGGTATATCGTGTGGCTTTTCGGTGAGTTTGCCGACACAAGCTGCTTCAACAATGTGAATAGATGAGCCTTTGAGACGAGCGCTGCAGGGTCTGGACAGCGGGAAACCGCTTCTAATAGTCCTGCGCTCTTTTTTTAGTCTTATCGGGAGACGGAGCTCGGGTGCGCGGCAGCGCGCCGCGAATTTAGGAGGAATGTGCCACAATGTGCAGCAACACGAAGCAGAAAATTGCCCTATCCCTGAAGCAGCTGATGAGCGAACGCCCCCTGAGCAAGATCACCGTCCAGGACCTGATGGAGAGCGCCCAGATGAAGCGGCAGAGCTTCTACTACCATTTTCAGGACATTTACGATGTATTGGCCTGGATCTGCGAACGCCAGCTGGGGGCCCCCCTCCGGGACGACCCCGAGCCGGACTTTGAGACCTGGTGCATCCGGCTCATCACCCTGATGGACGAGGACAGGGCCTTCTACCGGCGGGTGCTGCTGGCGGGCAGCCCGGAGATCGTGCGGGACTTCTGCGAGGGGCTCACCCGCCCCCGGGTGTCCCGCCTGCTGTTCCAGACCGACGACCCCCGGACCCTCTCCAAACAGCGGGCCTTCGCCGTGGACTTCTGCGCCAAGGCCCTCACCAGCTACTTCGTGGAGCTGTGCTCCTCCCGGAAGCCCCTGGACTGGGCGGAGGTGCGCTGCTGCCTGGGCGGGCTGCTGGAGGTGCTGCGCCCCGCGGAGGAACTGTGCGTACAGGTCCAGGCGGGCTGAGGATTTCCAGCCCTTGACACCCCTTGACGATTTGTACAAATTCTCACTGGCTTCAAAATTAAAATTATAAAATTCATACAATCCCTTCAGGTTGTCGAATGCTTTTTCCCCAGCGGCCTGTTATAATGGTTGTCAGCATAAGAGCCCTCCGTCCGAGCGACGCCCGGTAAGGGGGCTGGCAGGAGCGAACGGCCTGCTTTCAACATAAGGATGTCAATTTATAAAGGAGGAACACGAGTATGGCTAAGTACGTAATGGCGCTGGACGCGGGCACCACCAGCAACCGCTGCATCCTGTTCAACGAGAAGGGCGAGATGTGCAGTGTGGCTCAGAAGGAGTTCACCCAGTACTTCCCCAAGCCCGGCTGGGTCGAGCACGACGCTGAGGAAATCTGGTCCACCCAGCTGGAAGTGGCCCAGGAGGCCATGAAGAACCTGGGCGTCACCGCTGCGGACATCGCCGCCATCGGCATCACCAACCAGCGTGAGACCACCATCGTGTGGGACAAGAACACTGGCGAGCCCATCCATCACGCCATCGTTTGGCAGTGCCGCCGTACCTCCGAGTACTGCGACTCTCTGAAGGATAAGGGCCTGGTGGACAAGATCCGCTCCAAGACCGGCCTGGTCATCGACGCCTACTTCTCCGGCACGAAGGTCCGCTGGCTGCTGGAGAACGTTCCCGGCGCCCGGGAGAAGGCCGAGAAGGGCGAGCTGCTCTTCGGCACCGTGGAGACCTGGCTGATCTGGAAGCTGACCAAGGGCCGCGTCCATGTCACCGATTACTCCAACGCCTCCCGCACCATGCTGTTCAACATCAACACCCTGGAGTGGGACGACGAGATCCTGGCCGAGCTGAACATTCCCAAGTCCATGCTGCCCGAGGCCAAGCCCTCCAGCTGCGTGTACGGCGAGGCCGATCCCCAGTTCTTCGGCGGCCCCATCAAGATCGGCGGCGCCGCCGGCGACCAGCAGGCCGCTCTGTTCGGCCAGACCTGCTTCACCCCCGGCGAGGCCAAGAACACCTACGGCACCGGCTGCTTCCTGCTGATGAACGTGGGCGAGAAGCCCGTGTTCTCCAAGAACGGCCTGGTCACCACCATCGCCTGGGGCCTGGACGGCAAGGTGGAGTACGCCCTTGAGGGCTCCATCTTCGTGGCCGGCGCGTCCATCCAGTGGCTGCGCGACGAGATGCGCCTGGTGGACTCCTCCCCCGACTCCGAGTACATGGCCCGCAAGGTCAAGGACACCAACGGCTGCTACGTGGTTCCCGCCTTCACCGGCCTGGGCGCTCCCCACTGGGATCAGTACGCCCGCGGCACCATCGTGGGCATCACCCGCGGCGTGAACAAGTATCACATCATCCGCGCCACCCTGGAGTCCATGGCCTATCAGGTCAATGACGTGCTCCAGGCCATGAAGGCCGACTCCGGCGTGAACCTGGCCGCCCTGAAGGTGGACGGCGGCGCTTCCGCCAACAACCTGCTGATGCAGATGCAGGCCGACATCAGCGGCGCGCCCGTCAACCGCCCGATGTGCGTCGAGACCACCGCTATGGGCGCCGCCTATCTGGCCGGCCTGGCCGTGGGCTACTGGGCCAGCAAGGACGACGTCATCAAGAACTGGGCCATCGACCGCACCTTCAAGCCCGCCATCGACGAGGCCGACCGCGCCGCCCGCTGCAAGGGCTGGAACAAGGCCGTCAAGTGCTCCTACGGCTGGGCCAAGGACTGATTACCGGCCGCCTGCGGCCTGATGCCGCACATCCCTGATTGTTTCCCGTATCTGTCCCCTGGGGCGGGCCCCCTGCGGCCCGCCCTGGGATAGAGAATAAAAGAGGAGGTTTCTGTTTATGTTACCGTACATCGCTGAGTTCCTGGGCACCATGATGCTCATCCTTTTGGGTGACGGCGTGGTCGCCAACGTCACCCTGAACAAGTCCGGCATGAAGGGCGCCGGCTCCATCCAGATCACCCTGGCCTGGGGCCTTGCCGTCATGGTTCCCGCGTTCATCTTCGGCGCGGCTTCCGGCGCCAGCTTCAACCCCGCCCTGACCATCGCCCTGGCCGTTGACGGCTCTGTGGGCTGGAATACCGTCCCCGGCTACATCGTGGCCCAGTTCGCTGGCGCGTTTGTGGGCGCCTGCCTGGTCTACATTCTGTTCAAGGATCAGTTCGACGCCACTGAGGACCCCGGCGCCAAGCTGGGCGTGTTCTCCTGCGGCCCCTCCGTCCCCAATATGCCCCTGAACTTCCTGGCTGAGGTGGTTGCCACCTTCGTGCTGGTGTTCTCCATCAAGGGCATCGGCAACGTTCCCGGTCTGGTTTCCGGCGTTGACAAACTGTTCGTGTTTGCCATCATCGTGTCCTGCGGCATGTCCCTGGGCGGCCTGACTGGCTACGCCATGAACCCTGCCCGTGACATTGGCCCCCGTATCGCCCACCAGCTGCTCCCCATCAAGGGTAAGGGCGACTCCAATTGGCCCTATGCCGTCGTCACCCTGCTGGGCCCCATCGTGGGCGCCATCATCGCCGTGCTGCTGTACAAGGTCATTCCCTGGTAATCAGTCATTTCTGTAAAGGCCCTGCGGGACCCAATAATCCTGGTCTCTCATGCTGAGTGATGAGAACGCTGTGAGCCGGGCAGCCCTGGTTCCTCCCCTGAGCAGGGGAGGAACCGGACCGGGCTGCCCGGCTCTTATCATCTAAAATTTGGCAAAAATTAGGCACAAAAGGAGTGAAACCTGCATGGTTGATATCGTCATTATCGGCGCGGGCGTGTCCGGCTGCGCCATCGCCCGGGAGCTGTCCCGGTACAAGGCGGACGTGCTGGTGCTGGAGCGGGAGGAGGACGTGTGCTGCGGCACCACCAAGGCCAACAGCGCCATCGTCCACGCGGGCTACGACGCCGCCAACGGGTCCCTGATGGCCAAGCTGAACGTGGCGGGCAGCCTGCTCATGCCCGAGCTGGCCCGGGAGCTGAATTTCGCCTACGAGCAGAACGGCTCTCTGGTGGTCATGATGAGCGAAGAGGACCGCCCCGCCCTGAACAAGCTGTACGCCAACGGCGTGGCCAACGGCGTGGAGGGCCTGCGCATTGTGGAGCGGGACGAGCTGGCGGAGATGGAGCCCAACATCAGCGACGAGGCCGTGGCGGCGCTGTACGCCCCCACCGGCGGCATCGTGTGCCCCTTCGGGCTGACTTTCGCCCTGGCGGAGAACGCCGCCCACAACGGGGTGAAGTTCCAGTTTGACAGCGAGGTCACCAACATCGAGAAGATCGACGGCGGCTGGAAGGTGTCTACCGTCAAGGGCGACGTGGAGGCCAAGGTGGTGGTCAACGCGGCGGGCCTGTACTCCGACAAGCTTCACAACATGGTGGCCGACGACAACATGACCATCATCCCCCGCCGGGGCGACTACTTCCTGCTGGACCACACCACCCAGGGCTTTGTGCACAACACCATCTTCCAGCTCCCCGGCAAGTACGGCAAGGGCGTGCTGGTGGCCCCCACCGTCCACGGTAACACCATCGTGGGCCCGACGGCCATCGACATCGAGGACAAGGAGGGCACCAACACCACCCAGGCCGGTCTGGACGACGTGCGGGCCAAGTGCGGCATGGCCGTGAAGAACGTGCCCCTGCGCCAGACCATCACCAGCTTTGCGGGCCTGCGCGCCCATGAGGCCCGCCATGAGTTCTTCATCGGCGAGATCAAGCCCGGCTTCGTGGACTGCGCCGCCATTGAGTCCCCCGGCCTGTCCTCCTCCCCGGCCATCGGCCGCATGGTGGCGGGCATCGTGAAGGACATCCTGGGCCTGGAGGTGGACCTCTCCTTCGACCCGCGCCGCAAGGGCATCCTGGACCCCAAGGGGCTGGACGACGAGGCCCATGCCGCCCTCATCAAGGAGAATCCCGCCTACGGCACCGTCATCTGCCGCTGCGAGACCGTCACCGAGGGCGAGATCATCGACGCCATCCACCGCGTGCCCGGGGCCCGCAGCGTGGACGGGGTGAAGCGCCGTGTCCGGGCCGGTATGGGCCGGTGCCAGGGCGGCTTCTGCTCCCCCAGGGTCATGGAGATCCTGGCCCGGGAGCTGGGCGTGGACCAGAGCGAGATCACTAAGTCCGGCGCTGGGTCCAAGCTGATCGTGGGCGTCAACAAGGACGCCATTTGAGGAGGGCTGAACCATGAGAGAATATGATCTTGTTATCATCGGCGGCGGCCCTGCCGGGTTAGCTGCGGCTGTCGCCGCCCACGAGGCGGGGCTGAAGGATATCCTGATCCTGGAGCGTGACAACGAGCTGGGCGGCATCCTGAACCAGTGCATCCACAACGGCTTCGGCCTGCACACCTTCAAGGAGGAGCTCACCGGCCCCGAGTACGCCGGGCGCTTCATCGAGCAGGTGAAGAAGCTGGACATCCCCTATAAGCTGAACACCATGGTGCTGGACCTGGCGGCGGACAAGACCGTCACCGCCATGAACCGGCAGGACGGGCTGTTCCAGCTCCATCCCAAGGCGGTCATCCTGGCCATGGGCTGCCGGGAGCGTCCCCGGGGCGCGCTGAACATCCCCGGTTACCGTCCCGCCGGCATCTTCACCGCCGGCACCGCCCAGCGTCTGGTGAACATGGAGGGCTATATGCCCGGCCGCAAGGTGGTCATCCTGGGCTCCGGCGACATCGGCCTCATCATGGCCCGCCGCATGACCCTGGAGGGGGCCAAGGTCCAGGTGGTGGCTGAGCTCATGCCCTACTCCGGCGGCCTGAAGCGGAACATCGTCCAGTGCCTGGACGACTACGGCATCCCCCTGAAGCTGAGCCACACCGTGGTGGACATCGAGGGCAAGAAGCGCGTCGAGGCCGTCACCATCGCCCAGGTGGACGAGAAGAACCGGCCCATCCCCGGCACCGAGGAGCGCTATGAGTGCGACACCCTGCTGCTGTCCTGCGGCCTCATTCCCGAAAACGAGCTGAGCCGCTCCGCCGGGGTGGACATCAACCCCATCACCAACGGCCCCACCGTCAACGAGAGCCTGGAGACCAGCATCCCCGGCGTGTTTGCCGCGGGCAACGTGCTCCACGTCCACGACCTGGTGGATTACGTCTCCGAGGAGGCGGGAGCCGCCGGCCGCCACGCCGCCGACTACATCGCCGCCGGGTGCAAAACTGAGGACCACAAGGCCCTGCCCGTCAAGTGCGAGAACGGCGTGCGCTACACCGTGCCCGTGGCCATCCGGCCCGACGCCGCCGGGGACACCGTCACCCTGCGGTTCCGCGTGGGCAACGTGTACAAGGACAAGAAAGTGGCGGTGTACGCGGGGGATACCTGCATCTTCAGCCGCAAGCGCCCGGTGCTGGCCCCCGGCGAGATGGAGACGGTCATTCTCAAGACCAGCCTGCTGAAGGACCATCCCGAGGCCCAAGGCATCACCGTGACTTTGGAGGAGGCGTAAGAAGATGGAAGAGAAGAACCTGATCTGCATCAACTGCCCGCTGGGCTGCCCGCTCACCGTGACCATGGAGGGCGGCGAGGTCAAGACCGTCACCGGCAACACCTGCCCCCGGGGCGAGGCCTACGCCAAGAAGGAGCTGACCAACCCCACCCGCATCGTCACCAGCACGGTGAAGGTGAAGGGCGGCAAGCTGGCCATGGCCTCCGTCAAGACCGCCAACGACATCCCCAAGGGCAAGATCTTCGACTGCGTGAAGGCCATCCAGGACATCGAGCTGGAGGCCCCCGTGGCCATCGGCCAGGTGGTGCTGGCCGACGTGTGCGGCACCGGGGTGGACATCGTGGCCACCAAGAACGTGCCCGCCAAGGGCTGACCCTTCCCCCTGGGACCTAAACCAAAACCTGAGAGAACCGGCGCGGTGTTAAATCGCGCCGGTTCTCTCATTTTTGGCACGTTTCGCACGCCTTGGGTTGATTTGACAGAAAAAACATGCTATAATAAAAAATTAATTAGCGGCCCGATCCGCCCCGGCCCACGGGGTGCTCTCCTTCGGGCGAAAAGAGGGAAACCGTATGAGGAAACTGCAAAATTGGCTCGCTGTTCTGCTGTCCGTCCTGCTGGCCGCGTCGCTGACCGCCCCGGCGGCGGCGGCCCCGGCCCGCGACGCCCCTGTCATGCTCATCCCCCAGGACACGGGAACCCATGCCAAGTACATGGACGGCAGCAGCGGGTGGTTCCGCCCGGAGCAGGACGTGACCCGGGCGGAGCTGGCCCAGATGCTGTCCGCGGTGACGGCGGACGCGCCCTCCACCGCCCCCGCCTTCTATGACGTGCCCTGGGACGCCTGGTACGCCCCCGCGGTTCAAAAGGCGGCGGGGCTGGGGCTGATGTCCGGCGCGGACGGGGCCTTCCGGCCCAACGATTCCGCCACCCGGGCCGAGTGCGCCGCCGCCCTGGCCCTGCTGCTCCCCTACGACGCCTGGAGCGGCGCGCAGACCTTCCCCGACGTACCCACCGGCCACTGGGCCTATCTGTCCATCGCCCGCACGGCGGCCTACGGGCTGTTCCGGGGGGACGGCACAGGGCTGTTCCACCCCGACGACGGATTGAAGCGGTGCGAGGCGGCGGCGGTGTTTAACCGCCTGCTGGGCCGCACCCCTGACGCCTCTTATCTGTCCCACCACACCGGCCTGTCCTCCTTCCCCGACGTCCCCGCCGCCCACTGGGCCTACGCGGATATCATGGAGGCCGCCGTCACCCACCAGTGCTCCAACTGGCTGGGACGGGAAATCTGGATTTCGGCGGACGCTCCCGCCCCGGCACAGCCCGCTCTCCCCGAAGAGCCCGCCCTTCCCGCCGTGCCTGAGCCGGTGCAGGCCGCCGCTCCTGAGCAGCCCTCCGGCATCACCCTGCCTGACGGCCCCCAGCGCGTCAACGGGCGGCTGTACTGGTATGTCGGCGGGGAGCCCGTCCGCAGTCAGAGCGTCAGCGGCCTGTTCTTTGACGAAAACGGCTGCTACACCACCGGGAACGCCGAACTGGACGAGAAGCTCAACGCCATCGTGGAGGAGCTCACCGACGACTCCATGACCCGGGACCAGAAGCTGCGGGTGCTGTTCAACTATGTCCGGGACAACTTCAAATACCTGAAACGCCCCCTGATCTCCAAGGGCCAGACGGGCTGGGAGCCGGAGTACGCTTTGTTCTTCCTGAACAACGGCAAGGGCAACTGCTACAGCTTTTCCGCAACCTACTGCCTGCTGTGCCGGGAGCTGGGCCTGCCCGCGTACACCGTGGTGGGCAGCGCCCTGAACAGCCCCCACGGCTGGGTGGAGATCGTGCTGGACGGGTCGGTGTACATGTTTGACACCCAGCTGGAGTGGCGCTATCTTCACGACTGGGGCAAGAGCGGCTACGACTTTTTCAAAATGTCCCCCGACCGCACCCCCGTCCAGTACACCTGGTCCTGACAAAGTCCATGGGGGATGAGAGAGAGAAATGGTTTTTGGTTCACCCATCTTTTTGTTCTGGTTTCTGCCCGTCACTTACATCGTCTACCGCCTCCTGCCCGGCATGCGGACCCGCAACGGCTGGCTGGCCCTGGCCAGCCTGGTGTTCTACTCCTTCGGCCAGCCGGTGTACCTGCCCCTGCTGCTGGCCAGCGCGGGAATGAACTACCTCTTCGGCCTGCTGATGATGTCGGTTGGCCGGGGAAAGCGTTGGCCCGCGGTTTTGGCCGTACTGGGCAACCTGCTCCTGCTGGGCGCGTTTAAGTACCTGGATTTTTTCACCGCCATTCTGAACGGCCTGTTCAGGCTGTCCCTGCCTCTGCCGGGGCTGACCCTGCCCATCGGCATCTCCTTTTTCACCTTCCAGGGGCTGAGCTACGCCCTGGACGTCCGCCGGGACCCGGACTCCGGGACCAAGAGCCTGGGCAAGCTGATGCTGTACATCTCCTTCTTTCCTCAGCTCATCGCGGGCCCCATCATCAAGTACCACGACGTGGCCCGGCAGATCGACAGCCGGACAATCACCCCAGAGCTCACCCTGACGGGGCTGCGGCGGTTCATCGAGGGCTTCGCCAAAAAGCTGCTGCTGGCCAACACCGCCGGGCGGGCGGCGGACGCCGTGTTTGCCCTCACCGCCGGGGAGCTGGACCTGCGGCTGGCCTGGCTGGGGGCGGTGTGCTACACCTTACAGATCTATTTTGACTTCAGCGGCTACAGCGATATGGCCATTGGCCTGGGGCGGATGTTCGGATTCTCCTTCCAGGAGAATTTCAACCTGCCCTATGTCTCCAAGTCCGTCAAGGAGTTCTGGCGGCGGTGGCACATCTCCCTGTCCTCCTGGTTCCGGGACTACCTGTACATCCCCCTGGGCGGGAACCGGAAGGGCAAGGCCCGGACCATGTGGAACAAATTTGTGGTGTTTTTCTCCACCGGCCTGTGGCACGGGGCCAACTGGACCTTCGTGCTGTGGGGGCTGTGGCACGGGCTGTTCGCCGCCCTGGAGGACGCCAATGTGATTCCAAAACGTCTACGGGAGTCCGTTTTCTCCCATCTGTATACCATGCTGGTGGTGATTCTGGGTTTTACCCTGTTCCGGGCGGACAGCCTGTCCGCCGCCGGGGTCATGTTCACCCAGATGTTCGCCGGGTTTGACTTCACCCCGGCCCACACCCTCACCCTCATCTCCCTGCTGGACCGGCGGACGGTGTTTTTCCTTTTCGCGGCGGTGCTGCTGGCCCTGGGCCTGCCCCAGCGGCTGACGGCGCGTCTCTCCAGGCCGGTGCCGGAGACCGCCCGCCAGTGGGCGCGGGCCGCCGCCTGCGCCGCGCTGTTCGCGGCGTGCGTCCTCAACCTGTCCAGCGCCTCCTTCAACCCCTTCATCTATTTCCAATTCTGAGAGGCGGCCCTATGAAGCTGAGTACAAAAGCCAACCTGGCCATGGGGCTCTTCCTGTGCGTCTGCCTGATCCCCTCCGTGGGAATGCTTCTCCTGCCGGAGGAGCCCGCCGCCGCCAACCAGACCCTGGCCCAGCCCCCCTCCCTGCGCACAGAGGAGGGAGGACTGAACCCCCAGGTGCTGGACGAGGTCACCGACTATGTGGCGGACCACTTCGCCCTGCGCCAGCGGCTCATCACCGCCAACGCGGCCCTGGAGGGGCTGGTGTTCCGCACCTCCGCCCAGGACAGCGTCCTGATGGGCAAAGAGGGCTGGCTGTTCTACCGGGAGACGGTGGCCGATTACCTACATACCGACCCCCTGACGGACCGGGAGCTGTTCGGCGCGGCCCGGACCCTGGCCCTGCTGACGGAGTACGCCCAAAACCGGGGGGCCCGGCTGGTGTTCACCGCAGCCCCCAACAAGGCGTCGCTGTACCCCCAGTACCTGCCCTATGTGGGTGTGCCCCTGGAGGGACAGGACGACATTGACCGGCTGGTCCCTCTTCTGCGGGAGCAGGGCGTGGAATACGCCGACCTGTTTACCCCCTTCCGGGAGGCGGGCCAGGTGCTGTACCATTCCACGGACTCCCACTGGACGAACCGGGGGGCGGCGCTGGCCCACGACGCGCTGGCAGACGCCCTGGGGCTGGAGGGCCGCACAGAGTGGTTCACCCAGCCGGGACAGATCGTGAAGAACCACCGTGGGGACCTGTACGAGATGGTGTATCCCACCGGCGGGGCGCTGGAGGAGGACACGGAATTTGACCGCCCCTTTGGCTTTACCCCGGCGCGGCCCATCCGGAGCCCCGAGGACCAGCACATCCAGACAGAAAATCTGGCCAAAACTGGGAATCTGCTCATGTTCCGGGACTCCTTCGGCAACACCCTGTATCCCTTCATGGCCGACTCCTTCGGCCGGGCCCTCTTCAGCCGGTCCATGCCCTATCAGATGAGCCTTTTGGAGGAGACCGGGGCGGACACGGTGGTCATCGAGCTGGTGGAGCGCAACCTGAACTATCTGGCGGAGCGGGCCCCCATCTTCCCCGCCCCCCTGCGGGAGCTGACCGGGGAGCCCCCCCAGGGCGGGGCCTCGGCCCAAATTACCTCCTCCGGCGGCGGATTGGAGGGTTATATCCGGCTGGAGGGGGCGCTGTCCGGCCCGGTGGACGTGGATTCCCCCATCTACGTCCAATGGGGAGACAGCCTCTACGAGGCCAGCCCCGCCGGAGAGGCGGAGGAGGGGGCGTACCCGTTTACGCTCTATGTACCCAGCGGTTCGGCGCTGGACAGTGTCCGTGTGCTCTACCTGCTGGACGGCCAAGTGCTCCAGGCCGTCCGGACAGAGTTCAGCCATACAGGAAAAAACCCTTGAGAGAAAGAAGTAATGCCGCTATGAGAAAGAAGCTTGCCCAGCTGCTGGCGGGAGCCCTGACGCTGTCCCTTCTGCTGTCCGCCTGCGGGGCCCAGGCCGGGGCCCCCTCCCCGGACCCCGCGGACACCCCCAGCCCCTCCGCCGCAGTGGAGCCCGCCTCCACGCCGGAGCCCAAGGAGACCGTCTCCGCCGAAGCCGCTGCCACCTCCCCTGAGCCCTCGGAGGAGCCCTCTCAGGCAGTGAAGAGCGCCGCTGCCGCCGTGACCTCTGCCGCGCCCCAGGCGAGCGCCGCCGCCCCAATCCCCACCGAGGCCCCCGCCGTGAGCACCCCTAAGCCGGCGGCAAGCACCCCCAAACCGGTGGTGAACACGCCCGCGCCGGTGGTGAGCACCCCCGCGCCCGCCACACCGACCCCCGCCGTATCCGTCCCCGCCGCGGCCGGCACGCCCCAGCCCACCCCGGAGCCCGCGCCGGAGCCCACGCCCACCCCGGCCCCCGCCGCCCCCAAGGACGTGGCCATGAGCTACATCGGCCGGAGCGCCTCCAGCCTGATCGCCGCCATCGGCCAGCCGCTGGCCCGGGACTACGCCCCCAGCTGTCTGGGCAGCGGGGAGGACGGCGAGCTGATCTACAACGGCTTCACCGTCTACACCTACCGGGAGGGGAACACCGAAACCGTCACCGACGTGCTTTGAGCCCGCAAAGGAGGCCGCCATGAAACTGCGCGAAAAGCTGTGCGCCGCGCTGACAGCCGTGGTGCTGCTCCAGCTGCTGGCCGGGTGCCGGGCCGAGGTCCCCGCCGAAACCACCTCCAGTCCCGACCCCACCGCCCGCCCCTCTCAGGCACAGAGGGACAAGCCCAACCACCCCTCTGCGGAGTCCGTCCCGCCCTCCGGGGAGCCGGCCCCCACGCCCGAGCCCGGCCTGTGGGACCCAGACCACAGGCTGGATATCCCCTTCACCCCGGCCTCGGGCCTGGAGCTCCCCATACAGGGGGCCACGGGCTACGCCTCGGTGGAGCTCCCCCTGTGGCCGGAGCTGCCCCAGGGAGAGGCGGGCAAGCTGGTCACCATCTACACCCCCCCGGAGCCGGAGCCCACGCCCACCCCGGAACCGGCGGCGACGGAGGAGCCGGTCCCGGAACCCACTGCCGTTCCCCCCGTCCCCACGGCGGAGGTCCCGGCGGAGACGGCCCAGCCCGCCCCGTCGGAGAGCGCCGCTGAACCCGTTCCCCCGGCGGACGGCCCCGCCGCCCCGGAGGCCGGGGACCCGCCCCCACTGGACAGCGTTCAGGATGTTCTCCCGCCCGCGGAGAATACCGGGCCCGCCGACTCCTCCGCCGGGCAGCCTGCCCCCACCCAGGCTGCCTCCGACACCCCTTTGGAGCCAGTCCCCACGCCCACGCCGGAGCCTGCCCCCGAGCTCACGCCCACCCCGGAGCCTACGCCGGAGCCCACCCCCACCCCCGACCCCATGGAGGGGGCCCTGCTGGTCCTGGAGCCGGGCGCACCCTTCCTCATCCTGGCGGAGTCCGGCGACTGGTGGCAGGTGACGGCCCAGGGCGTCACAGGCTGGGTGGAGCACCGCTACTGCCTCATCAACCTGCCCGACGTGGTGCCCTCCATGGTCTACAACGACACCAACGCCTATTCCTCCGTCTTTGTCAGCTCGGGCAAAGATATCCCCAACATCACCGGCAAGGCCCTCTATCAGGCCCAGGCCGACAACCCCCGGCTGGGCCGGAGGGAGTTTCTCATGCCGGTGCTGTACTCCATGGCAAAGAACGTGAGCCGGGCCCAGCAGAACGCCCTGTCGGAGGGCAATACCCTGGTGCTCTACGAGGGCTTCCGGCCCTACGACGCCCAGATGGCGGTGGTGCGCAGCCTCACCGCCCTGTCCAAGCGGGACGAGACCGTGCGGGCCGGTATCTCCACCCGGCCCTGGAGCATCTCCTGGTTCATCGCCACCGGGGCCTCCAACCACCAGGAGGGCTACGCCATAGACGTGTCCCTGGCCAAGGTGACGAAGGCCCACGCCGCCCGGATCGGCGGGTACGGCTTTGTCCAGGTGAACGAGTACGAGGAGTACGCCATGCCCACCCCCATCCACGAGCTGAGCATGGCGGCGGCCACCTACACCAAGCCGGTGGCCATCTTCTCCAACACTGCCTGGCGGTCAGCCGCCCTGACCCCCGCCATGGCCGCCAGCCAGCCAGCCCTGGCCCTCCAGCGCTACTGCACCTCGGCCAAGCTCACCCCCCTGGCCTCCGAGTGGTGGCACTTCAACGACCTGGCCGCCCACGGACAGATCCGGGCCTACCCCAGCCGGGGCAATTACAAAATCACCCGGTGCCTCAGCACGGAGCCCTGGTGAGCTGTGCGCTCTTCTACCAGGTTCGGTAGAAGGGTGGCCGCAGCCCGCGTCCCGGACAGCCTGAAACCGCTCTGTTTCTGAGTGCGGGGCTGTGAGATAGGCAGGACACAAAATCCGTTTCGTCTATAAATCAAGTCATTTTATCTATATACAGCGGGCCCGGCGGGATACTATAATAATGTATATCAGCGCCGGGGGTTTTGGACTGTGCCGCTGTCCCGGCAAAAGCCGAAAATGGAAGGAGAAATCAATTATGAGCGACCTGTTCAGACTGGACGGCAAGGTGGCCCTGGTCACCGGAGCGTCCTACGGCATCGGCTTCGCCATCGCCAGCCCCATGGCGGCGGCGGGGGCCACCATCGTGTTCAACGACATCAAGCAGGAGCTGGTGGACAAGGGCATCGCCGCCTATGCCGAGAAGGGCATCAAGGCCCACGGCTATGTCTGCGACGTGACCAACGAGGACGCGGTGAACGAGCTGGTGTCCAAGGTGGAGGCCGAGGTGGGCGTCATCGACATCCTGGTCAACAACGCCGGCATCATCAAGCGCATCCCCATGCTGGAGATGTCCGCCAAGGACTTCCGCCAGGTCATCGACGTGGACCTGAACGCCCCCTTCATCGTGTCCAAGGCCGTCATCCCCTCCATGATTAAAAAGGGCGGCGGCAAGATCATCAACATCTGCTCCATGATGAGCGAGCTGGGCCGGGAGACCGTGTCCGCTTACGCCGCCGCCAAGGGCGGCCTGAAGATGCTGACGAAGAACATCGCCAGCGAGTACGGCCAGTACAACATCCAGTGCAACGGCATCGGCCCGGGCTATATCGCCACCCCCCAGACCGCGCCCCTCCGGGAGATCCAGCCCGACGGCTCCAAGCACCCCTTCGACCAGTTCATCCTGGCCAAGACCCCGGCCAACCGCTGGGGCGAGGCCTCCGACCTGGGCGGCCCGGCGGTGTTCCTGGCCTCCGCCGCCTCCGACTTCGTCAACGGCCACATCCTGTATGTGGACGGCGGCATTCTGGCCTATATCGGCAAGCAGCCCTGACAAAAAACGCGCCCCTCTCCAGCCAAGGGTCTGGAGAGGGGCGTTTTTTCGCGTACCGGGGCGGATGCACCCCGTCACTTTATCTTGGGGTAGCCGAAGGTGACCTGCTCCACGCCGGGGTGGAGGGCGGAGAAGGTGTACCCCGCGTTCTGGTAGCCCTGGATGACGGCGGGCAGGGCGTCCACAGTGGTGGACCGGGCGGCGCTGTCGTGGCACAGCACCACCACTAGCTCCCGGCCCACTCCTCTCAGGCAGTCGGCGGCGATCTCCCAGGCGGGGCGGGGGCGGACGGTGGCGTCCTGGGCGGAGGCGTTCCAATCGTAGTAGGCGAACCCCCGGCGGGTCATCTCGGCAATGATCTCCTGGTACACCCCCCGGTCGTAGCCGTTGAGGCTCCCGCCTGGGAAGCGGTACACCGACGGGTACACCCCGGTAACCTGGTAAATCCACTGGTACAGGCTGTTGAACTCCTCCAGGAAGGCGTCCACCGATGCGTAGACCTTTTTGTAGTCGTGGCTCCAGCTGTGCATTCCGATGGCGTGGCCCGCCGCCACGATTTTTTTCATCCGCTCCTGGCTGGCGGCGGAGGTGGAGCTGCTGCCCACCACAAAAAAGGTGGCCTTGACGCCGTACCGGTCCAAAATCTCCAGCACCCGGTCGGTGTTGGCCGACGGCCCGTCATCAAAAGTGAGACAGCACACCTTCCCGCCGGTGACCGCCTCCCCCTCCCAGGCCGGGGCGCAGAAATCGGGGTAGAGCTGGGTGTACTCGGGGACGGCGCCGTCGGGGGCGGCGATGGAATACTCCTTCAGCACGTCGATGGTACCCTGGGCCTGGGCCAGCTCCGTTTCCCGCTGGGCCAGTTCGCCCTTGGTCCGGTTAAGCTCCCTCTCCAGGCGGTCTGACCGCTCCTGAGCCGCGCTCTGCGTGTCCAAGACCATCCCCAGCTGGACGGCGTAGCCGTGCCTCTGGCAGGCGAAGGAAAACGCCAGCAGGCCGCACGCCAGCGCCAGCGCCACAGCCAGAGCGGTGACGGCGACGAACAGGGGCCTGGGTACGCCCCGGGGGGGAGCCGCATTCACCGCCTTTTCCAGCTCCGCCGGCCTGTCCAGCCCTGTGTTGTGTTCCGCCATGTGGTCCATTTGAAATCGTCCCCCGGTCGTCCTTCAAGTAACTCCCAGTATATGTCGAATTTTGTCGAAAGTCAATGGGGAGTACTACATTGTAAACCAACTGTAACCAGTGAAACCATTCCGTTTCCAATTTGTAATCCGCCCGCTGAAAACGGGCCAAAAAACAGCGCGCCGGAGGATTTTCCGGCACGCCGCTGGGGAAATCTATTCCTTATCGTATTTTATCCGCCCGTAATACCACCCTGTTATCCCGTTTTTCTTCACCAGGAGACCCCGCCGGGTCTGCCGCACCAGGGACAGCCTGTCCCCGGGGGACACGGGCAGGGCGTAGTCGGTGGCGTCCTCGGTATGGGTCCGGCCGTCCCGCCATGTGCTGACAAAGTCCTGGGGCAGCCACAGCGTCCGCCCCGAGGCGGGATGGCGGATCTGGACGCAGTCCCCCTCCTCGCCCAGCACCTCCACCACGCTGTCCGACCAGCGGATATTCAAGGGGTCTGCCGACGGCGCCTGGGGGTCCAGGGCGGCGGCCTCGGGCAGGCCGTCGTACCAAACGCAGTCCATCTCGTCCCCGCATATGTCCGGGATGAGCAGGGCGTTGAGCTGGCCGTCCACCTTGAGCACACAGCCCCCGTCGATGGAGGCAATGTGCCGCTTCTCGTCGATGAGAGGGGCCGAGCGCTGGATGGCGCGGTTGTAGAGGGTGACGGGCCAGTGTCCCACCACCACCCACTTTTGGAAGCTGTGCCCCTGACCCATGAAATCGTCGTTTTTCATGCAGCCATAGGCGGTCAGCTCCTCCAGGCAGTCCTCCCGGGGGACTCCGCCGTGGACGAAAATGAAATTCCCCGCCTCCAAAATGTGGGGCATGCCCAGGAGAAACCCCGTCTCCTCCGGGAAGCGTTCCAACAGGGCGGACCGCAGGGCGGGGAGGTCTTCCATATGCCGGGGGACCGCCCCGATCTCCGCCGCCATCTGCATCAGCACCGAGCGCTCCCGCCAGAACTCCGACAGGATGGGCCACAGCTCCTCGTCCACGCTGGCATAGTCCGCCGGGGAGCCGTACCGCCTGTTCATCTGGATGGAAAAGGCGTCGTCCGGCTTTCCCCCCTCCAGGAACATCCGGTCAATGTAATCGCAGTTACCGCACAGGGTATAGACCGTGTGGGTTTTTTGCAGCTCCAGCACATAGCGCAGGGTAGCCAGGCTGTCCCGCCCCTTTTCCAGCAGGTCGCCCACGATGATAAGCACATCGTCCGGGGTAAACTGGATTTTTTCCAGAATTCCCTTCAAAAAGGGCAGGTTTCCGTGGATATCGCTGACGGCGGCCACGCGGCGGCCCGGCTCAATGGCCGGGCGGATGACTTGGGCGGGACGGGGCATGGGCAAAGCCTCCTCTTGCATACAGCGTTTTCTAACATTCTACCACAAGAAAAGCAGGTTTTCCAGCCCGCATATTATTTACAATTTCCTCTTTTTTCTGCCTGGGGGTTGTGATATACTGTTGCGAGTTAAACTGGGTAATAAGCGCGAGGACAGCCGCGCAGGGGAACTTGGACCGGAGCGAAAGCGATCCAGCCCCGCGGCCAATCCGAGCGCGGCAGCGCTGCTTATATAAACGAACGGAAGAGAAAGGACGCAGGAAGCTATGGGTCTGTTTTCAAAAGTGTTCGGCACCCGCTCCCAGCGGGAGGTCAAGGCGCTCAGCGCCACCGTGGACAAAATCGAGGCTCTGGAGGAGGAGTACCGCGCCCTCAGCGACCACGACCTGCGGGCCAAGACTGCTGAGTTCAAGTCCCGCCTGGCCCAGGGCGAGACCCTGGACGACATCCTGCCCGAGGCCTTCGCCACCTGCCGGGAGGCGGCGGACCGGGTGCTGGGTATGCGCCCCTACCGGGTCCAGCTCATCGGCGGCATCATCCTGCACCAGGGCCGCATTGCCGAGATGAAGACCGGCGAGGGCAAAACCCTGGTGGCCACCCTGCCCGCCTACCTCAACGGCCTGACGGGGAAGGGCGTGCACATCATCACCGTCAACGACTACCTGGCCAAGCGCGACTCAGAGTGGATGGGCAAGGTGTACAAGTACCTGGGCCTCACCGTGGGCCTGGTCATCCACGGCACCGACAAGGCGGACAAGCAGAGGGCCTACGCCGCCGACATCACCTACGGCACCAACAACGAGTTCGGCTTCGACTACCTCCGGGACAACATGGCCATCTACTCTCAGGAGCTGGTCCAGCGGGGCCACGTATTCGCCATCGTGGACGAGGTGGACTCCATCCTCATCGACGAGGCCCGCACCCCGCTGATTATCTCCGGCCAGGGGGAGCAGTCCACCCAGCTCTACCAGCTGGCGGACAACTTTGTGGCCCGGCTGAAGTGCAAGCGGGTGAAGACGGTGGACGCCAAGGAGGAAGAGGACACCTCGGACGACGCGGACTACATCGTGGACGAGAAGGCCCGCACCGCCACCCTCACCACCCAGGGCATCAAAAAGGCGGAGCAGGCGTTCAACATCGAGAACCTGTCCGACCCGGAGAACACCACCCTGTCCCACCACCTGAACCAGGCCATCAAGGCCCGGGGGGTGATGAAGCGGGACATCGACTACGTGGTGAAGGACGGCGAGGTCATCATCGTGGACGAGTTCACCGGCCGTCTGATGTATGGCCGCCGCTACAACGAGGGCCTGCACCAGGCCATCGAGGCCAAGGAGCACGTCACCGTGGCCCGGGAGTCCAAGACCCTGGCGACAATCACCTTCCAGAACTATTTCCGCCTCTACGACAAGCTGTCCGGCATGACGGGCACCGCAATGACCGAGGAGGAGGAGTTCGGCACCATCTACAACCTGGACATCGTGGAGATCCCCACCAACCGCCCCCTGGCCCGGGTGGACCAGCCCGACCTGGTGTACAAGACCAAGGAGGGCAAGTACAAGGCGGTGGTGGAGCAGATCAAGGAGTGCCACGCCAAGGGCCAGCCCGTGCTGGTGGGCACGGTGTCCATCGAGATCTCCGAGCTGGTGAGCGGCATGCTCAAGCGCGCGGGCATCAAGCACAACGTCCTGAACGCCAAAAACCACGAGAAGGAAGCGGAGATCGTGGCCCAGGCGGGCAAGCTGGGGGCGGTCACCGTGGCCACCAACATGGCGGGCCGCGGTACCGACATCATGCTGGGCGGCAACGCCGAGTTCATGGCCAAGGACCGGCTGCGCAAGCAGGGCATGAGCGACGAGCTTCTGGCGGAGGCCACCGGCCACGCCGAGACGGACAACCAGGAGATTCTGGACGCCCGGAAGGCGTTCACCGAGGCGGAGGCCAAGTACAAGGAGGCCATCCGGGAGGAGGCGGACCAGGTCCGGGAGGCCGGGGGCCTCTACATCCTGGGCACCGAGCGCCACGAGTCCCGGCGCATCGACAACCAGCTGCGGGGCCGGGCGGGCCGTCAGGGCGACCCCGGCGAGAGCCGGTTTTTCCTGTCCCTGGAGGACGACATTCTGCGGCTGTTCGGTTCGGAGCGCATCCAGGGCCTGATGGAGCGGCTGGGGGTGGACGACGACATGCCCCTGGACCAGAAGATGCTGTCCGGGGCCATTGAGAACGCCCAGAAGCAGGTGGAGTCCCGGAACTTCCAGACCCGCAAAAACGTGCTGGAGTACGACGACGTGATGAACACCCAGCGCGAGGTCATCTACAAGCAGCGCCGCCAGGTGCTGGACGGCGAGGACGTCCACTCCGCCATTGAGAACATGCTGTCCTCCACCGTGGCGGGGCTGGTGGAAGGCCACGCCGGAGAGCAATCCCATATCAGCGCCGAGGACTTCCAGGCCGCCACCGCCCACCTGGCCGGGTCGGTGTTCACCCCCCGCCAGCTGGAGCAGTTCCAGGCGGAGGCGGCCAACACCGCCCCCGGCAAGCTGTCCGATGAGATGCTGGAGACGGCCCGGGGCAACTACGCCCAGCGGGAGCAGATGATCGACCAGGCCATGGCGGGCCGGATGGAGCCGGGCAAGTCCGCCATGCGGGAGCTGGAGCGGGTCATTCTCCTCCGTGTGGTGGACGAGTACTGGATGGACCACATCGACGCCATGACCGAGCTGCGCCAGGGCATCGGCCTGCGGGCCTACGGCCAGTCCGACCCGGTGGTGGAGTACAAGCGGGAAGGCTTTGAGATGTTCGAGCAGATGATCGCCGCCATCCAGGAGGAGACGGTCCGCCGCCTGTTCACCGTCCGCGTCAAGACCAACGAGGAGATCAAGCGTGAGCGGGTGGCCAAGATCACCGGCCAGTCCGCCGGCAGCGACGGCACCGTAAAGAAGCAGCCGGTGAAAAAGGTGGTCAAAATCGGCCGCAACGACCCGTGTCCCTGCGGAAGCGGATTGAAGTGGAAAAAGTGCACCTGCTCCGAGTACCATCAGCAGTAAAAAATTCTCGTCCCCTCGGAGAGCGGAGGGGGGTATCCGGGGGGAACTGGTTCCCCCCGGAAGGCGCGGCTGGGCGCGAAGCGCCGCATTTTCCGCAGAAAATGCCCGCGCCGGAGGAAGTGCCTATGAATATCGTTGAGCAGACCAAAAACGGCGTCACCTTTTTCCAGGCCGACGGCATGGACGCCGCCGGGGGCGCGGCTCACGGCTTTTCCACCCGTAAGGGCGGCGTGTCGGAGGGGATGTGGGAATCCCTGAACCTGGGCCCCAGCCGGGGGGACGACCCCGACCACGTCCGGGAGAACTACCGCCGCTTTCTCTCCGCCATCGGGGCGGACGGGGGACGGCTGGCCATGACCAACCAGGTCCACGGCGGCGCGGTGCGGTGTATCACCACCGCCGACCTCCACGACGACCCCTGCGGCAAGGTGGGCTACGAGGCGGACGGCCTCATGACCGACTTGCCCGGTGTGGCGCTGGTGATCTATTCCGCCGACTGCATCCCCATCCTGTTCTACGACCCGGTGCGCCGGGTGATCGCCGCCGTCCACGCGGGCTGGCGGGGCACCGCCGCGGGCATCGCCACCGCCGCCGTGGAGCGCATGGGGGATGTATACGGCTGCCGTCCGGCGGATATCCTGGCCGCCGTGGGCCCCGGCATCGGCCCCGACTGCTTCGAGACCCACGAGGACGTGCCCAACGCCATGACCGCCGCGCTGTCCACCGCCGTCCTCCAGCACATCAAGATCAAGGAAAATGGGAAATTTGCCGTGGATTTAAAGGGGATCAACGCCATGCGGCTGGAACAGGCCGGGCTGGCCCCGGACCACATCGCCGTCAGCGGCATCTGTACAGCCTGCCATCCCGAGCTGTTCTGGAGCCATCGGAAGCTGGGCACCAACCGGGGGTCCATGGCCGCCGCCATCCAACTGATATGAGGCGCTGGCTGTCCCTTTTCCTGGCGGTGTGCCTGGGGCTGTCTCTGACGGGCTGTCAGCCCGAGGTGGACGACCCGGAGCCGCCGCCGTCCGAAACGGTTTCCCCTTTCCCGACTAAAAGCCCGGAGACGGCGCAGTTCAGCCTGGCCTACGACCCCGGCGCCTCCCTCCACCCCCTCACCGGGGACAGCCAGACCAATCAGGACCTGACGGGGCTGGTGTACCAGGGGCTGTACGAGCTGGACAACGAATTCGTCCCCCACCCGGTGCTGGCCGCCTCCGGCGAACCCGGCGGGGACGGCTACAGCTGGACCTTTACCGTCAAGCAGGGGGTCATGTTCTCCGACGGCACCCCCCTCACCGCCCAGCACGCCGCCGCGTCGCTGAACACCGCCCGGACGTCGGGGCCCTACGCCGCCCGGCTGTCCGGGGTCACCGGCGTGACGGCGGCGGATGAGACCACGCTGACCGTCTACCTGTCCGCCCCCAACGGGAACCTGCCCGCCCTGCTGGACATACCCGTGGTGCTGGAGGGGGAGCCCGGCAGCGCCCCCCTGGGCACGGGCTGCTACCAGTACGAGGCCGCAGGGGAGCGGCTGTACCTGCAAACCAACCCCCACCATGCCGGGGGCGCGGCCCTGCCCTACGCCACCATCCCGCTGACGGCGGCGGCCACCGCCAACGAGCGCATCGCCGCCTTTGACAGCGGCGCGGTCACCGCCGTCACCACGGAGTTCTCCTCCCCCTACGCCCTGGGGTACGCCGGGAGCTACGAGACCTGCGACTACCCCACCACCAACCTGCTGTACATGGGCTTCAAGGCCACCGGAGGCCCCTGCCAGTCCGCCCTGGTCCGCCAGGCGTTCTCCCGGGCCTTTGACCGGGAGTCCCTGGTCCAGGTGGAGCTGTCCGGCCACGGGGACGCCGCCTGCCTGCCCGTCTCCCCCCTCTGCGGAGATTACGATCAGGCCTCCGCCGCCCTGCTGGAGTACGACCTGGAGCAGGCTGCGGGCCTGCTGGCCCAGGCCGGGTATGAGCGTAATGAAGAGGACAACCTGCTCTACCACCGCCGGACGCCGCTGGCGGTCACGGTGCTGGTGAACAGCGACAACGAGAGCCGCCAGGCGGCGGCGGACGCCCTGGCCGCCTCCCTCACTCAGCTGGGGGCGTCCGTCACGGTGGACACCCTGCCCTGGGACAACTATGTCCAGGCCCTGGCCGCGGGGCGGTTCGACATATACATCGGCGAGGTGCGCCTCACCGGGGATTTTGACCCCTCCCCGCTGCTCACCGGGGCGCTGAACTACGGCGGGTACAGCGATTGGGAGCTGACCCAGGCCCTGACGGCCTGGAAGAGCGCCCAGGGGGAGGCTCGGACCCAGGCGGCTCAGGCGCTGTGGGCCAAATTCGTCCAGGACGCGCCCATCGCCCCCCTGTGCTTCAAGCGGGGGTCCCTGCTGGTGCGGTGGGGGATGGCCTCCAACCTCCAGCCCACCCGGGCCAACCCCTTCTACCGGATGGAGGAGTGGTCCACCACTTCTCACTCCTGAGGGACCTCCGAACAAATGCGTCTGCGGCGCTTTGCGGATCTTTTCCGCCGCAACTTCGTTGTGATTTCTTGAAATAAACACAATTATTCCTGCGAAATCCCGCCTTCGTCGGCACAAGCTTCGCTCAGTCGCTTCCTCTTGCGGAGAAAGCTCCTCCGCTCCGCTGTGCCTCCTCTCCCCACAGAGCCTGAAGGTCGGCTTTGTGGGGACCCCGATGGCGAAAAATCTCTCGCAAATCGCTCTTGCCGATTTATTCAGAGGTCCCTTGATTTTTTCCGGCGCAGACCGCCGGGTGAAGGAGAAATAGACCATGAAAAGCCAAGTATTTCGCTGCTTTGTCCGCAAGCGCCCCGGCTTCGACGTGGAGGCTCAGGGCCTGTGCCGGGACCTGCGGGAGCAGCTGGGGATCGAGGACCTGAACGGCCTGACCATCTTCCACCGCTACGACGTGGAGGGGGTGGACGCCGGGGTCTACGAGCGGGCCAAGGGGACGGTGTTCTCCGAGCCCCAGGTGGACGCGGTATACGACGGGGACTTCCCCCGCCCGGAGGCCCCCCACGCCCTGCTGGCGGTGGAGGCCCTGCCGGGCCAGTTCGACCAGCGGGCGGACTCCGCCGCCCAGTGCGTCCAGCTGATGACCGGGGGAGCCCGCCCCCTCATCGCCTACGCCAAGGTATACGTGCTGGAGGGGGCCCTGTCCCAGGAGGCCCTGGACAGAATCAAGGGCTATCTCATCAACCCGGTGGAAAGCCGGGAGGCGTCCATGGACAAGCCGGACACCCTTGCCCGCGTCTATGACACCCCGGACCAGGTGGCGGTGCTGGACGGCTTCACCGGCCTGGACGAGGCGGGCTTACAGGCCGAGCTGGACCGGCTGGGGCTGGCCATGGACCTGGACGATCTGAAATTCCTGCAAAACTACTTCCGGGACTGGGAGCGCCGGGACCCCACCATCACCGAGGTGCGGGTGGTGGACACCTACTGGTCCGATCACTGCCGCCACACCACCTTCTCCACCCATTTGAAGGAGATTCAGATTGACGATCCCCGGGTCCAGGGGGCCTATGAGCGCTACCTGGCCGCCCGCGAGGAGGTATACGGCCAGGAGAAGGCCAAGAAGCGCCCCCAGACCCTGATGGACATCGCCACCATCGGAACCAAGGTACTGAAAAAACGGGGAGAGCTGCCTGGGCTGGACGAGAGCGAGGAGATCAACGCCTGCTCCATTCATGTCCCTGCGGTGGTGGACGGCGAGGAGCAGGACTGGCTGCTCATGTTCAAGAACGAGACCCACAACCACCCCACCGAGATCGAGCCCTTCGGCGGCGCGGCCACCTGTATCGGCGGCTGCATCCGGGACCCGCTCTCCGGCCGGGCCTATGTCCACCAGGCCATGCGGGTCACTGGAGGCGGCGACCCCACCGTTCCCCTGAGCGAGACGCTGGAGGGCAAGCTGCCCCAGCGGAAGCTGGCCCAGACCGCGGCGGCGGGGTATTCCTCCTACGGCAACCAGATCGGCCTGGCCACCGGCCACGTGGCCGAGCTGTACCACCCCGGCTACATCGCCAAGCGGCTGGAGTGCGGGGCGGTGGTGGCCGCCGCCCCCGCCAGCCACGTCCGCCGGGAGCGCCCCGCCCCCGGCGACGTCATCATCCTATTAGGCGGGCGCACGGGCCGGGACGGCATCGGCGGGGCCACCGGGTCCTCCAAGAGCCACAACAAAAAGTCGCTGGCCACCATGGCCAGCGAGGTACAGAAGGGCAACGCCCCCGAGGAGCGCAAGCTCCAGCGGCTGTTCCGCAACGGGGACGTGACCCGGATGATCAAGCGGTGCAATGACTTCGGCGCGGGGGGCGTTTCTGTCGCCATCGGCGAGCTGGCCGACGGCCTGCAAATTGACCTGGACGCGGTGCGCAAAAAGTACGACGGCCTGGACGGCACGGAGCTCGCCATCTCCGAGAGCCAGGAGCGCATGGCCGTGGTGGTGGCCGCAGAGGACGAGGAGCAGTTCATCGCCATGGCGGAGGCGGAAAACCTGGAGGCCTACCGGGTGGCGGTGGTCACCGAGGCCGCCCGGATGGTGATGACCTGGAAGGGCCAGACCATCGCCGATTTGAGCCGGGATTTCCTCAATACCAACGGCGCGGTGAAGCACGCCAAGGCGTCCGTCCCGGAGTGGGACCACAACCCCCTGCCCGGCCACGATTTCACAAGCCTGCGGGAAATGGCGGCCAGTCTGAAGTGCGCCTCCCGCCGGGGGCTGGTGGAGCGGTTCGACGGCTCCATCGGCTCTGGGTCGGTGCTCATGCCCTTCGGCGGCAGGACCCAGACCACCCCCGCCCAGGCCATGGCGGCTCTATTGCCCACCATGCCCGGCGAGGAGACCGGCCAGGCCAGCGTGATGGCCTGGGGCTGCGACCCGGAGTGGCTGTCCGCCTCCCCCTTCGTGGGGGCCCGGGCCAGCGTCACGGTCTCCCTGGCCAAAATTGTGGCCGCAGGAGCGGACTACCACGACGCCTACCTGACCATGCAGGAGTTCTTTGAGAAGCTGCGGGACGCCCCCGCCCGCTGGGGCAAGCCCTTCTCCGCCCTGCTGGGGGCGCTGGATGCCCAGCTTCGCTACGGCTGCGCCGCCATCGGCGGCAAGGACTCCATGTCCGGCTCTTTCCTGGATCTGGACGTGCCCCCCACCCTCATCTCTTTCGCCATCGCCCCCGTCAAGGCGTCGGACGTGCTCTCCCCCGAGTTCAAGGAGGCGGGGCATCCGGTGTACGCCTTCGCCGGCGGCAAGCCGGAGGTGTTAAAGGAGGCGTGGGACGCCTTCCACCAGCTGGCCCAGGAGGGGAAGGTCCGCGCCGCCTGGGCGGTGGAGCACAGCGTGGCCGAGGGCCTGATGAACATGTCCTTCGGCAACCGGATCGGCTTTAAGGCCGACCCGGATTTGGAGGTATCCTGGTACGCCCCGGAAAAGGGCGCTGTCGTCGCCGAGCTCACGGAGGAGGTGGACGTGCCCAACGCCATCCGCCTGGGCGTGACCACTGAAGAGCCCACAATCACCCTGTACCACAGCGGGGACTGGCCCAACTGCCCCGAGGGCGAGGACTCCGCCCCCATCGACGAGCTGTTAAAGCTGAACGAGGGCGTTTTGGAGGAGGTCTATCCCACCAGGGCGGGCACGTCCGAGCCCGTTGAACCCATCACTTGGGACCGCCGCTCCCCCGCCGTGTTCGACGGCGAAATCGCGAGGCCGAAGGTGGTCATCCCCGTGTTCCCCGGCACCAACTGCGAATACGACTCCGTGCGCGCCTGCCTGCGGGCAGGGATGGACGCGGAGACGGTAGTTATCCGCAACCTGACCCCCGACGCCCTGGCCCAGTCCGCTTTGGAGCTGGAACAGGCCATTAAAAAGGCCCAGATCGTGTTCCTCCCCGGCGGCTTTTCCGGCGGCGACGAGCCGGAGGGCTCCGCCAAGCTCATTGTGTCCTTCTTCCGCAACCCGCGCCTCACCGACGCGGTCCACGACCTCTTGAAGCACCGGGACGGCCTGATGCTGGGCATTTGCAACGGCTTCCAGGCGCTGTTGAAGCTGGGGCTGCTGCCCCGTGGCGAGATCACCCCGGTGGACGAGAACAGCCCCACCCTGACCTACAACCTCATCGGGCGGCACCAGAGCCGGTACGTCACCACAAGGGTGTGCTCCGTCAAGTCCCCCTGGATGCTGCTCAGCCACGTGGGTGACCTCCATGCCATCCCGGTTTCCCACGGCGAGGGCCGCTTCACGGCCCCCCAGGCGGTGCTGGACCAGCTCATCGCCAACGGCCAGGTGGCCACCCAGTACGTGGACGCCCAGGGCGTACCCTCCATGGACATCTCGGTAAACCCCAACGGTTCGGTGTGCGCTATCGAGGGAATCTTCTCCCCCGACGGCCGGGTGTTCGGCAAAATGGGCCACTCCGAGCGGCGGGGCGAGTTCGTGGCGAAAAATATCCCCGGCGACAAGCTCCAGCCCATCTTTGATTCCGGGGCGCTGTACTTCCGCTGAAATAAAGGGCCAGGTCCTTCTTTTCCTTTCTGAAGAAAGAAAAAGAAGCAAAAAGAAAGACTTTTAAACTACTTCTATGGAACTGCTGACTGATTGCTTTCCCCCCGCCGGCAGGCGGGGGGATTGATTTTTTGCCGGTTTTCCTGTAGAATAATAGTTCCATGTAACCGGGCGTTGCAAACGCCCGGTCCAAAAGTTTCTTTTTGCCTCCTTTTTCTTTACAAAGAAAAAGTAGGCCGCCGGAGGCAAACAAGAGGAGGTGCGCCCATGTCCGCGCTGCTGCTGCCCAGCGAAATACTGTCCATGTCCGCCCAGGCGGCCCGCCTGCTGGTGGAGTCCGGCGACGGGGACGGGGCCCTGCTCTACCTGGCCCTGCTGGAGTGCGGCGGGGACGGGGCCAAGGCCGCCGCCCGCCTGCGCTGGGCGGACAGCCGCCTTCTCCCCGCCTGGGAGCGGCTGGCCTCTTTAAAGCTGGCCCCGCCTCCCGCCGCGGCCCCCGCTCCCCCTCCCCCGAAGGAGGACGACCGCCTGCCCGAGTACAGCCGGGAGGAGCTCACCGCCGCCCAGGAGCGGGAACCCCAGTTCCGGGGGCTGTGCCGGGAGCTGGAGGGCATGCTGGGCCGGGTGTTTACCGACAACGACCTGAAATGCCTGTACACCATGTATGACCACCTGGGCCTGCCCCCGGAGGTGATTCTGCTGCTCACCGGCTGGGCCATCCGCCGGGAGCGGCGGCTGAAAAACAACCCCGTCGCCTGTCCCCGGATGCCCCAGGTCCAGCGTGAGGCCTTCACATGGAAACGGCTGGGGGTGGACCCCCTGGACCGGGCGGAGGAATACCTGCGCCGCCAGGAGGGGGTGGACCAGCGGGAGTGGGACATCCTCCAGGCGGTGGGGGTGACGGACCGCCGCCCCGCCGTGGAGCGGGAGCGGGAGTACATCGCCGCCTGGGTGGATATGGGGGTCAGCGACGAGCTGATCCGGCTGGCCTACGAGCGGACGGTGTACCAGAAAAAGGCCATGAACTGGCCTTACATGAACAAAATCCTGCAGTCCTGGCACCAGGCGGGCTATCGGACCTTGGCCCAGGTGGAGGCGGGGGACAGGCCCTCCCCGCGGCCCAAGCCCGCCCCGGCCCAGTCCCAGGACTTCCAGCCCAGCCAGGAGCGCATCCAGAAAAACAACGACTGGCTGGACGAGTTCCTAGCCCAGCAGAAGAAGGAGGGGGTCTGACATGGCTTACGAGGCAGACATTGTCCGGCGGGCCGTGGCCCGGCTGGAGCGCCGCCGGGACAACCGGGAGCGCCGCCGGTTCCAGCTGGAGCGGGAGCTGTACGCCCGCTGTCCCCGGCTAAGGGAGGTGGACGCCGCCCTGCGCGGCACCATGGCGGATCTGGCCCTGCTGGCGGCGGGGGGCAAGCCGGTGGCGGCGGACGGCCCGGAGATCGCCGCCATCCGCGCCCGGAACGAGGCGCTGCAGGGGGAGCGGGCCAGGCTCATGGGGTCGCTGGGCTGTGACCCCGCCGCCCTGGACGGCGCCCCCGCCTGTCCCAAATGCCGGGACACCGGGTGGGTGGAGAGCGGAATGTGTACCTGCCTCAAGGAGCTGTGCGCTCAGGAGCAGCTGAAGGCCCTCACCGCCGTCATGCACCTCGCCGAGGACCAGGACTTCGACCGCCTGCGGCTGGACGTGTACAGCGACCGGCCCTGGGGCGGCCAGGACCGCTCCCCCAGGGAAAAGATGGGCCAGGTGGTCCAGGTGTGCGAGGGCTACGCCCGGCAGTTCCCCCGCTACCCCCTGCAAAACCTGCTGCTGTCCGGAGGCACCGGGCTGGGCAAGACCTACCTGTCCGGCTGCGTCGCCAGGGAGGTAACCCGCCGGGGCTTCTCCGTGGCCTACGACTCCGCCGGAAACATCTTTGACGCCCTGTCCGCACGGCGGTTCAGCCGGTCCCCGGAGGAGGAGCGCCAGGCCCGGGAGGCCGCCCGGCGCTATCTAAACTGCGACCTGCTGATCCTGGACGACCTGGGCAGCGAGCAGGACCTGCCCTCCGCCCGGTCCAGCCTGTACGAGCTGGTAAACAGCCGTCTCCAGGCTGGACAGCACACCATCATCTCCTCCAACCTGTCCACCCAGGACATCGGAAACCGGTACGGGGCCCAGATCGGCTCCCGGCTGGCCGGGCTGTACCGGGAGCTCACCTTCTACGGGGACGACCTGCGGCTGCGTTAAACAAACATCCCTCTCCCGCTGTGTGGGAGAGGGATGTTTTGCTATCTCAATTTGTCTGCCACGCCCCGGAGCAGCTTCATCAGGGCCCCCAGGTCCCGGCCCCCGGGGTCCAGCACCGGGTTGTACTCCACGCACTCGAAGGAGCAGGTCCGCCCCGTGTCCAGCACGGCGCGCAAGATCCGCTCCACCTGGGCCAGGGTCAGCCCCTCCGGGATGTTGTAGCCGGTGGCGGAGAATTCCGCCGGGTCCAGCACGTCCACATCAAAGCTGATGTGGACCCGCTTCCCCTCCAGGGCGGGCAGGACCTGGCCCAGGACGGCCTCCAGCCCCCGCTCCCGCACCGCTCCGGCGGTGTGCAGGTGGGCCCCCACCCGCTCCACAATGCCGTACTCCGGCGGGTCGATGCTCCGGGCCCCAATGAAATGGAGGTTTTCCCCCAGCAGGTTCACCCGGTTCCGCCCCACGGTGAGGGCGTCACAGCACAGCCCGCAGGCGGCGGCCAGATCCATGCCGTGGATGCAGCCGCTCTCCGAGGTTTTTTCCGTGTTGATGTCGGTATGGGCGTCCACATACACCACGGCCAGCTCCTCCGCCCCGTAGAACTCCCTCAGCGCCGCCAGGGTGCCCATGGCGCAGGAGTGGTCCCCGCCGATGACCACGGGGTACTCCCCCCGCCCCAGGGCGTCCAGCACGCCGGTGCGCAGGCGGCGGCACACCTCCATCACCGTGTCCAGATGGCGCAGGCCCTCGGGCCAGCGGGGGCAGGGGGCCAGCTTCTCCATAGGCAGCAGCCGGGCGTCCCCAAAGGCGGCGGCCAGCCCCGCCCCCACCAGGGCGTCGAAAGCCCCCTCGGTCCCCCGGGTGGGGGAGCCGCAGGAGACCGCCGCCTCCACCAGGGCAAATGAACGCTCCATCGCGTCCTCCTCCTTAAACGAAAAAACCGCCTGCCAAAGCAGACGGTTTTTGTCAGCACATCCTTACGCCAGCTTGTTCAGCTTCAAAGTCATGGCGCTCTTCTTGTTGGCAGCGTTGTTGCTGTGCAGCAGACCCTTGGCCGCGGCCTGGTCCACAGCTTTGACGGCCACCTTATATGCGGCATCGGCCTCGCTGCGGTTGCCGCCGGCCACCGCGGCCTCAAACTTCTTCAGGTTGGTCTTGAGGGCGGACTTCTGCGCCTTGTTCTGGGCGGCCTTCGTCGCATTGACCAGGACGCGCTTCTTGGCAGACTTGATATTGGGCAAACCAAACACCTCCTCCGATTTTTTTGATTTCTGGTTGCGGTTTCCCGTCGCAGATATGTATTCTAACATGAAAAGGGTAAAAATGCAACACCTTTTTTATTTTTCGCATAGGAATTTTTCTTCCGGCGAAAAATAGGGGCGGACGGCTGAATCAGCCGCAACATCTGGTATGGAAGGAAGTTTTTTATGGCCCAGCGCCGCACAGATTTGGCCGTGGAGGCCCACCAGCTCTGGCGGGAGGGAGCGGGGGACGCGGCCTCCCTCCCCGGCGTCCGCGCCCAGGAGGAGGACCGGGACGGCTTTCCCGTCACCACCGTGACCGTCTCCAGCAGGGAGGGGGCCCAGGCCCTGGGCAAGCCCCAGGGCACCTATATCACCATCGAGCTGGACGGCCTGCTCCGCCGGGAGGAGAACGCCTTTCAGCGGGCGGCGGGGGTGGTAGCGGAGGCCCTGCGCCCCCTGCTGCCGGAGTCCGGCCCCGCCCTGGTGGTGGGGCTGGGCAACCGGGCGGTGACCCCCGACCTCATCGGCCCCCTGGCGGTGGACCATTTGCTGGTCACCCGCCACCTGGTGGAACAGGTCCCGGAGCACTTCGGGGACCTGCGCCCGGTGGCCGCCGCCGCGCCGGGGGTGCTGGCCTCCACCGGCATGGAGAGCAGCCTGGTAGCCCAGGCCCTGGCGGGGCGGCTGAAGCCCGCCTGCGTCATCGCCATAGACGCCCTGGCCTCCCGCTCGCTGGACCGGCTGTGCCGGACGGTGCAGCTGTCCGACGCGGGGGTGGTGCCCGGCTCAGGGGTGGGCAACCACCGGGAGGCCCTGGACCGGGACAGTCTGGGGGTGCCGGTGTTCACCGTGGGGGTGCCCACGGTGGTGGACGGGACCACCCTGGCCCTGGACCTGCTGGAGCGGGCGGGCAGAAGGGAGCTGGACCGGGGAGACCTCCCCGACGGCGGCAGCTTTTTTGTCACCCCCCGGGAGGTGGACCAGCGGGTGGCCGACATGGGCAAGACGCTGGGCTACGCCGTCAGCATGGCGCTGAACCCGTCGCTGTCTGTGGAAGATTTAACTATGCTGCTTGAATGACCCCCGGCCAGGGGGGCCTCCGGCGGGCCCGCACTGGCTGCGTACTGACCGCAGGCGCACCCCTGTCAACGCCTGACAGAGCGGCACATCCGCCCAAAGTGTACCGCTGGCCCGCCGTTCGCCGTCGTTCGGCATTATTTTCGGTTGTCATTTCCTCCCGTTTCTGGTATAATTGGCAAACAATCGATGGGAGGGGAACACTGTGAAAAACAAGCTGGACAAGCTGCTCCGCGCCCACCCGCCCATCCGCTTTGTGGTGGACGTGGTGGACGTCTATTTCTCCAAGTGCGTCAGCCGGGCCGCCGCCGAGCTGGCTTATTTCCTCATCCTCACCTTTTTCCCCATTATGATCTGCATCTCCGCCTTCGTCAACGAGCTGCACCTGGACCTGTCCTCCCTCATGGACCACGCCGACCCCTTCCTGCCGGAGGGAGTGCTGGTCATTTTCCAGGACTATCTCACCTATATCGACACCAATCAGTCCTCCACCATGCTGTTCACCGGGGCGTTCCTCACCATCCTGTTTGCCTCCGCCGCCGTGCGGGGGCTGATGAACATCATGCGGGAGCTGTACGGGCGGGCCACCTTCCGGGGCATCGGACAGCTCATCGCCAGCATTCTTTTCTCCGTCCTCCTGCTGGCCACCATCTACCTGTCCCTGGCGGTGGTGGTCACCGGGAACTGGTTTTTCCACCTGCTGGGCCAGGTGCTCCGGCTGGAGGACCTGGTGGACCGCTTCGGCACCTGGCAGTGGGTGAAATACCTTTTATTGTTCGGCATGGTGTTCCTGTTTATCCTCCTGCTCTACCGCTTCGCCGCGCCGCTGGACAAGCCCCGGCCCCCGGTGGTGCCCGGAGCCTTCGGCGCGTCGGTGGCGCTGGCCGTCGCCTCCATGATCTTCTCCTTCCTCATGGGCAACTCCACCCGGTACTCCCTGATCTACGGCTCGCTGGCCTCGGTCATCATCATGCTGGTGTGGCTGTACCTGTGCGGCAACATCCTCATCATGGGAAACGTGCTGAATTATGTGCTGTTTACCCACCGAAAAGAAGCGCGAGGATAGGCACACAGGCCCGCTTTGGGATAGCCGCGCATAAAATCCTCCGTTCCGCGCACACTATTCCCTGGCGTACATACAGAGAGGGAGGCGGACGCCATGTGGCAGATCGGCGTGTGGGAGCGGGACGAGGGACTGGCGGAGCGGGTGAGCGCCCTGGCCCAGGGGATACCCGCCCTGGTGCGGGCCTGCCGCCACCCGGCCCTGCTGGCGGGCACCCCCCTGGACCTGCTGGTGGTGTCCCCCGGGGCCACCGGCTGGGCGGGGGCGGGCACCCTCAACTGCCGCACCGCCCTGCTGCCCGGCGGGCGGTCCGCCCTCACCCGGCTGCTCCCCGCCGGGACGGTGCTCAGCTACGGTGCGTCCAGCCGGAACACCCTCACCCTGTCCAGCCTGGACGAGGGACGGGCCTCGGTGGCGGTCCAGCGGGAGTTCGTCTCCCTGGACGGCAGGGCGGTGGAGCGCCAGGAGCTGATCCTGCCCCGGGACGGCTCCTCCCCGGACCTGCTGCTGGCCCAGGCCGGGACGGCGCTGCTGCTGGGAAAGCTGCCCGAGGAACCGTGAACGGCCCCCAACGGGGCCGCTTTTTTTGCCCTCAGAAAAACTTTTGCTGTACACGGGTTTCAGACTGTGGTACAATACCTCCGACCGATCTCCACTTCGGTCCAACCGGCGGGCAGAGAGCCGCGGGCGGGAAAGCGCGTTCCCGCCCGGAAGGAACGCCCGCCGCTGTGCCAATGCGCTGGCACTCTAAATATAAACTGGAGGTATTTTTATGCGCAAATTTTCTGTCCGCGACCTGACCATTGCCGCCATGACGGCGGCGCTGTACACCGTGATGGGCTATTTCGCCAACATCTTCGGCCTGAACTTCCTGGTGTTCCAGTGCCGGTTCGCCGAGGCCCTCACCGTCCTGCCCTTCCTGTTCCCCGCCGCCGCGCCGGGACTGGTGGCGGGGTGCTTCCTCACCAACCTGCTGTCCCCCTTCGGCCCCCTGGACTGGCTGTTCGGCACCCTGGCCACCGCCATCGCCGGCGTGCTCACCATGAAGATGCCCCGGTGGTATCTGGCCGCCCTGCCCCCCATCCTGGTCAACGCCCTGATCCTGTCCCCCATGTGGGCCTGGACGGAGGTGGGCGCGGTGAACTCGGCCTTTTGGACGGCCTGCGGCTGGAACGCCCTCACCTTCATCCCCGCCGAGGCCCTGGTGTGCTATGCGCTGGGCACGCCGCTGCTCAAGCTGCTGCCCAGGATCAGCGTGCTGAGGCCCGCCCTGCGCCGGACGGCTCAGACCCCCTCCATATGAAAAAACGGCGGCGTGACACCTGCGTGTCACGCCGCCGCCGGATTTTCTCAACTCAGGGGCGCCGCCAGCGTTTGAAGCCCAGCCAAGCGGTGTACACGGGCAGCAGCAGCGTCAGGCCCAGAATGGCCAGCGCTCCGCCGATGAACAGCAGCGGGTCGGTCCCCGTGAAGGGACCGGCCAGTATCATGACCAGCCCGCCCGCGATCAGAATGATTCCCAGGAGCTGGACCGGCGTGTACCGCGGGGGGCGCTCCACATAGACGATTTTCGTCTCCGGCTCCGCCGTCGGGGGCGCGTCCGCCTCGGGCGGCTCCGGGGCGGGCTGGGGCGCGTCCCCCTCCCGCACCAGCGCGTCCACGCTCACACCGAACAGGTCCGCCAGCCTGATGAGCTTATCCAGCTCGGGCACCGACTGGCCCGTCTCCCATTTGCTTACCGACTGCCGGGACACCTCCAGCTTCTCCGCCAGGTCCCCCTGGGACAGCTTCCGCTCCCCCCGCAGAGCCGTAATTTTTTCCGCCAAGGTCATTGGTCCGGCCTCCTCTCTGGGGCTCATTTTAGCGGTTTCCCCGGGAAAAGGCAACCAACGCACCTTGGAAATTTTAGCAACTGTCAGTTGCGTCGTCGGGGCAAGCTCCATATTCCTCGCCTCCGGGACACAAAACCACCCCCGGCGGGACCCGCCGGGGGTGGTCGCGCTTCTCCGTTGTCACGCTGCGCCTGTTCGCGACGCGCGGCTTTCGTCGAAGCAATGTCCGCTCTGCTTCGTTTCCGCCTGTGGCGAAAACTGCGTTCGCTCCCTTGCTTCTCCTCTCCCCACAAAGCCAAAGACCGGCTTTGTGGGGACCCCGGCTTTGGCATTCCAAGGCCCATCCGCGCTGCTCACGACGGCTCCGCGCTTCTTTTAGGTCATAGCCGCGCCGTCCACCTTCAGCACGGTCCCGGTGACATAGCCGGCCTGGTCGCTGGCCAGGTAGAGGAACGCATTGGCCACGTCCTCGGGCTGTCCCACCCGGCCCAGGGGGATACCGGCGGAGATGCGGTCCACCATCTCCTTGGGGAGGGCGGACACCATGTCGGTGGCGGTGACGCCGGGGGCCACCGCGTTCACCCGGATCTGGTCCTTGGCCAGCTCCCGGGCCCAGGAACGGGTCAGGCCGTTGACGGCAAACTTGGAGGCGGGGTAGCCGCTGCCGGAGGGCTGGCCGAACTCGGACACCATGGAGCTGGTGTTGAGGATCACGCCGCCGCCCTGCGCCTTCATGATGCGGGCTGCCGCCTGGGCGCACACAAACAGCGCCTTCACGTTCAGGTCAAAGATTTTGCCGAACTCCTCCACCGTGTAGTCGTACAGGCTGGTCCGGGAGGAGATGCCCGCGTTGTTCACCAGGACGTCCAGACTGCCGAACTTCTCCTTGGCGGCGGCAAAGGCCGCGCCCACCGCCTCCGGGTCGCACAGGTCGGGGCAGGCGCCCATGACCCGGTCCCCGTACTGGGTGAGCTGGGCCAGGGCCTTGTCCACGGTCTCCTGGCGGGAGCCGCACACCATCACGTTTGCCCCGTTGTCCAGATAGGTTTTGACGATGGCGAAGCCGATGCCCCGGGTGCCGCCAGTGACGACGGCCGTCTTGTTTTTCAGCATGATAAAATCTCCTTTTCCACAATTTTGGCGCTTCCGGCCGGAAGCCGTCCGAGCTGTTGTGCACTGTGGTAAAGTCTACCTGAAACCCGGAGGGTTGTCAATACTTTAACAGACAGAATACACATTTTGGATTGCCACTTTCCTGAAAAACCTGTTATAATGGACACAGCCCCATAGGCCGAAAGGAGATACATCTATGCCGGATTGGAAGACCCTGTTGAACACACCCCAAAAGGTCCGGACCGCCGTTCTGTGCGGTCTGGTGGCCCTGGCCACCCTGGCCGCCATCATTGTATACGTTGTCCGGGCCCCGAGAACCGGCCCGGAGGGGGACGCCCCGCCGGCGGAGAGCGGGGCGTCGTCCGCTGTCCCTGAGGAATCCGCCTCCCCCGTTCCCTCGGAGGACCCCGCCCAAAGCGCCGGACTGGTGGGACTGGTCCCCGCCCTGACCATCGACGAGGCCCGCGCCCTGGCCCTGGCGGATGCCGGGGTGTCGGAGGAGGAAGCCGAGGTCAGCCGGGAGGCCCTGGCCGAGGACAACGGCATCTGGGTGTATGAGTTCCGCTTCCGCACCCAGGCCGCCCAGTACGAGTACAAGCTCAACGCCAACAGCGGAGAGGTCCGGGCCATGGAGAAGGAGACCTTTGTCTATCCCAGCTCCGGCCCCAGCCTCCCACCCGAGAGCGCGGCTCCGGCCCAGAGCCAGCGCCCCTCCCCTTCAACGCCGCCTACAAAGGCTCCCGCACCCAGCGCCGCCCCGGCCCCTGCCGCCGGCGTGGACCTGGAGCAGGCCAAGGCCGCCGCCCTGGGGGACGCGGGGGTATCCGCCGCTCAGGCCACCTTTACCAAAGCGGAGCAGGATTATGAGGATAGCAAACTGGTCTACGACATCGAGTTCCACACCGCCACCCACGAATACGAGTACGAGATTCTGGCCGCCACCGGCGCGGTGTACAGCCGGAGCGCGGAGGCCTTCCAGACCGCCGGGCCGGGGCAGAATTCCGGCGGCTCCGCCTACATCGGCATGGACCGGGCCAAGGCCATCGCCCTGGAGCACGCGGGGCTCACCGCCGCCCAAGCCGCCTTTACCCACGCCTCCATGGACCGGGACCACGGCAAGATGGTGTATGAGCTGGAGTTCCGCCAGGGCCGCACGGAATATGAGTACAAGATCGACGCGGCCACGGGCCGGATTCTGGACCACGAGATGGACGCGGATTGACCGCGAAAAAGACCTTGCCGGGGAACATCCGGCAAGGTCTTTTTTTGCTGTCTGAGGCGCTCAGGCCGCCTTCTTGGCCTCCCCCTCGGGGAAGATGATCTTATTGACAAAGAAGAAGATAATCATGGAGATGCCGCCGTTGAGCACCGTGGTGCCGATGTTGTAGATGAAGTCGGGGACGAACAGTCCGGCCACCGCCACCCAGATGCAGTTGATGGAGTTGACGATGCAGTTGATGATGATGAACGCCACCACATACCAGGCGATCTGCTTGCCCAGGTTGCCCTTGCTGCGGAAGACAAAATTCTTCTGGATGGGGAAGTTGATGATCTCGCCGATCCCCATGGCGATCATGTAGGCGATGAAGTAGCCCAGTCCGCCGTGCTCGACGTCGTAGCCGAAGATGTTCCACTTGAAGGTCTCTCCAAACAGGGTGATGGGGATGCCCGGCCAGCCGAACTCCACATTGGACAGGCTGGTGAAGGCCGCGGGCAGGAACTGGAGGATAAAATACTTCATCACCGTAATCAGGTTGCTGACAATGACAAACAGGCCGCCCTCCCGAATCCATTTAGCCGCTCCAGGGTGCTTCTCCGCAAAATCATTCCAGAATTTCATGGTCTCTCCTCCTCTTTCAATCAATGGATGGCGTTTGCCGCCTTGCGCTTCTTGCCGGAGCGGAAGAACCCGCCGATCACCCGGCCCAGACCCTTGAAGAAGTGGCCGTTGCAGATGGTGAGGATGCCCTCGGCCATCTCCATGGTGCATATGCCCCCCGCCATCTTGGCGATGCCCCGGAAGGGCATGTTGTAGATGAAGGTGATGTTCAGGTCGGGCTCGCCCTTCTCAATGCTCTTGTTGAGCATGTTGGTCATGATGCCGTACACCCGCCGGGCCAGCCAGCTCTTGGCGTAGTACAGCTGGCAGATGGCGTCGTTCATGTCCAGCATGCCGCTCCAGTGGCCGTCGGGGATGGGACGGCCCAGCAGGGCTTCAAATTCCGTGTCAGAGATATTCTTGATATCGCCGGAGAAATACTTGGCCAGCTTCTGCCTGTTATAGGGGGATTTGGCCCCGGTGCCCTGGACGGCCACCGTGCCGGACAGCTTGATGTCCGCCACGGAGGCGCCGATCATCACGGTCCAATCGCCGCCCTCCACCTCAAACCGGTTGGTGTCCACATTGAAGTAGCGGAACGCCTTGTCGTCCAATTTGATGGTGACCTTTTTGGACTCCCCGGCCTTGAGGAACACCTTGGCAAAGCCCTTGAGCTCCTTGGCGGGACGGAACACCTCGCCGTCCGTCTTGGACACGTACAGCTGGGCCACCTCCGCGCCGTCCATTTTGCCGGTGTTTTTGAGGGTGAAACTGGCCTCCTTTTCGGAAACCACCAGATTGCTGTACTCAAAGGTGGTGTAGCTTAACCCAAACCCGAAGGGGAACAGGACGGGGACGTTGGCAGTTTCGAAGTACCGATAGCCAACATAGAGGCTCTCCCGGTATTCGGCGGTGCGCTCCTTGGCGGGGAAGTAGGGGGCGGAGGACACGTCCTCATATTTGACGGGATAGCTCTCCGCCAGCTTGCCGGAGGGGTTCACCTCACCCATGATGACCTTGAGGACGGAGGAAGCCCCCGCCTGGCCGCACAGGTAGCCGTGGACCAGGGCCTTGACCTTGGGCAGCCAGGGCATCTCCACGGCGGAGCCCGCGGACATGACGGCCACCACGTTGGGGTTCACCGCCGCCACGGCCTCGATCAAATCCACCTGGCTCTGGGGCAGCCTCATGTGGGCCCGGTCCAGGCCCTCGGACTCGCTGATCTCGTCCAGGCCGATGTACAGCAGGACGGTATCCGCTTTTTTCGCCAGCTCCACGGCTTTCGCCTGCATCTCCGCGCTGCCCCTGCCGGAGCGGGGATAGCCCGGCTCAAAGCCCGCCACGTCCAAATCGAAGTTCTTGATGACATCCATGGCGTTGTCCAGCTTGGTGGGGTTGACCACAGAGGACCCCGCCCCCTGGTACCGGGCCTTCTGGGCGAACTCGCCGATAACGGCCACCTTCGCGCCCTTCTTCAGGGGCAGGATGTTCCCCTCATTTTTCAGCAGCACGATGGACTGCTCGGAGGCCTTCGCCGCCATGGCGTGGTGCTTCCCCACGTCGAAGGGCTTGCCCTCCAGGCTCTTGATGGAGCCGGTGACGGACAAAATCACGTCCAGCAGCTCATCCACCCGCCGGTCCAGCAGCTCCTCGCTGAGCCTGCCGGACTTCACCGCGTCGATGAGCTCCAGATCGGAGTCGCCGCCGGTGGTGGGCATTTCCAGGTGGGAGCCCGCCGCCACGCCCTCGGTGTGGTCGTTGGAGGCGCCCCAGTCGGACACCACAAAGCCGTCGAAGCCCCACTCGTCCCGGAGGATTTCCTGCAAGAGATGGGGGTTCTCGTTGGCGTAAACCCCGTTGATCCGATTATAGGAGGACATGATGGACTTAGCGCGGCCCTCCTTCACGGCGATCTCAAAGCCGGTGAGGTAAATTTCACGGAGCGTCCGCTCGTCCATGACGGAGTCGGACGCCATGCGCCGCAGCTCCTGGGAATTGGCGGCGAAGTGCTTGGGACAGGCCGCCACGCCGTTCTTCTGGATGCCGCGCACGTAGCTGGCCGCCATTTTGCCCGCCAGGTAGGGGTCCTCGGAGAAATACTCAAAGTTGCGCCCGCAGAAGGGGGAACGTTTGATGTTCAGCCCCGGCCCCAGCAGGGTGCCCACCCCCTGGGAGGCGGCTTCCGTGCCCAGATGTTCGCCGATCTCCTCGCCCAGGGCCGGATCCCAGCTGTTGGCGATGGTGGCGGCGGTGGGATAGCAGGTGGCGGGCAGGGAGCCGTTCAGGCCCAGCTGGTCCCCGGCCCCCTCCTGCTTGCGGATACCGTGGGGGCCGTCGGACAGGGTCATGTTGTGCACGCCCAGCCGCTCGACGCTGCGCGTCTGCCAGAAGTCCTTGCCGGAGAAGAGATAGCATTTCTCCTCCAGGGTCATTTGCTTGATGATGTCAGCGTGTTTCAAACCAATTCCTCCTCACTGGTTTTATTCCTATAAAAAATGTGGATTTTGTCACTGTCCTGCGAAAGCGCTGAACAAATCCGGGGAAAGAGGTCCCGGGATTTGTTCAGGGCTCTCCCGGCCTCCCGCCCCCGCCGGAGGGCGGGAGCGGGGGGCTCTTGGTCTATTGTGCCGCGTTGCGCGGAATTTTACCGCGCCGTCTGGGATCAGACGTTCTGTTTCTTCTTCTTGTAGCTGCGGAACACCGCGAACTCAATGGCGGCCAGGGCGATGACGGCGATCACGTCCACCACGATGAGGATGGTGCGCCACATGGGAGTGGCGGTGGCCTTGGCGTAGTTCTCGTCGGTGTAGGCCCGGCTGTTGACGGTGACGTACAGGATGTTCTTGGCCGCAGTGCGCATGGCCTGCTGGGCGCCGTTGGTGTCCCGGAACTGGACGTTGTTGGTCTCCGTCTGGTAGGCCACCAGCATCAGGTCGCCGCCGTTGCGGATGGCCTGGTCGGCGCTCATGTAGCCGTACACGCCGAAATAGTCGGTCTCCACGAAGCCCTGGAAGCCCCACTCCTCACGCAGGACGGTCTGGAGCAGCTCCTTGTTGCCGCCGGCCCAGCGGTTGCCGATGTAGTTGAAGGAGGACATGACGGCCTCGCAGCCGGAATCCTTCACGCACATCTCGAAGGGCCGCAGGTAGATCTCGCGGATGGCCTGCTCGTTGGACCAGGTGCACAGCATGGAGTTGCGGTTGCCCTCCTGGTCGTTGAGGGCGAAGTGCTTCATGTAGGAGTACACGCCGTGCTCCTTGGCCCCGGCCACCGCGTTGGCGGCCATGGCCCCGGACAGGTAGCCGTCCTCGGAGTAGTACTCAAAGTTGCGCCCCGCGAAGGAGGTGCGGTGGATGTTCATGGCGGGGGCGTACCAGCCGGAGGTGTTCATCTCGTCGGCCATCTTGCCGATGCTGGCGCCGAAGTCGTGGGCCAGGCCCTTGCTCCAGGTGGCGGCGATCATCACGCCCGCCGGGAAGCCCACGGAGCCCACGCCGGTGAAGTTGTTGTTGATGGAGGCGGGGCCGTCGTTGTCGTTGGTGCGGACCTTGCCGATGGCGTCCACGGAGTTGGTCTGATAGCCGCCCAGGGAGATCAGGGCGTTCATGTCGTCCAGGGTCAGCTGGTCCAGCAGCTGGTCCCACTTGGGATCGTCATAGCTCACGCCCCGCAGGTCCTTCAGCTGGAGGCCGTTGCTGGCTCCGGTGGTGACGGCGGCGGCGCTGGGGTCCTCGTCGGCGGCGGTGGCCTCGGCGGTGAGATAGTTGTTCTTGTTGAAGAAGCCGGCCTTGGCGTCCGCGCTCAGCTCATAGCTGTCGGGAGCGGCGGTGGCCTCGTCGTAGTTGGCGAAGCCGTCCTTCCGGGACAGGTAGGTGATGTCGCCTTCCGCGTAATCAAACACGCTGAGGGCGGCGGTCTGGTCGCTGGCGCGCTTGTTGCTCTCGCCGTAGGTCACCGCGGAGGTCACGGTATAGGTCTCAGAGTCGATGACGTTGTGGGAGTCGGAGTTGATGGAAATCACGTAGTCCCCGGCCTCCAGCACGTAAGCGCCCGCCCCCTGGTAGTCGAAGGAGGCCAGATTCTCCACGGGGATGGAGAAGGAGATCTTCTCCTCTGCGCCGGGCTCCAGCAGGCCGGTCTTGGCGAAGTCCAGCAGGTTGGCGCTGGCCTTCTCAATACCGCCGTTGGTGTAGGGCAGGTCCACAAAGACCTCCACCACGTCCTTGCCCGCCACAGAGCCGGTGTTCTTCACGGTGACGTCAAAGGTAATGTTCCCATTACTTTCGGAGATGGGGCCCATCTCCTGCTCGAACTGGGTGTAGCTCAGGCCGTAGCCGAAGGGGTACTGAACCTTCTCGTCATAGTTGATGAGGCCCTCCTTGGCGGCGGTCTCGTAGAACTTGTAGCCCACGTAGATGCCCTCCACGTAGTTGACGAAGGAGACGGAGGACCCGGCGGGGTCAAAGTTGCTGGCGTCGCTGATGAACTCATCCATGTTGGTGTACTTGAAGTCGCCGAAGTTGTTCCACCAGGGGGTGTCCTTCATGTCGGTGACGTAGGTGTCCACGGTCTTGCCGGAGGGGTTCACCGCGCCGGTGACGATGCGGCCCAGGCCGTTGAAGCCGCTCTGGCCGGTGCCGGGGCACAGCAGGACGCTCTTGATCTGGGGATAGTCGTAGATCCAGTCCAGCTCGAAGGGGTTCGCGCCGTTGTAGACCAGGACGACCTTGTCAAAGTTCCCGCACACCAGATCGATCATCTCCTCCTCCCGGTTGGACAGCTGGAGGAAGTGGTCGCCGGCGTCCCAGTCATTGCCCTGGTTCAGGGCGTCGTCATAGGTGCCGTTGTAGTAGCCCGCGCCCCGCATCTGGCCGTTGCGGTCGGCCTGGCGGCGAATCCAGCTGCCGTCCACCACGGAGGCCATGTCGGTGGGCAGGTCAGCGCCCTCGCCGCCCACGCGGGTGATGACGATCATCGCCGTGTCGGAGAACGCCTTGGCGTTGTTCATCATCTCGTCGGTGTACAGGCTCACGTTGGGCTCGGGCAGGGTCCAGTCCTGCTGGGACATGCCCACGGAGGGCCGGTCGGACTTATAGTCGGTGTAGAACTTCTCCAGCTCGGTGTTCAGCTGGAGGCCCGCGTTGGTCAGGCCCTGGAGCAGGGTGACGGTGGGATAGGCGTCGTTCAGCGCGCCGGAGCCGGTGCCGCCGTAGCAGGGGTTGGTGGAGGCCCAGCCGAACACGTTCAGCTTCGCGCCGCTGGCCAGGGGCAGCATCCCGTCGTTGTTCTCGGTGAGGACGATGCCCTCGTCGGCCATGGCGGTCACCAGGTCGGTGGCCTCGGCGGTGGTCTCCTCGGTGAGGTAAGACGTCTCGCTGATCAGGTCCAGCATACTGGCCATGGGCCCGGTGCAGATCAGGTTGGCCACGATGAGAACGGCCAGCAGGGCGGCCACCCAGGCGGAGCCCCGGATCAGGCCCTTCTTGTCCTTGGGGGCCTTGACGGCCAGCACCGTGACCACGATGGCCGCTGCCAGCGCGATCCCGATGGCCACCAGGTGGGGAATCATGGTGGATAGTACGTTCCACACGTCATCCCAGTTGATAGCTAACATTGTTTCTTCCTCCTCATTCACTTTTTGGCGGGACTGTCTCCCGCCCTATGGGGAGAGTGTAGCACATTTTTCCCGCGTGATGGCTCGATTTGCGCAAACTGCGCGGATTTGCGTTCAAACTGCATTTGCCCCTGTGCAATCCTGACAAAACGGCCCCGGGGGTTCTTGTGGATTTCCACAACAAATACAGCTTTTTCCAGCGCTTTTTGGGCAAAAAAAGGTCCCCCGGACGGCTGGGCCGTCCGGGGGAAAGGGAAGGGAAAAATGAATCGCTTAATTATTAGGGGCTTCGATATCGCCAACGGTAGTGGGAGCGGGGTCAGCGTCGGGAGTGTCGTTGTTGTCCCCGGCGTTGCCGCCGGGGCCGGGCTCCTCAGCAACAGGCTCTTTGAATTCCACAGTGCACTCGTCTTTCTTCAATTCAGCAGTGGTGTCAGTCAAAGACTTGTCATTCTCAGTAATTTCCTCCTGGGCGGCGCTGGCAGCTGCTTCAGCGTCCTCAATCTCCTGCGCATTATCCGTAACAGCTTTTGTGGCCTGCGCAACAGCGTCTTCCTGCGCCTTAACAGCATCCGCAGAATAGCCTTCGTACGCCTCCTCGACCTCCGCCAGTTTATCGGCCACAGTCGTTACAGCCTCGGTCTCTCCTTCTGCTTCCTTGTCCACTACGATCTCCGTAGCATTCTCTCCAACGATGCCGAGCTTTTTCTCCAGATCAAGAATTGCCGCTTTCAGATCAGCATCATTCGGGGTATCCGCAAGGCTCGCAAGTTTTTCCTTCAGGGTATCGGCATTGTCCTTATCAGTCTTGAGCTTATTGAGAGCATCAAGCTTACCTTGCTCTTCCGTCACCTTATCCGTAAGACCCTGCGTCTTATCCGACGCCGTTTTCTTGTCGGCCTCTGCCTGAGTCTTCTTGTCGGTCGCAGTCTTCAGGTCAGCAAGCGCCTTGGCAACGGCGTCGCCCTTGTCGCCGGTCGAAATGATGACTTTATCCGTGCTGCCTACGGTGAGGTCAACATACACATAATAGCTGTCAGCATTAAGCCCGTCAATACCGCTAATCTCGCTGCCCTTCTTCGCCGCGCTCTCCGCAATGCCGGTGGTCTTGCCACCCTGGTCAGTTTTCAGCACATAGTACTTATAGGTGTTACCATCCACAGGGATAGCGACGGCAACTGTACCAGAAGTGGCCGAAGTAGTGACAGTAATCTGATTGCCGCTCTTCTCCGCAAGAACCTTAGTGTCACTCGTGGGCGGAGTAACCTGATCAGGCTTAGCGGGCTCCTCAGGCTTCTCGGACTCGCCGGGGTTCTCAGGGCCAGTACCGGGATCCACAGGCGCGGGCTCCTCGGTGGTCTCGTCCTTCTTCTCGTCGTCCTTCTTCTCCTCGTCGGCCTTGTCGCCCACGTTGCTGCTCTCGGTCAGGGCATCGGAATTGCCGGAGACGGCCACGTTGACTTCCTCAGCGGCCTTGACCTCCACGTCCGCGGCGTTGTCGCCCAGAACGACCTGGGTGTCGGCCTTGATCTCGGCGGTGACGCCCGCGGCGTCGATATTGACGGTGTCCACCTTGGCGGTCTCGGCCACGGTGACCTGGGCGTTCTCAGCGGCCTTGTCCACGGCCAGGGTCTGCACGGTACCCTGCACGGTCACAGCGGCCTCGGGAGCGGCCACGGTCACGTTGGCGGCCTGGGCATCCTGCTGCACGACGACCTCGGCCTTGTCCAGCACCACGATGGCGTTCACGTTGGACTGGGCCTCCAGGACAATAGAGGCGTCCCCGGCGCCCGGAGCCACCACGATGCCGGTAGCCAGAGCCGCGCCCCGCACGGTGACGGTGCACTTGCCCACCACGATGACCAGGCGGTCCTCGTCGGCGTCGATCACGGTGTCCTCGTCCACGACCAGGACGTTGGCGATCTGCTCGTCGGTGTAGCCCTGGTCCTTCAGGGCCTGCTTCTGAGCGTCAGTGAGCTCAGCGGCATAGGCGGCGATGGGCAGCAGGGTCAGCACCATGCACAGCGCCAACAGGACAGACAGAATCTTTTTGCGCATAATCATTTTCCTCCTACAATTTTTATTTCCCAGTCCGCTCAGCCCGGACAAAGAAACCCAATGGACCCTCCGCAACATTTAGAGGGAATCATCTCCAGGCAGGGCCTGGAGATGGCAAAGCGTACGCTTTGCGGCTTTCAAATATTCCACCTTCAAATTCTGGGAGCGGCGCTGTCCGCTCCCTGCGTAATCAGATCATACCACTGCTTCCAATAAAATGCAAGCCCCAATTCCAACTTTTGTTCTTTTATTTTTCGAGAATAAAACATTTGTTCCCATTTTGTTCCATCTGAACACCCTCCTTTTCTTTCTCGACCCGTTGTGCTAGAATAATAAGCCAGCACCGCTTAAAAAAGGAGGCTTTTTTCTTGTCAGACCGGCAAAACGACTTTTCCCGGGGGAGCATCCCCCGCAACATCATGAATCTGGCCCTGCCCATGACGGCGGCCCAGCTGGTGAACGTGCTGTACAGCGTGGTGGACCGGATCTACCTGGGCCACCTGCCGGAGAGCGACAGCCTGGCCCTCACCGGCCTGGGGGTGACCATGCCCATTGTGTCCATCCTGATGGGCTTTGCCAACCTGTGCGGCACCGGCGGCGCGCCGCTGTGCTCCATCAGCCGGGGCAGGGGGGATGACCAGGAGGCGGAGCGGGTGATGGGCAACGCTTTTTTGCTGCTGCTCATCCTGGGGACGGCGGGCACCGCCTTTTTCCTGATCTTCAAAGAACCCATCCTCTACTTATTCGGGGCCAGCCCGGACACATTCCCCTACGCCGACGGCTATATGACCATCTATCTGTGGGGCACCCTGTTCGTCATGATAAGCCTTGGCATGAACCCCTTCATCAACGCCCAGGGCTTTGGCCGGGTTGGGATGATGACCGTCCTGCTGGGGGCGGCGGTGAATATCCTGTTGGACCCCATCCTCATTTTCGGGTTCCGCATGGGCGTACAGGGCGCGGCATTGGCCACCATCTTTTCCCAATTCCTGTCGGCGGCCTGGGTCATGGCGTTTCTGACGGGGAAAAGGGCCATCCTGCGCCTCAGACGGGAAAACCTGCGGCTGGACGGGGCCCGCACCAAAAAGATTGTCTCCCTGGGCCTGGCCGGCTTTTTCGTGAACATGACCAACAGCCTGGTGCAGGTGGTGTGCAATTCCACCCTCCAGCGCTATGGCGGCGACACCTACGTGGGGGTGATGACCATCATCAACTCCATCCGGGAGGTATTCATCATGCCGGTGCAGGGTCTGACCAACGGCTCCCAGCCGGTGGAGGGCTACAACTACGGCGCGAAGCAGTACCGCCGGGTCCGGGAGGCCATCCGGTTTACCGTGGGGGTGACGGTGGCCTATTCCGCGGCCTTCTGGGCGTGCGCCATGCTGTTCCCCGCGCCCCTTATCCACATCTTCAAAAGCGACCCGGACATTCTGGAGGCGGGCATCCCCGCCCTGCGCATCTACTTCTGCATGTTCCTGTTCATGTCCCTGCAATTCGCGGCCCAGGGGACCTTTGTGGGGCTGGGCCGGGCAAAGCAGTCGGTGTTTTTCTCCCTGCTGCGCAAGGCCGTCGTCAACGCCCCGCTGACCCTCATCCTGCCCATCTGGATGGGCACCACCGGCGTGTTCGCCGCCGAGGCCGTGTCCCAGCTGGTGGGCGGGCTGGCCTGCTTCACCACCATGTACTTCACTCTGTACCGCCCCCTGGGCCGGATGGAGGACGGTACAGCCCTATAAAAAACGCCCCCTCCGCACAGGCGGAAGGGGCGCGGCTGTTCAGCTTTTTTCCTCAAACACCGCCCCGCAGGACCGGCAGTGGACGGTGATCCGCCCTTTGCCCCGGGGCACCCGCATCTGCTGGCCGCAGTTGGGGCATTTAAAGTAGCGGTGCTCCCGGTCGTGGGCCCGGGACCGGAAGGTGTTCCACCGGCGGCCGATGGGCCGGACGAATTGGAGGAACTTATTGTTTTCCGCCCGCCGGGCCTCCAGGTTCCGGGACAGGGAGCGGTACAGGCTGACGGCGATCAGAATCAGGGCCAGGAGCTCAAAGACGATGAGCCTGGTGAACACATACACAAGATAAAAAATAATGTAGAGCGCCGCCAGCAGCAAATTCAGCTGGTCGCCCCCATAGCGTCCGGCCATCAGGCGGACCATACAGCGGCGGATCATAAGGCGCTCACCTCCTCGGGGCCGGGGTTTTCAGGATATTTCCTATGATAACGCCCGCAAATGAACGCGTCAATGGGGAAACCGTAAACAATGTGTGAATTTCACAGGCCGCTTTTCAAAATCACAAGCGCCTGGGCTTTTAGCCCTTTCATCCGCACCGTCCAGGAGGCCCAGGTCAACCGGCAGGACAGCGGCATCAAGAAGAAACGGCGCAGAAACGGGCCGGAGAGCTGGAACGGCTCATAGTACGCCTGTCATTTTAAACAGCTTGTCCCCCAAACGTGTCCTTTTGGCACCGCGCCCCACGTGGTGGAACCCCAATGTCCGGGCGCGGTGGACCGTTACATAGATCTGAGCGGCTTCTATGACCGGGCGGGGCTTCAGCCGTTAAAGAGGGATATTCTGGACGCCACTGCGGAATACCAGGGCCATTACAAACGGGTATACCGCTGCCTGGGCGCCGCGGGAGAGCTGCGCCGGGACATGAACGAGCTGCTGGACGGCCCGGAGGTCCAGCAGCGTCTGGCCAAACGGGCGGCGGGCATTATCAGCCGGGAGCTGAGGCGTCCCGCGCAGGGCGGGGGGCGGATGGACCAGCGCTTTCTCTCCGCCGTCACCCACAAAGGAGCTTTTACCCTGTGGAACACGGTGGAGGCCCAGGCGGAGCGGGTATACGAGCTGGCGGACAGCTGCGGCCTGGCCCACCATATGCTCGACCCGATCCTCACCGCCGCCCTGGCCGCGGGCCATGACGCGGTGGCCTGTCCAGACCCCATGGCGCCGGACCGGCTGGCCCACCTCATCTTCCCCGGCCTGTCCCTGGCTTTTGTCACCTCCACCCAGGAGGACCCCTGGCCCCACCGGGCCTACCGCCGCCTGCGGCTGGACGCTATGGCGGACGCCGAGGTCTGCCGCCTAAACCGGCCCCGGCTGCGCTTTACCAAGCGCGTGGCCTCCGCGCTGCTGGAGGAGGGGACAGCCGGTCTTGCGCAGGCCAAGGAGGCCCACGACCGGCTGGAGCGGCTCTATAATCCCTACGTGGATTTTGACGCGGTGTCCAGGCTGGCGGACCAGCTGGCCCAACAGGTTCTGGCACTGCGGGAAGAATAAAAAACAGGGAGACCGTGTTTGAACGGCCCCCATTTGCCGGATGGTATGCCGCGCTGTCCGGTAAGTGGGGGCCGCGTTATATCCACCAGGCCATGACTGTGCTATGATTCAAACAGCAGAAATCAATTACAATCGATCAAATAAAAGCACAAAAGGGAGTCACGACTATGCGAATCACCGATCTGCTCAGTCCCAGCGGCATTCAGCTGCGCGCCGCCCCCGCACCCCACGGCGGACTGTTCGTCTTCCCCGTCATGCACAACCCCCTGGGCTACGCCGCGGCCATTCTGATCGGCTCCGTGGCCGGTATGCTCATGCTGGGCTTGCTGAAAAAGAAGCAGGCGTGATATACTGAGACAAATCAGGAAAGGCAGGTTTTTGCCATGAAAGAAAACAAGCAGCTGCGCTGGGCCGTGCTGGGCGCCGGGGTTATCGCCAACGAGATGGCCCAGGCGCTCCAGGCCATGGGCCGAACCCTGGACGCGGTGGGCAACCGCACCCAGGAGAAGGCGGCGGCCTTCGGGTCAAAGTACGGCGTAAAGAAGGTTTACGGCGACTACCATGAGATGTTCACCGACCCGGACATCGACGTGATCTATCTCACCACCCCCCACAACACCCACATGGCCTATCTGGAGCAGGCCCTGTCCCACGGCAAGCACGTGCTGTGCGAGAAGTCCATCACCCTCAACAGCGAAGAGCTGGACCGGGCGGTGAAGCTGGCGGAGGAAAACCATGTGGTGCTGGCGGAGGCCATGACCATCTACCACATGCCGCTGTACCGGGTGCTGCGGGAGCGCCTGGCCTCCGGCCAGCTGGGCCGGGTGAACCTGGTCCAGCTCAACTTCGGCAGCTTTAAGGTCTACGACATGAACAACCGCTTCTTCAACCGCGGTCTGGCGGGGGGCGCTATGCTGGACATCGGGGTGTACGCCCTGTCTCTGGCCCGGCTGTTCCTGGCCTCCAGCCCGGACCAGGTGAAGTCCTTTGTCCGCAAGGCCCCCACCGGGGTGGACGAGAGCGCCGTCCTCGCTATGATGAACCGGGAGGGCCAGCTGGTGTCCGCCACCCTGTCCCTCCACTCCAAGCAGCCCAAGCGGGCGGTGATCTCCTGCGAAAAGGGGTATATCGAGATCATGGAGTACCCCCGGGCGGACGAGGCGGTCATTGTGGACGCGGCCACCGGGGCGCGGGTGACGGTCCAGGCGGGCCGCACAGCGGACGCGCTGGTGTACGAGCTGGAGGACATGGAGGCGGCCATCCGGGGAGAGGGGGACATGCTGCTGTCCTGCACCGCCGACGTGATGGATCTGATGACCGCCCTCCGGCGGGAGTGGGGCGTGTCCTACCCGGAGGAGGAGGCCATGGTGAAGGGCGCCGCCATGGAGCGGTTCTTCCAGGAAACCCTGTAAGCGCCGCATATCCCCGCGGGCGTGTGCAAAACCGCTCGGGACTCTGAAATGGATTGCCTGCCGTCAAAAAAGCAGGCGGGAATGATTCCCGCCTGCTTTTTTGACGTGAATTCGCGAAGACTGTGTCCAGCTTGGCCGCTGTCCGCGCAGGGGTTTGCCGGTTTACATCCGCCCTCCTGAGCTTGACGTTCAGGCGGCGCAAATCATGCGGCCGCGCGGTTTCCTCACTTCCGCGCCGCGATCAGGTAGCGGTGGATGGCGCCCTGAATTTTCCCCTCCCGCTCCACCTCTTCCTGCAAGGCGCACAGCCGCTCAAAGCAGCGGTCCACGGAGAAGCCGGGGAACTCCCACTCGATGATCCGGGCGAACCAGACGAAGGCCCCCACATCATAGAATAAAATGGGCCGGTAGGCCTCCTCAGCCCGGAGGATATGGAACCCCGCCGCCTCAAATTCCCGGCGCTGGCGGGACAGATACAGGTGGGGGTAGGGCTTTTCCGTCCCCGGCAGCACCCGCTCCACCAGGTCCCGGTCGTTGTCCCCGCCCACCTGCTCTGTGAGAAACACCCCGCCGGGCTTCAGCAGCCGGTACAGCTCCGGCGGACAGAAGTTCCCGTGGCGGTTGATAATCAGGTCGAAGGCTTCATCGGGAAAGGGGATGGCGGCGGGGTCCGAGCAGGGCTGAAAGGCGATCCCCAGGGGCGGGAGCGTCTCCTCGCACAGCCGCACGTTGGGGGGATAGCCCTCGGTGGCGGCGGTTTTTTCGCGTGGATGGCCCAGGGACAGGAGGAACTCCCCGCCTCCGGTGTCGTAGTCCAGCAGCATGGCGTCCGGGCGCAGGTACTGCCGGACAAGGGCGGAATAATCCCAGGGCAGGTCGTGCTCCTCCTCGTACCGCCCCCGGATGTGGGAGAAGTCCCAGCCGTGGATGTGGGCCTGGTCCTCCTCCTGTTTCCAGATTCGCCTTAGCTCCGCGCGGTCCATATGGTCCCTCCGTTCTGTCTAATTCTTATGAGTATCATACCATAGAACAGCCCGGCGGCGCAAGAAGAATCGCCCGGGCCCTGAACCGGACCGGGTTTTCTTAAGGAACCTCTGAATAAATCGGCAAGAGCGATTTGCGAGAGATTTTTCGCCACAACGAGGCGGGATTTCTCAGGAATAATTGTGTTTATTTCAAGAAATCACAACGAAGTTGTGGTGGAAAAGATCCGCAAAGCGCCGCAGACGCATTTGTTCAGAGGTTCCCTAAGATCACCCTTGCTACCGCCGTTTTTTTCTGGTATAATATTATGATTATGCCGCCTCCCTGATTTTGGGAAACTGCGGCGGCAGGCGGTTGAGGGGGCGCGGGAATGGACAATATAATCCTCATTGGGATGCCCGGATCGGGCAAGAGCACCGTGGGCGTGGTGCTGGCCAAGGCCCTGGGGATGAAGTTCCTGGACGTGGACCTGCTGATTCAGGAGCGGGAAGGGGAGCTGCTCCAGACCCTCATCGACCAGCGGGGGGTGGAGGCCTTCCTGGGCCTGGAGCGGGACGCCATTTGCTCCCTGGACTGCCGGGGGACGGTGGTGGCCCCCGGGGGGAGCTGCGTGTGCCGGGAGGAGTCCATCGCCCACATGCGGGGACTGGGCAGGGTGGTCTACCTCCGGCTGTCCCTGGAGAATGTGGAGGGGCGCATCCACAACCAGGCGTCCCGGGGCATCGCCCTCTCCCCCGGCCAGACCCTGGCGGACGTGTACCGGTACCGGGCGCCGCTGTACGAAAAATGCGCCCATATCACCGTGGACGCCGGGGGCCAGAGCCTGGCGGAGACAGTGCAGACAGTGAAGGAAGCTCTGGCAAAAAGAAGTGCGGAGCCGTCGTAAACAGCGCGGATGGAACCCGAAATGCCAAAACCGGGGTCCTCGCAAAGCCGCCTTTTGGCTTTGTGGGGAGAGGAGAAGCAAGGGAGCGAGCGCAGTTTTCGCCAAAGGCGGGAACGAGGTCGAGCGGACTTTGCTTCGACGAAAGCCGCGCGTCGCGAGCAGGCGGAGTATGACAACAACGATTATAAGATAGGACTGTAGAATATTTATGAATTTCCGCGATTTGGGGCTCACCGCCCCCATTTTGAAGGCCCTCACCCAAGCGGGCTATACCGACCCCACCCCCATCCAGCGCAAAGCCATCCCTCCCGCCCTGGCGGGGCGGGACGTGCTGGGCTGCGCTCAGACGGGCACCGGCAAGACCTGTGCCTTCGCTACCCCCATCCTCCAGCGGCTCAGCGGGCGGACGCCCAGGCCGCGGGTGATCCGGGCGTTGGTGCTCACCCCCACACGGGAGCTGGCCATCCAGATTCAGGACTCCTTTGCGGCCTACGGCCGCAACCTGCCCCTGCGCTCCGCCGTCATTTTCGGCGGTGTGGGCCAGCAGCCCCAGGTGGACGCCATCAACAGGGGGCTGGACATCCTGGTGGCCACCCCGGGCCGCCTGCTGGACCTCCATGGCCAGGGCCTGCTGGACCTGGCCCACATTGAAATTTTCGTGCTGGACGAGGCGGACCGTATGCTGGACATGGGGTTCATCCACGACGTGAAGCGGATTTTGAAGCTGCTGCCGGAGAAAAAGCAGACCCTGTTTTTCTCCGCCACCATGCCCCCGGAGGTGATGGGGCTGGTGAACGGCCTGCTCCACGACTACGCGCGTGTGGCCGTGGACCCGGTTTCCTCCCCGGTGGAGGTCATCAAGCAGTCGCTGTATTATGTGGATAAGTCCAACAAGACCAAGCTGCTGGCCCACCTGATGGAGGAACGGAAGATCTCCTCCGCCCTGGTGTTCTCCCGCACCAAGCACGGGGCCAACCGCATCGCCCAGGACCTCCAGAAGCGGGGCATCTCCGCCGCCGCCATCCACGGCAATAAGAGCCAGACCGCCCGGGTCCAGGCGCTGAACGACTTCAAGGCGGGCCGGGTGCGGGTGCTGGCCGCCACCGACATCGCCGCCCGGGGCATCGACATCGACCAGCTGCCCTTTGTGTTCAACTACAACCTGCCCGACGTGCCTGAGACCTACGTCCACCGCATCGGGCGGACAGGACGTGCTGGACACGAGGGGGAGGCCATCTCCTTCTGCCAGTTCGACGAGAAGGACGAGCTCAAGGCCATTGAAAAGCTGCTGGGACGGCCCATCCCGGTGGTAGAGGGCCACCCCTACCCCATGGAGAACTTTGACCCGCCCCAGAAGGACAAGCGGGGCCGGGTGGTGAACGCCGAGGACGCGGAGGCCCGTGCCGCCGCCAAGGAAAAGCGCCGCCAAAAGGACGCTGAGAACAAAGCCCGGGCCGAGGAACGCAAAAAATCCGCCGGAGCAGGGGAGGGGCCCGCCGCCCCCGCCTCCGCCCGGCCCGACCCGCTGGAGGGGGACGCGCAAAAAAAGAAAAGCCGCCGCAAAAAGAGCGGAGGCGGTCAGGAGGCCCCGGCCCCCGTCCTGAAAGACGAGCCTCCGGTTTTGCGGGATAAGCCCACGAGCCGGGGCGTGCGCCAGGGGCGCATCCACGACACCCTGCCCCAGGACCCCTCGGTGCCCGTCACCGATTTCTATAAGCCCAGCCCTCTGGACTCCGACGTGATTATGGACGCCACCGCCCGCCTGCTGGCCCCCCGCCGTCCCGCCCCCAGGCCCCAGGTCCAGGCACAGGCCCAAGGCCAGCAAAAGGGCGGGGCCTCCGGCAGGCGGGACAGGGCCCAAGCCCAGAGCCCCGTCCGGCAGAAGCCCCGCCGTCAGGGCAAAAAGCAAGGTGCGCCCGCGCCCGCCGCAAAGGAGCCCGTCCTGCCCCCCTCCCTGGCCGGGAAGAAGCGCCGCCGCCGGGACGACCGGCCCCGGCCCATCGAGGCCCCGCTCCGCTCCGACCGGCAGAAGGACTCCACCCAGCACAAGAGCCTGATGCGCCCCTACTACCTCCATGACGACGACTGAGCGGGAGGACCGGGCGTGGAAAAAGCGACGCCCCCGGAGGAGGTTCCATCCCCTGCGGTGGCTCATCGCCCTGCTGGTGCTGGCCGCGGGGGGCGCGGCCTGGTTCCAGTGGCAGTGCTGGGGGCTTCAAGTGACGCGGGCCGAGGCGGAGCTGAACGGCCTGCCCCCGGCCTTTGACGGGCTGAAGATCGCCCATCTGTCCGACCTCCACGGCCATGAGTACGGGGAGGGAAACCGGGACCTGCTGGAGCTGGTCCGGGCAGCGGAGCCCGGCCTCATCGTGGTCACAGGGGACCTCATCGACCAGAAGAGCCAGCTGGAGATGGTACCCGCCCTGGCCCAGGGGCTGGCGGCCATCGCGCCAACCTATTACGTCACCGGCAACCACGAGTGGGCACTGGGCACGGGGACGGTGCGGGAGCTGAAAAGCCTCCTGACCCAGTGCGGGGTGGCGGTGCTGTCCAACCAATACCAGGTGCTGGAGGAAAACGGGGAGAAAATTGTGCTGGCCGGGGTGGACGACCCCAACGGCTACGCCGACCAGATCACCCCCGAGGAGCTGCACGCCCGGATTCAGGGGGAGGCCCCCGGCCTGTTCACCGTCCTGCTGGCCCACCGCAACGACCACTTCGGCCAATACGCCAACGCCGGGTATGACTTCGTCATGTCCGGCCACGGACACGGGGGCATTGTCCGCCTGCCCTTTGTGGGCGGGCTCATCGGCACTGACCGGCGGTTTTTCCCGCCCTGGACCGCGGGTCTATACACCGTGGGGGACAGCACCCTGTTTGTGTCCCGGGGCCTGGGAAACAACACCGTGCCCTTCGCGGGCTTCCGCGTGTTCAACCGCCCGGAGCTGGCGGTTGTCACCCTGAAGCAGGGGTGACCCCTGCCGGGGGCGTTACTTTCTCTCTCGCGAGAGAAAGTAACCAAAGAGCGCGCTTAGGGGGATGGCCTCCGGATGGCGCAGGCCCTGGTAGAAGGCCCAGAGGCCATGGCCGTGAACGGGGTCCTTTTTGAAATAATCGGGCCAAAAGCGTGGGTCCGGCTGGGTGACAAAATAGCGATAGAGCGTTTCCACAATCACGGGAATTTCAGGTTCCATTCTGCATTCCTCCAGATTATACGCACTACTGACGTGATCTACTATATCACGTCAATAGTGGAATGTCAAGAGGTGACAGAGATGATTTTTAATGATAGACTAAAGCTGTTGCGGGCGGAACGCGAACTCACACAGGAAAAAGCGGCGAAAGCAATAGGAATACCATCACGAAGCTACCAGCGGCTTGAAATGGATGGTTGCAAGACTCATTATGATACGCTAATCAGAATCGCGGATTATTATGAGGTTTCCCTAGACTGGCTGACGGGCCGCTCAGACGTTCGGGAAATCAACCGTTAAGGTGGCCATTTAGGCGCTGGCCCGTGGGCCGCATGGAAGTCCAGTGACAGAAGATAAGCGGCAGCACAAATAGGGGGGAATCAATCCCGGCCCTGGGCGCCGGAAGGGTACGCGCCCAGCACTCGTATAGGGCGTCCCCCGTAACAGGGGGTTCTTAGGGGGAAAGCCGCCTGTGAGCGAGGGAGCGCCCTTTGCTCCCGAAGCCGAACCGGCGGATTGCCCCCTAAGCGCGCTCTTTGGTTACTTTCTCTCGCGAGAGAGAAAGTAACATCCCCGTCCCCGCAGGGACAAGAAGGAGGTCACGCGATGTACAGCGCGGGACAGTATGACGTGGCCGTCATTGGGGCGGGCCATGCGGGCATTGAGGCCGCCCTGGCCGCCGCCCGGATGGGGCTGAAAACCCTCTGTTTCACCATCAACCTGGACGCGGTAGGCAATATGCCCTGCAACCCGGCCATCGGCGGCACCGGGAAGGGCCACCTGGTCCGGGAGATCGACGCTTTGGGGGGCGAGATGGCCCGGGCCGCAGACAGGGCCTGCATTCAGTACCGGATGCTCAACCGGGGGAAGGGCCCCGCGGTGTGGTCCCTCCGGGCCCAGGCGGACCGCCGCCGCTACCAGGAGGTGATGAAGCACACCCTGGAGCTCCAGGAAAACCTGTGGGTGAAGCAGGCGGAGGTGACGGAAATTCTCACCGAAGAGGGTGCAGTGTCCGCTGTGGTCACCGCCACCGGGGCCGCCTACGCTGTGAAAGCGGCGGTGGTAGCCACCGGCACCTACCTGGGGGGCCGCACCATCGTGGGGGAGGTCACCCGGGCCTCCGGGCCTGACGGCATGGCGGCGGCTCTGCCGCTGACCGACTGCCTGGTCAAGCTGGGCCTGTCCATCCGCCGGTTCAAGACGGGCACCCCCCCGCGGGTGAACCGCCGCAGCGTAGATTTCTCCAAAATGGAGGTCCAGCCGGGGGACGAGGTCCCCGTGCCCTTTTCCTTTGCCACACAGACGCCCCCGGAAAACCGGGCGGTGTGCTACCTGACCTATACCAATGAACGGACGCACCAGGTGATCCGGGACAACCTCCACCGCTCCCCCCTGTTCTCCGGGGTC